>NZ_OESQ01000001.1:1200000-1525000 GCF_900240245.1 Lachnoclostridium edouardi
AATGAAATCTGCCAAGCTATCGCTTTCTATCTTTCGCCCAGCTCATTATCAACACAAAAAACCTTACCGACTTTCAGCTTCATTTCTGAAAATCAGTAAGTTTTTTTGCTATTAAAGTATTCTATTATCTAATAAGTGATACCTGAACTGTCGCCAAATCGTTGCCGATTATTAAGTAAATTTACTTACGCTTCACATAAACATTGGGTTTTTACGACCTTTATTTTACTCAAACTCAATCGTCGCAGGGGGCTTCCCTGTACAATCATATAACACTCTGTTTATTCCCTTTACTTCATTAACGATTCTGTTCGTTACTTTGCCTAAGACCTCCCACGGCAGTTCTGCTGACTCGGCGGTCATAAAGTCAGAGGTCAGCACTGCGCGAAGAGCGATGGCATAATCGTAGGTGCGGCCGTCTCCCATGCAGCCGACGGAACGCATGTTAGTTAACGCTGCAAAGTACTGGCCTAAGCTTTTGTCAACTCCTGCCTTGACGATTTCTTCCCGGTAAATTGCATCTGCTTCCTGGACGATTTTTACTTTTTCTGCGGTGACTTCACCGATAATACGCACGCCTAAGCCTGGGCCTGGGAAAGGCTGTCTGTATACCAGGTATTCTGGTATTCCCAGCTCCAGTCCTGCCCTGCGCACCTCGTCCTTAAACAGCAGGCGCAAAGGCTCAATAATTTCTTTAAAATCTACGCAGTCAGGAAGTCCTCCTACATTGTGGTGGGATTTAATAACTGCAGATTTGCCCAGACCTGATTCAATAACATCTGGGTAAATCGTTCCCTGAACCAGGAAGTCTACAGAGCCAATTTTCTTTGCTTCCTCCTCAAATACACGAATAAACTCTTCTCCAATAATTTTGCGCTTTGCCTCCGGTTCTTCTACTCCAGCCAGCTTGGCATAAAAACGGTCCTGGGCATTGACGCGGATAAAGTTTAAATCATAATGGCCTTCTGGGCCAAATACAGCTTCCACCTCGTCGCCTTCATTTTTTCTCAGCAGGCCATGATCTACAAATACACATGTCAGCTGCTTGCCCACTGCTTTAGAAAGCAGCACTGCTGCCACTGAAGAATCCACTCCGCCTGAAAGGGCGCAGAGCACACGACCTGTTCCGACTTTTTCCCGTATTTCTTTAATAGAAGATTCTACAAAAGAATCCATCTTCCAATCGCCGACGCAGCCGCACACATTATAGACAAAATTAGACAGCATTTTCATGCCTTCTTTTGTATGGGCTACCTCCGGGTGGAACTGAACGGCATATAAATTTCTTGCTTCACATTCCATAGCTGCTACAGGGCAAACTAAGGTATGGCCTGTAATGCGGAAACCTTCCGGAACTGTCTCAATGTAATCTGTGTGGCTCATCCAGCACACAGTTTCCGGGGAAACCTCCTGGAAAAGCTTTGCAGAAGGCTCTACCTGTACCTCTGTATGGCCAAATTCACTTACAGGGGCAGTTTTTACTGTTCCCCCTAAAAGATAACTCATCAGCTGTGAACCGTAACAGATTCCCAATACTGGAATCCCTAAATCAAATATTTCCTTTGAACATCTTGGAGAATCTTCCCCATAAACGCTGTTTGGGCCTCCGGTAAAAATAATACCCTTAGGCTCCATCTCCTTAATTTTATCCAATCCTATATTGTAAGGATGTACTTCACAGTAAACATTGCACTCTCTCACACGTCTGGCAATTAACTGATTGTACTGACCACCAAAGTCCAGTACAATAATCATCTCTCGCTTCATGGGAAGCCTCCTTTGTCTCATACTCTTATGTCTGTTTCGCTTTTGCCGGTAAAAAATCAACCACCAGAACAATATGTCTGATCCTTAGGCCATATTATCTTCCCATACTCCGGCTGATCTTTCATTGACGTACAAAAATCACCCCGGCAAAAACCTGCTTTCCCATTATAAAATAGGATTTTCAGAATGACAAGGATTTCCTGTTCTAATTTTTCTGATTCCCTGTTTTTCACAAAGATCAGAGAGCGGATATGATTTTTACTGTCATAATCTCCTGCTGAAATTAATCCTCGGTTTTCAGTTTTTCCTTATCCTGAAGATATTTTTTAATATACCTGCCGGTATAAGAAACCGGGCTTTCCGATACTTCCTCAGGAGTTCCCTGGGCAATTACAGTTCCCCCTTTATCTCCTCCTTCAGGACCAATATCTATAATATAATCTGCTGTTTTAATTACATCTAAATTGTGTTCAATTACTACAACTGTATTGCCCCCGTCTGAAAGCCGACGGAGAATTTCAATCAGCTTGTGTACATCTGCAAAATGCAGGCCTGTAGTAGGCTCGTCTAAAATGTAAATAGTCTTTCCCGTACCTCTTTTGCTCAGCTCCGTAGCCAGCTTAATTCTCTGGGCCTCTCCTCCTGACAGCTCTGTGGAAGGCTGTCCCAAACGGATATAAGAAAGTCCTACGTCATTTAATGTAGCGATCTTTCTGTAAATAGAAGGAACGTTCTCAAAGAACTTTAAAGCTTCCTCCACAGTCATGTTCAGCACGTCATAAATACTTTTTCCCTTATATTTTACTTCCAGGGTTTCCCTGTTATATCGTTTTCCGCCGCATACCTCGCATGGCACATACACATCCGGAAGGAAATGCATCTCGATTTTTATAATACCGTCTCCGCTGCAGGCTTCGCACCGGCCGCCTTTTACATTAAAACTGAATCTTCCCTTCTGATATCCTTTGGCCTTGGCATCTGTTGTGGAAGCAAACAGATCCCGGATCATATCAAATACTCCTGTATAGGTGGCGGGATTAGATCTTGGGGTACGGCCAATAGGAGACTGATCAATAGCAATAATCTTGTCCAGCTGCTCTACTCCTTCTATACACTTATGCTTTCCGGGAATCGTTCTGGCCCTGTTCAGCTTCTTTGCTAAAGCTTTATAAAGAATTTCATTTACAAGAGATGACTTTCCAGAGCCTGAAACACCTGTGACGCAGGTCATAATCCCTAAAGGAATCTTCACGTCAATATTTTTCAGGTTGTTTTCACAAGCCCCCTTCACTGTAATAAAGCCAGATGGCTGTCTTCTCTCCTTAGGCACAGGAATCTGAATCCTGCCGCTTAAATAAGCTCCAGTAATAGAATCCTTACACTTCATAATCTGCTTAGCAGTGCCCACAGCTACAACATTTCCACCATGTTCGCCTGCTCCAGGTCCGATATCCACAATACAGTCGGCGGCCATCATAGTGTCCTCGTCATGCTCAACTACAAGCACGCTGTTTCCTAAATCCCTTAAATGAAGCAAAGTTTTTAAAAGCTTATCATTGTCTCTCTGATGAAGTCCAATACTTGGCTCGTCTAAAATGTAAGCTACCCCTACAAGGCCAGAGCCGATCTGAGTGGCAAGACGGATTCTCTGAGCCTCCCCGCCAGACAACGTTCCCGTTGCCCTGGACAGAGACAAATAATCCAACCCTACATCTATAAGAAAACTGACTCTGGCTCTGATTTCTTTTAAAATCTGAGCGCCAATAGCCAGCTGCATATCTGTCAGCTGCAGATTGTCCATAAACTGACGGAATTTCACAATGGACATATCAGTGGCATCAAAAATATTTTTATCTCCTACAGTAACTGCAAGAGATTCCTTTTTCAGCCTTTTTCCTCCACAGGCAGGACAAGGAGTAATTCTCATAAATGTTTCATATTCTGCTTTAGAGTTTTCGGAAAACGTCTCCCTGTACCGGCGGGCCACATTTTTCAGAAGCCCTTCAAATGCCACATCGTAAACTCCCTCGCCCCTTTGTCCCTTATAATATACTTTTAATTCCTTTCCGTCAGTACCGTGAATCAGCACATCGTGAATCTTTTTGGGATAGTCCTGAAAAGGCGTGTCCAAATCAAAATTATATTCTCTGCACAAAGCGTCCAAAATAGCTCTTGTAAAGCTTCCCTTATCAGTACATGACTGCCAGCCTAATACAGTAATTGCCCCCTGATTGATGCTTAACGTTTTATCTGGAATCATCAAATCCTCATCAAATTCCATCTTATATCCCAGACCGAAACACTCGGGGCAGGCTCCAAACGGATTGTTAAAAGAAAAGCTTCTAGGCTCCACCTCGTCCACACTGATACCGCAATCCGGGCAGGCAAAATTCTGGCTGAAATTAATAGTCTCCCCATCTGAAACATCCACCATCATCAGTCCGCTGGATAAATTCATTACAGTCTCAATAGAGTCAGTCAACCTTTTTTGTATTCCGTCCTTCACAATCAAACGGTCCACCACTATTTCTATATTATGCTTAATATTTTTATCCAGCTTAATTTCCTCAGAAAGCTCATATAAATTGCCGTCGATTCTCACACGCACATAGCCGCTTCTTCTGGCATTTTCCAAAACCTTTACATGCTCTCCCTTTCTGCCCCGCACTACAGGCGCCAACAGCTGAATCTTTGTCCGCTCCGGCATCTCCATAATCTGATCTACCATCTGGTCCACAGTCTGCTTTTTAATTGCTCTGCCGCACTTTGGACAGTGGGGAATCCCGATCCTGGCATAAAGCAGTCTCATATAATCGTAAATCTCTGTAACTGTTCCTACTGTAGATCTGGGATTTCTGTTAGTCGACTTCTGGTCAATAGAAATAGCGGGAGAAAGACCTTCTATGTTTTCCACATCCGGCTTTTCCATCTGCCCTAAAAACTGGCGGGCGTAGGAGGACAGGGATTCCATATATCTGCGCTGCCCCTCTGCATAAATAGTGTCAAAAGCCAGAGAAGACTTGCCCGAGCCGCTGAGGCCGGTTAATACAACCAGCTGGTTTCTGGGAATATCTACTGAAACATTTTTCAAGTTGTGCTCATTGGCACCACGTATTTTTATATATTGCTTAGCCATTGTAAATTCCTTTCAATCTGCTTAACATTTTCCGGCTGTATTGCCTGCCGGCTAATTGGTATTCCAAAAGTCTGCAGCCAATATACCTGCCAAAACCTGCAGAATTTTAAGTATTCACATTATATCACAGTTCCTTTTACTTTTCAAACATTTGTTCGATTATTTTCTCTAATAAAATCATCCCTATATTATGTCCAAATAATGAATGATCTTACATATTTATTTGACTTCCTTAATTTGTACCCTTCCAGCAAAAAAATCCCTCGGACAGAGCTATTTTCTCTGTGATCTCTTTCATATTTTCCGACAGATTATAAACAGTCAGGTTCAGACAATCCCATTCAAAAACCAGCAACACGTCTTCCTCTGAAAACAATATGTTTAAGGTGCCGGAGTGGTTTTCCATAATCTCACTGACAGCGTTATTGATATCCTCAGGCTTGGGATTGTGGTTCCACCCATTCCACAAAATAGAGGCATGGTAATAACACATCATTTTTAATATAATATTGACATATTTATTTTTCATTTCAAAGCGTTTTTGGCTATTAAGCAAGTAATACTCCACATCAAAAAAATGCCTGTTGGCAGCCTTCTCAACTCTTTGGGGTAAAAAGTCAATAACATAACACGGCTTTTTTAATATACAGTCCAGTCTCTTAAATTCATCCTCCACCTGCTGATCACCTCCAGAATTTCAATTTATGCCTTTATTCAGTTTTAAATCTAACATTTCGTTTCCCATTTTATCACAATTTTATAAGCCAGAAAAGCTGGCGCAAAAAACGGCATAGCCAAAGCCGACTATGCCGTATCTTATAAAAATATTTTCCCAGAGATTACAGTTCAACGTCTCTGTTGCAGTCTTTTGAGTAAATATATGTAAAGTTTGTTCTGCCGCAGCCGTAAGCAGCCTGTGGGCAATAAGCTCCAAACCATACAAAATCATCTTTCTTGATCATCTTCCACTCATCATCTAACAGGTAAACGCCTTCGCCTTCCAGGATGTACATACCATGTTCCTGAACGTGAGTCTCAACAAATGGATGGCATCCGCCTGGAGCAAAGGAAAGAATGTGCATGTTCATGTCAAATGCCTTATCTACTGGAAGCAGATCCTTAATAAATACATTTTCCATGTTGTCATAGTATGCATACTCAATTTCATTTACATTTCCAAAGTAAACGTATGGCTCGCCAACGCCTTCTGCCGGAATGTAAACCTGTTTGTACAGAACTGCCTTCATTGGCTCAGAACCTGTATTCTTAAATTCCAGACCAACACCTGCAGGAGCGTAAATATAAGCGCCCTGTGGAGCGTCATATTCTTTTCCGTCTACTGTAAAGCTTCCATGTCCCTCTGCAATAAACATAAATGTTTCAATGTTAGCTTCTGTGCCGAATTTCTTTGTTGTGCCGCCGTTTGGCTCTGCTACAACTAAATACTGTACAAAGCTTGCGCCGTACTTTGGAGAAGCGATAATACTTACTTTACATCCCTCAATTCCTGGAATTACATTATTTACTAATCCCTCTGGAGGAATTACTACGAACTTACCTGGTTTAATAATAGCTCTTGTTGATAAAATGTCACTTGGATATCCCATGATTTTCTACCTTCCTTTTCTTTAAAGTTTTATCTAAAATCATCTTTACTCCAAAACTTATGTAAAAATGACTAGTTGGCCTCTTCTTTCTTTGTCTCGCTGTAAAGAATTACTGCCACATACTCCAGATCAATATCTCCAATATTTCTGATAGAGTGGAAATCTCCGTCCTTGCAGTGTGTCATATCGCCAGGGCCCAATTCCTGAATATTGCCATTGTCATTAACTTCAGCTTTTCCTTTTAAAATATAATATGTCTCGAAATCCCCTGCATGTGTATGCTGTCCAATAGAACCGCCTACAGGGATGATGCTGATGCCAAACAGTCTTCCTGTTCCGTGCATCTCATTTGGCTCCAGAATGTTTACCACTCTGGTTGTACCGTCGCCTCCTTTTAAATGTGGCTCCAGTGTTACGCTCATTTCGTTGGCTCTCTTAATCATACTTCCCGTTCTCCTTGTCATTTTTATTTTTTAAAAATTTACCGACTATTTCCCAAATAGACTAAGCTATTTGTTCAAAAAGCCGACACATTTCACAACTATAAAAAATCCGTTCGCGTGGTCGGCCTCTTTTTACTATTCATTATATCACATTTTTTTCAATTTACAATAGCTTTTTTCTAACATTTATTGTATAATCAAGGTATTAAAAAATCATTCGACCACTTTTTTAGTCAGAAAGGATAATACTCATGGAGAAAATGACTGAATATCAAAATGCTGCATCGGAAAATATTCTCGATCCTTCCTGCATACATGAAAACCTCCTTCTTTTAAGACGGCGCCTTATGCTTTCCCAGGGAGAATTCATTGCAAAATATCTTTCTTCCGAAAGCGGCAAACCATTATTAAGCATTTCCAAGCTGTCTAATATTGAAACTAAGGGCGGTAAGGATGCTTTGCAATATTCCCGTATTATTGCAGACAAGCTGTCTGTAGATGCCAATATTTTTCAGCTGTCCCCAGACGCATTTGCAAAAAATATTGAGCTATTTATAGAAACTCAGTTAAATAGCGGCAATTCATCTACAAATATTACAGACCTGGCTCACATGGTGCAGAAGACCAGTTATGTAGAGACTCTTGTACATGTTATGTGCGATTATTTAACTGATTCTCTAATTGCAGGAAGTTTAAAACCAGGGGATAAACTTCCTTCAGACCGGAATCTGGCAGTTATGTTTGGCGTAGGCAGAACTGCGATCCGTGAAGCTCTGAAGGTTTTATCTGTTTTAGGACTGGTGCGCATTCTTCCAGGCCAGGGCACCTTTGTCTCCTCTTCCAGTTCCAGTTTTCTAACAGCGCCTCTCTCTTGGACCTTCCTTCTGGGAGAACATAATCTGGAGCATATTTTAACTGTCCGTGAAATGCTTGAGGATGCTTCCTCCCGTCTGGCGGCCACTTATGCCACTGAGGCAGATATTGAAAACCTGACAAAGATTTTCAACGCTGCCAAGGACGCGTTTTCAGCCAGTAATTTTCAGCAGTTTTTGGAATACGATATTGATTTCCATTTAGCCATCGCCAAGTGTTCCCACAATCCTATTATTTACAATTTACTGCTTACATCCAGAAAGCTGATTACCCATATCAGCAAAAGCGGTATGGTGACGATTGAGGATTTAATCGCTATTGACAGGGAGCACACTGCTATATATGAAAGTATTGTAGCACATGATTCTGTTAATTCTAACGCTATTATGCGCCGCCATCTGGAAAGCTCTGCCAGAAGGTATCACCTTTAAGGAGCTCGCCCTGAATATTTAAAAATCAAAAAGTTGGATCAGGTCCACATTTTCTGTAAGACCTTTTCCAACTTTTTATAACATTTTTAATAATCTTAATTATCTAATACAATTCCTCTTTCCGCAGCCATAATATGCGCCTCTTCATCTGTAATTCTCACAATCTTAAATCCTGTAAATGCATACAGAACCCCGAATAATAAAGAGCAGAAGCACAGAACACAATACGGAAGATACTCTGTTGTGGGAACCCCTAATGTGGTGGCCATGTAAAGACCTGCAGCCGACCAGGGGATAATCGGTCCTGTCATGGTTCCTGAATCCTCCAGGGAACGGCAAAGTACAATAGGGTGAACCCGCAGTTCTAAAAACTTTTTCATCATTAATTCTGTAGTAATAATTTTGTTTAATCCGTCGGAGCCAGTGAGAAGGTTGATAATAATACACTCGATTTCCGCTAACAGCACCGCCATGCCGCAGCTTTTGATTCTGTTGGTAAGCTGTCCCATGGCCGCGTCCATCATACCTGTGCCAGTAACAATTCCTGCAAATCCCATTGCACAGAAAATAAATGCCAAAAAGCTTCCGTTATTAGACAGGCCGCCTCTGTTGAGAAGTTCTGTTACGTTTGGCAGTAAAGCCTCTGTATCTGTCCTCAGCATAGATACATTAAATCCTGTCATAGTAGACTGAAGCCCCTGCTGGAAATCCAGTCCCTGGTAAAATGTTCCGATTAAAAGAGCTGCTACTGAGCTGATAAGCATTGCAGGCACTGTAGGCTGTCTTAAAAAGATGGCTAATAAAATCACTGCCATAGGAATTAAAGGAAGGATTCCAAATCTAAATAATTCATCCAGCTGTGACAGCATAACCATACTTTCTGATGAAATTTCTCCTGTTGTGTCTAAATTAAATCCTAAGAACAGTAAGAAAATCAATGTGATAACCGTAGACGGAACTGTAGTCCACAGCATATATTTTATATGGTCATATAAAGGAACTCTTGTAACTGCGGCAGCCAGATTCGTTGTATCTGAAAGAGGTGAAAGTTTATCGCCAAAATAAGCTCCTGTTACAACAGCCGCAGCCGTCATTGCCGGGGGCACATCTAGTCCTGCGCCCACTCCCATGAGAGCCACGCCAATGGAAGCTGCCGCTCCCCAGGAAGCTCCCGACACATATGACAAAATCGCCGTAGCTACAAAGGCAATAAACAAAATAAATTGAGGACTAATAAACATCATGCCGTAGTAAACCAGCATAGGCAGCGTGCCGGCAAAGCACCATGTTGCAATCATAAATCCTACAAAAATAACTATCAGTACAGGAGGCATTACTGCTGCAATCTTATCTACAATACATTTCTCCAGCATCTCCCAATTATATCCTAAGCGCACCACTGCAATTATGCCGGCAAAAGCGGCTGAAAGCAGCAAACAGACTTCTGTAGGCCATTGTAAAAGTCCTTTTCCTATAGCCAGCACAACAGCCATAAATAATATTGGTATAATGGACTCTCCAAAAGTAGGCTTCCTCACTTCTCTTTTCTTCTTCTCTTCAGACATGTTTCCCCTCCATTATTTAAAAATCCTATCCTAAAAATACACCCTGGCGCTTTAATTCGTCCTGAACCTTCCCAATGTCCACCTTTGATACCGGCTGCTCCTCTTTTAAAGATACAGCTGCAGCTGCTCCGGCTCCCTGCCCTGTGACAACGCAGCAGGCCATATTTCTAAAGGCGCAGTGCGCTGCCTTATCCCCTGAAATTGTTCTTCCGGCCACCAACAGATTTTCTACATTGTAAGGCAGAATACAGCCGTAGGGAATCTGGAAATACCTTCCTGTAGTAGGAATAAATAAGTAATTTAACCCGTCTACAAATTCTGGGAATATGCCAATAGAATCCTGGAATCTGGCTTCATTTAACACATCCTCTTCTGTTAAATAATAATGTCCCTGAATCTTTCTGGATTCTCTTGTGCCAATAGACATTCCGAAATTTCTCAGTTTAGCATGTTCAAATCCAGGTATTTTCAATTTCAAAATTTCTAAAGCCTTTAAAACGTGGTCCCTTCCCTGAATTTCCGCTCTGGTTAAATCCTTTACATCAGTACAATCATAATTTCTCATAAATACCATGTTCATCTGGGTAACATCGCCGGTTTCATCATCAATGGTACTCCATGTGCCTCCTAAAGCCACATTTTCATCTGGCTGTATTAATCCCTCCTTCACAGCCTCTATAAAAGGCTTTTCCACAAATGGGCTGAACATATGCTCTTCTTTTCCCGATGTAATCTGGTTCCAGCATTCTCCAGACCAGTCTCTGTATGTAGGTTTCAGCTCATTATATATATAATCTTTAAACTTCTTTGTATCCACGCCCCTGCAGTTAAACACCGGAGTTACATGCATAAGCTTTTCTGTTTCCTGCTTTGTATAAGGCGCTCCTGCCATTGCTGCAATATCCGCGTCACCTGTACAGTCTATTACTCTTTTAGCCAGAATTGCCTGGCGGCCTGACTTACTTTCTGTTATTACGCCTATAATTTTATTATCCTCAACAACTGCAGCTACTGCATAGCAGTGGAGAAGAGGCTCCACCCCTGCTTCCAGTACCATTCTGTCAGCTACATATTTAAACATTTCTGCATCTAAAGCCTGACTTTCAGACTGAATTTCTTTTGAGCTGGCTCCCATGGCCTTAGCGGTGTTTTCAAATTCCAAAGTTAATCCTCCCGCCTCCACAGTTCCCTCATGGCGGTACCATGCAAAACCCTCTACTCCTGCAATGGTTATATTTCCCCCAAAACACCCGTACTTTTCCATCAGAATCGTTTTTGCACCTGCTCTGGCAGAAGTAATGGCTGCCGCTAAACCAGAAGGCCCTCCTCCCACTACCAACACATCTGCCTCTGCTAAAACAGGAATCTCCCTTGCCTGCTCCCTTACTGCCGTCATAATCTTCTCCTTTCTCAAACCTGTGCTTTGCCCCGCACAAAGAAAAAAAGCGCAAGCATAATGTAGTATTTCTACACAACGCTTGCGCTCTTATTCCCTTTGCAATGTTAATGATAAACAGAATATAGCATATCTTGTTTATTATGTCAATGCAGCGGGGATTTAAATAAAATTTATATGCATTTTATACAAATTTTACTTTTTATTTACTTTTCCAGAATTGTGCCTTTTCTGAAACGCTCACATGACGGCATACTCTTCATACAGAAGTAGAAAATAAGTCCTGTAGGAATTGTTGCTGTAAAGAAGGAAATATCAATATTAATAAATCCGATTACCGCGCCTACTGCAATAGCAATAATAGCCGCCCAGTTTACGCCTGCATGATTTCCCTTGTCATCATATAAATCGTCTAAAGCTTCTTTTGTATAATTTCTCTTGTGAAGAATAAAGTAATCTGTAATCAGTACTGCAAAAATAGGTCCAAAGAATGCTGTGTAAACCTTTACGAATACGTCCAGACCTGCTGCAGAGCTATCGTTTGTCAGAACCCACGGGCATGTAGCAACAGCCAGAATACCAACTAAAATAACAGCTACCTTATGTTTCATCTTAAATGCATCCATAAATGCATATGCAGGAGGAATTACATTACTTGCCAGGTTTGTAGATAACTGTGCAAAAAGGATAAATCCTAAAGTTACAATAAGAACCAGCTTGTTGTCTACCATTTCGGCAAAAGCGTTAATTGGGTTTGCAATGCCAGTAGCTGTAGAAGCCATAGCTCCAATAATACCAAGCATTACAGTAGCAGGTACCATAGCCAGGAAATAAGAAACGCCGCGGGCTCCTGATGAGTAACCGGACTTCATTTCTCTGGAGTAGTCTCCTGCATTCAGCATAACCGTAGTACTGTTTCCAAAGAACGCAATCACTGCAGCAATAAACGGCATTCCCCATGTGCCTTCTTTGTTCATCAGCTTATCGCCGATTACGTCGCCGTACTGGCTTACGCAGATATACAGCAAATAAATCATAGCTAAAACAATAACAACGCCGCCGATATTTCCTACCCATTTTGCTCCCTGGAAGCCTTTAATGGACAGAAGAATCTGAAGTACCTGGAACAGGATAAAGAATAATACTATGTTGTCATATCCAAATAATGCTTTAGAAATATTGTTAATTGCAGCTCCGCCTAACCATGTCTGGAAGCCGTACCAAACAATACCGGGCAATCCACGAATCATAACAGGGACAATACTTCCCTTTGTACCAAAGGCGCTCTTTAACTGAACAGCATATGGAGCTCCTGTTTTGTAGCTGAACTGGTCGTTTGCCGCAATACCAATAACAAGGATAACAGATCCGATTGTTACAGCCAGGAATAACTGAAGCAGGTTCAGACCTTTTTCCAGCTGTGCAGAGCCCATTGTCAGCGTTCCAATAGAAATACATCCGCCAAGCCATAACATTGTATTGGAGCCCCAGCCCATAATACGGTCTTTTGGCTGAATCGGAGCTAAGGAGCTGGCTTCTTTCTTAACTTCGTTATTTTTAACTTCGCTCATAATTTTTCCCCATTTCTCTGTTTCTATATTTAATATCCCCAAACCTCTTATTTTACAGGTGTAATATACTGGCCGTAGCCTACTGCCTCGTCTTTATACATTCCGTCGGCGGCAACTACCTTGCCTCTGATAATGGTGCAGACAGGTGAACCCTTTCCTTCCTGTCCGTCAAAGCAGGATACATGTCCCTTTGTAAATAATTTTTCCTGCTCACATTTCCATGCTTTCTCAGGGTCCAGAATTACAATATCTCCATCAAAGCCAAGCTCAAATGCGCCTTTACGTCCATATAAGCCAAATACTTTTGCAGGATTATAGTCCATAACCTTTGCAATTAATGTTGGGCTTAATCCCTTTTTATGTACAACCATATCAAACATCATTGGCAGGAAGAACTGGATAGCGTTAAGGCCTCCCCATGCGTGCCAGATGTCCTTTGTAGCATTGTCCTTCTCCTCGTCTGCTGCCGGTGAATGGTCGCTTCCTACGCAGGATAAGGTTCCGTCCAGAACATAATCCCACAATTTTTCCATATCCTCTTTTGTTCTCATTGGAGGCGTACATTTTGCCGGAGCGCCTTTTTCAAATACAAAATCTTCTGTATATCCAAGATAATGAGGACATGTTTCAGCTGTAATAGGCAGTCCTTCGTGGATGGCGTCTTTTACAACCTGAGCTACCATTGGGTGACTTACATGACAAATGTGAACGCGTCCCCCAGTGGCTCTTGCCATGTCGATTACGTTTTTAGTTGCCACATACTCTGTCCATACATCATGGGAATCCAGGAAATCACGAATCTTTTCCTCATTTGTTCTTCCCTCTTTTGCTTTGGCATCTCTTTCTCTTTCCAAAACCTGACCAAACTCTTCACAGTGGAAGCCGCACAGCGCGTTATATGGCTTGAGAATTTCTAAAGCCTTGCGCACATGTCCCATATTTACTGTTGGGAACAGGTCGCCGTTTGGACATGTAAATCCCTTAAATGCCGCTACTCCTGCATTGTGCAGATCTACAAGGTCGTTCATATTGTTCTTTACAGAACCTGGCTGATCGTCATAATCTCCTACAATGCCTCCCCAAAGTGCAAAGTCTACCAGAGAATGTTTGCTGATCAGGCCCATTTTCATATCAAAAATTTCTTTGTTCATCAAAGAAGGATCATTATTTAAAGGCATATCAATCAGTGTAGTGCAGCCTGCCACAACAGCAGCCCGGGAACCTGTCTCAAAATCTTCACGATACTCAAATCCCGGCTCATTTAAATGGGCGTGGCAGTCAATAATGCCTGGAAATACATAATTTCCCTTAGCATCGATTACCTCTTTTGCCTCCACCTCTGTGCCTGGAGCCAGAAACGCTGCGTATTTGCCGTCTGTAATAGCCACGTCAGCTTCGTAAATCCGGTCAGGAGTGACAAGTTTGCCATTCTTAATCACTAAATCATACATAACCTTTTCCTCCTAAAAATTTTTTTGTTTTTTTATTTCACTCGTTCCGCAAGAAAATATACTCCGAAACGCGGCTGCATCAGCAGCTTTTCCTGTGAATCAGAAAACGCCTGGCTGGCTGACCAGCCAGGCGTTCTTTGCTTTTCATTCATTTACTCGAAGATAGTTCCTCTTCTGAAAGGCTCTGCACTCTTTAAAGCTTTCATCAGCACATAGTAAGCTGCTGCTGTCGGAATTAAAGATACATACCAGGAGATTGTTACAAAGAACAGAGATACAATAGCGCCGATAGCAATAGCCAAAACTGCCGCCCAGTTGATTCCCTTGAAATCTCCTTCTGTGTTATACAGCATATTCAGATCCAATTTTCTTCTTCTCAGGAAGTAGTAATCTGTTACCATAACTGCGAAGATCGGGCCTAAGAATGCAGAGTAAATCTGTGTAAACAGTGCAAGGCCTGCAGCAGAATCCTCGGAAACTAATACCCAAGGACAGCAGCATACGGACAGAATGCCTACTAAAACTGCAGATTTCTTGTAGGAAAGTTTAAATGTATCCATTAAAACGTATACAGGAGGTACAATGTTGTTTAACACGTTTGTTGTAACCTGAGCAAATGCGATAAATAACAGAGTTACAACTGTAAGCAGCTGGCTGTCCAGTGTAGTGGAGAATACCTGCACTGGATCGTTGTTTCCTGTAGCGCCTGAAACCATAAGTCCAATAAGGCCCATGAAAAGTGTTGCAGGAAGAATTGCCACTGCATAGATTGTACCAGTCATAGCTGGTTTAATATCATGTTTCAGCTCTCTTGCATAGTCGGAGCCGTTAATAATCATTGTAGAGTAGATACCTAAGAATGCTGTTGTACCTGCCCAGAAAGGAAGCCCCCATGTTCCTTCAATACCAGAAATCTTCTCGCCGATTTCTACGCCGAATTTTGTCTTAACAACATAGAACATATATGCCAGTGTTGCCAGGATGAAAATACAGCTAATGTTTTCCAGCCACTTAATTCCGTGGAAGCCTTTAATAGAAAGAGCAACCTGTAAAATAATAAATAAACCAAACACAACAGGAAGCGAGTCAATGCCAAACAGTGTTTTTAAACAGCTGTTAATAGCGCCTGCGCCTACCCAGCTCTGGAATCCGAACCACACAATAGCAGGAATGGCACGAAGCATACCTGGAATCTTAACGCCGGTTACACCAAAGCTGCTGCGCAGCTGAATGGTATATGGAATACCATATTTATGACCACAGTTACCAATTAACACAAGAGCAACAGCAATAACCAAACAGCCGATTACCATAGCCAGAATAGCCTGGGTCATATTCAGAACACCAATCAAGCTGGCTCCCATAGAAAAAGTTCCGATAGATACACAACCGCCAAGAAAAGCTGCTGTATAAGAAACCTTATCCATGATTCTTTCTTTTGTAGGCAGAAGCTCAGGTCTTACATTCTGAGCAATGCTGGAGTTAACTTCCTTATTTTCCACGATTCCCATACCTAAAATCCTCCATAAATAATGTAGTCTTATTTAATTTTTTTAACTAACTCCCCATAGCCTTTCTCGCCAACCAGTTTGCAGTCTTCAGCAACAACCTGGCCTCTGACCATGGTACATACAGGAAGTCCTTTTCCCTTCATTCCCACAAATGCAGAAATTTTATTTACATAATATAAGGACTCTGGAGTGATTTCCCATTCCTTATCAGGATCTAAAATTACAAGGTCAGCGTCAAATCCAACCTTAATAGCTCCCTTCTTTCCATAAATGCCAAATACCTTTGCAGGGCCTTCGCTTAATGCTCTTGCAAGCAGTGTCGGGTCATATCCCCTCTTATCAACGCCTTCACTGTAAACAACCTGCATAATATTCTGGATTCCGCTGATTCCTCCCCAAACATCAAATACATTGTCTGGATCATTCTTCTCATAATCAGCACATGGAGAGTGGTCGCTTCCCACGCAGGAAAGAACTCCTGCGTCTACATACTCCCACATTTCCTCTACAGCGTCTGCTGTTCTTAAAGGAGGAGCACATTTGCAGATCGGTCCTTTTTCAATTACATCATCTTCTGTCAGGCTCAGATAATGGCTGCATGTTTCAGCAGTAACATCAATCCCCTCCGCCTGAGCTTCTGCAATTGCCAAAGCTACGTCCGGATGGCTTACATGACAAATATGTACCTTACATCCTGTGTCTCTGGCCAGATCAATAATTGCCTTTGTGGCAATTAACTCAGATACAACTGGTCTGGAATCCAGGAAATCTCTCCATGTATTTCTGCCTTCTTTTTTCGCTCTGGCCTCTTCCCACTTAATAATGGAGAAATCTTCGCAGTGGAATCCGGCTCTTCCGCCAAACTTTTTAATAATTTCCATTGCCTCTCTTGCCTGTCCGTAGGATAAGGAAACATAGTCAGGAGAAACTGGTCCGATAAATGATTTAAATGCTACACAGCCTTTCTCATCCAGCTCAGCCAGCTTATCAAAATTATAATCTACTAATCCGCCCCAGAAGCAATAGTCTACATAAGCGTTTGGAGATACAATTTCTTCTTTTTTGTCCATAATAGCGCCGTCTGTCATAGCAGGCTCATTCTGCAGAGGCATGTCTACGATTGTTGTACAGCCGCCTACTCCAGCTGCCGCTGTTCCATGTTCATAATCCTCTCTCCAGTTATATCCCGGATCATTTAAATGAGCATGGCTGTCAATAGCGCCTGGGAAAACATATTTCCCTGCTGCGTCAATCACCTTTGCTGCTTCTGGTTCCTCTCCCCATGAGGCAACCGCTGCAACTTTTCCGTCCTTAACTAACACGTTTGCATTAAGAACATCTTCAGAAGTAACTACCTTTCCGTTTTTAATTAAAACGTCATACATTTTGATACCCCTCTCTTTTCTTAGAATTGGTAATCTTGGTACTTTGCCGCCTTGTGATAAATTGTTATTTTCCTCACTTATCAGCTTGATCGCATTATACCATAAAAATGCGGTCGGCCGCAAGACCACAATGGAATTTTCGTATATTATAACGGTTTTATAGAGAAATTTTTGTGCATATTGCAGAAATATTTTTTAACACAATTTTTACATCTTTTTACCTCCTGGACAATTTTAATAAATGGCGGTTATACATATATATAGGAAGATACTGCCATTTTTTGACTTTTTACAGCGCAAAATATAACACAAAATGCCGCTGTAAAAGCTGTACTGTGGAATTGTTTTATCCCCAAATACTGCTTGTTTACAGCGGCACCTTATTTCTTCATTTTTCTATATTTATTTCACTTTATTTCGTACAGACTTTTCTCAGCCTTCATATCCTAATTTTCTGGAGGCCTCCAAAGCAATTTTTTTCAGATAATCAATATTATCCGGATTAATAATCTCATCCATTCTAAAAGAGGGGCCTGTTACGCTGATACCTGCCACCACCTTGCCTGTAAAATCGCGGATCGGCAGAGAGATACATCTGGCCCCAATTTCACATTCCTCATTATCAAATGCATAATCCAGCCTGCGCACAGCCTCCAACTCCTGCAGCAGCAGCTGTTTTGTCACTATAGTATAATCAGTAAACTTAGGCAGCCCTTTTTTCTCAATCATTTTATCTATAAAGCCTTCGCTGTGATTTAAAAGCAGCAGCTTTCCTACGCCTGTACAGTGGAGAGGGGCTTGATTTCCTATGCGCTGCATAGTCTTTATCATCTGGTCCGGGCCAGGCACTACTTCAATATATACTACATTCATATCCTGCTCTACCGCCAGGCAGACCGACTCTTTTAACGCTCCGGCAATTTCTCTGACATATGGACGAAGCACGTCCCTTAATTCAATATTTGAGCTGACTTTATTTGCAATAAAGCAGATCTTGTATGTCAAATAATATTTTAATGTCTCCCTTTCCTGATCTACATAACCACATCCCTGTAATGTAGAAAGGAATCTGATAACGGTGCTGGAGTTCATATCCAGGTCGTTGGCAATATCCTGAAGGCGCTGAGGCCCCTGTTTAGTGGAAAGATATTCAATAATTGCAAATGCTTTTTCTACAGATTGATTCTTCTTTGATGCCTTCTCTTTCAGCTCTTCCATATTTATTTCACATCCTAAACTTCAATTTCATATAATGAATTTACTTTTTCTTATTATATCATCTGTATATCTTTTTTTCAATGTAGTTTTTCATTTCTCTAATATCTGGTTCATTCGTGGTTTTGTTACAAATATCACAAAACCCAAAACTATTTTTCAACAAAATTGTAAAAAGGCTTGCAGTTTCCAGGAAGATGTGCTAAACTGTAATCACAGATGTGAAATTGGTTTTCACTATGTGAAATCCAGTATTTTAAAGAAAGGACGAGATTATTATGAATTTATCACAGGCAATTGTAGAAATTTGTAAAAAAGAAGGCATTAAAGATGCTTTCGGTATCCCAGGCGCAGGCTGTAATGCATTCTACGATGCATTAAAAGATGCAAAAGACGAGATTCATCACATTACTATGCGTCACGAAGAGTGCTGTGTACACGCAGCTGACGGCTATTATAGAGCAAGCGGAAGAATGGCTTTAGCTATTTGTACTTCCGGCCCAGGTGCAACAAACTTCACAACCGGTATCTATACAGCTAACATTGACAGCATCCCGCTGATCGCTATTACAGGACAGGCAGTAAGAGCTCAGTTAGGCAAGGACGCTTTCCAGTGCGTAGATATGGTTGATATTGCAAGACCAGTTGCTAAGCACGTTGTTTGCTTAACAGATCCTAAGACAGCTGTTGACGAAGTTATCAAGGCTTTCAAGCTGGCTAAGAGCGGCAAACCAGGCCCTGTACTTATCGACTTCCCTCTGGATATGCAGAAGGTAGAAGTTGATTTTGATCCAGACTCCTATGAGCCAGTAAAGGTTGAGAATCCAAAGGCATCCCCAGCAGCTATTAAAGCAGCTATGGATATGCTTCTGGCAGCTGAGAAGCCTGTTATCTTAATGGGCGGCGGCGTTATCTTAGCTAAGGCTGAGAAAGAGCTGGTTGAGTTCGCTGAGATTATGAACATTCCTGTAGTTATTACATACATGGCTAAGGGCGGCATCGCTTCCAACCATCCACTGTATGCAGGTATGCCAGGTATCCAGTGCGGTAACCCAGTTGGTAATAAAGTATTCTCTGAGTCTGACGTTGTTCTGGCTATCGGTAACAGATTTACTGACAGACATACAGGCGCTATCAACGTTTATACAGAAGGCAAGAAGTTCATCCATATTAACGTTGAGAGAAGCGAAGTTGGCAAGATCTTTAACCCAGATCTGGGCATCGTTGCTGATGCTAAAGACGCTATTGATCAGTTACTGGCCGCTGCTAAGGCTCTTGGACAGCAGAAGGGCGCTGACAGAGTTGCAGGTATTCCAGCTCTCCGCGCAGAACTGGCTAGAAAAGTTGACCACGACTGTGTTCCGATTAACCCACACAGAGTATTTGGCGAGATCAACAAATGCTTTGATGATGATACAATGTACACAACAGGCTGTGGTATTACACAGATCTGGTCCGGTCAGTTACAGGAAATCAACAAACCACGTAAATATATGCCATCCGGCGGCGCTGGCTGCTTAGGCTGGGATATTCCAGGCGCTATCGGCGCTATGGTTGCTACAGGCTGCAAAGATAAATGTGTATGCTTAATGGGTGACTTCGGTTTCACATTCCATGTACAGGAAATCGCTACAGCTGCTACAGCAGGCGTTCCGCTGATCGTTTGTATCGTAAACAACGCTTACTTAGGTCTGATCAGACAGAACCAGAAGTTTGCTTATGACTATGAGTACGGCGTAGCTATGCCAGAAAACCAGGGAATCATGGACTATGTAAAAGTAGCTGAAGGATTCAACTGCGAGGCAGAGCGTGTATTCAAACCAGAAGATATTGCCGGTGCTTTTGAAAGAGCAAAAGCTTCTAAGAAACCTTACGTTATTGATATTGTTTGCGAGCCACAGGCACACTGCTCTATGGGTAATGATATCCTTCATGTAAGAGAATTCAACGCAGAATAATCTATTATAAATTTCAGGCGGCTGATGATTCAGCTGCCTGTTTTTATTTCTCAAAAAAATTTTACCAAAAGTTTTGATGTTTTATAAGTATTTATAATATATTTTTTCTATTGTTATATACTACTAATATGTGGTAGTATTAGGTAGTATTAAGATATGTTTTATTATGAAACTGATCATTAAAATTACTACACAAAGGAGCAAACATTATGGGCGGATTCTTTGGCGTTGCCTCAAAATCCAGTTGTTCTCTGGATTTATTCTTTGGTGTTGACTATCATTCCCATCTGGGGACAAAACGGGGCGGTATGGCCGTATATGGTCCCGGCGGTTTTCACCGTTCTATTCACAATATTGAAAATTCTCCATTCCGAACGAAATTTGAACACGACTTAGACGAGCTGGAAGGCAATTTAGGCATTGGATGTATTTCTGACAGCGATCCTCAGCCTTTATTAATTCAGTCTCATCTGGGCAGCTATGCCATCACTACTGTAGGTAAGATTAACAATCAGGAATCTCTTGTTCGGGAAGCATATGAAAATGGACATATTCATTTTATGGAAATGAGCGGCGGAAAAATTAATTCTTCTGAGCTGGTAGCTGCAATGATCAACCAACGCTCCAGTCTGGTAGAAGGTCTTCTCTACGCCCAGGAAAAAATTGAAGGGTCCATGACCATACTTCTCCTTACTCCTGAGGGAATATATGCTTCCAGGGACAGACTTGGCCGCACCCCTGTTATTATAGGAAAAAAGGAGGGGGCTTACTGCGCTGCCTTTGAAAGCTTTGCGTACTTAAATTTAGGTTATACAGACCATTCTGAGCTGGGCCCCGGAGAAATTGCACTTATTACCCCTGAAAGCGTAGAATGTCTCAGCAAGCCTGGGCAGGAAATGAAAATCTGCACATTTTTGTGGACATATTATGGCTATCCTACATCTACTTATGAAGGCGTGAACGTGGAGCAGATGAGGTACAACTGCGGCAAAATGCTGGCCCAGAGAGATAATGTGGCAGCTGACAGCGTGGCGGGAGTTCCTGATTCCGGTATCGCCCATGCTATCGGCTATTCCACAGAATCCGGCATTCCATTTACACGTCCCTTTATTAAATATACTCCTACCTGGCCTCGTTCCTTTATGCCTCAGAACCAGAAGCAAAGGAATCTGATTGCTAAAATGAAATTAATTCCTGTGGACGGCCTGATCCGCAATAAAAAGCTTCTTTTAATTGACGACTCTATTGTCCGGGGAACGCAGCTGGGGGAAACCACAGATTTCCTTTATCAAAGCGGCGCCAAGGAGGTACATGTGCGTCCTGCATGTCCGCCTTTGCTTCACGCCTGCCCGTACCTGAATTTTTCCCGCTCTACTTCTAATCTGGACTTGATTACCCGCAGAATTATTAAGGACCGGGAGGGCGACAATGTTTCTTCTGAACTTTTAGATGACTACGCAAATCCAGATAGTCAGAATTATAAAGAAATGGTAGAGGAGATCAGGAAAAAACTGAACTTTACTACTTTAGCCTTCCACCGCTTAGACGACTTAAAAGAATCTGTAGGGATTTCTCCGTGCAAGCTGTGTACTCACTGCTGGAACGGCAAGGGATAAATATAAATAAAATAAAGAGAGAGCTGTAAAACAAGCTGATTTTAAATATTAGCCGCCGTCTTTACAACTCTCTCTCTTTTTTCATATTCATTTTTTAATAGTTTGCCGTTTTTTCGCAAGCATTACTATTTTAAATTTGGGGGATTCATCACTGATCAGTGGTCAACAGCCAGTTCTCTAAGGAGAATGTTGCCATCCTCCGGCTGTATCTCATACATGCCGCTGCCGCTGTCTGTATTGAATCTTACTTTGTACACCTTTTCTCCTCTGCTAGAATCCAAGTTTACTTCCAGGCTTTCAGCCCCCTCTACTTCTCCCAGGACAATCTCTTTCGCCTCATCCTCGCTTAGAGCAACGCTCTTACTGCCTCTGCCTCTTTCAAGCCAGCTTTTGTACTCTCTCAGCGCTCCATCTTCAGCTGACAGCCTCAGCCTGTAATATTCAGTCAGCTCCGGACAGTAATAAACAACCTCATAATTCTGACCTTTACTTTCTGCATACTGGAACTGGCTGTCCTCCGGTATGTACTGCAAAGCTTCTTCTTTTGCTTCTTCTTTTGTAATCGTACCTGTTTCACTGTAGGGGCCTGCATAATATACACCAGCATAAGACACTATGCTGCCTGTGAACAATGCAGCCGTAACACTCAATACTAATATAATCTTTTTCACGATTTCTCTCCCAATGTATAAAACAATCTGAGGCGCCGGCCGCTGCCGCCGTCTCTGTTTTTTATTTCACTCGTTCCTCGTTTCATAAAACTACGGGAACCCCAAACTTCTCTATCGCGAACTTTGGGTAGCAAATAGTTTCGCGCTTTGGCACTCAACTATTTTTTATTATATCACATCAGGCCGAAAAAGTCACTTTGTTTTCTCTGCTATCTGTGCATGGAAAATTTGTCCATAGGATAATTTTTCAGATTTTCATGTACCTCTCTGCCGTCGGCAGCCGCAATAAGAGTATCTCTGTCCTTTTTAAATTCCATTTCTGTTTTGTGTCTGCTTGGGCCGCCTACGCAGCCTCCTGTGCACACCATGCCTTCAATGAAATCCGCAGGAAGCTTTCCTACCTTTAAAAGCAGCAGCGCCTTCTTACATTCAGCTCCTCCGCTGCATTTCATAACATTAATATCTGTATTTTCTCCCATTTCCTTGAGACACTGAATGACAGCTCCGGCTACGCCGCCGCCGTTTCCAAACCGTTTTCCAAATACAGATCCGTCCTGCTCTGTATTCTCCGCCGGCTCCAGTTCTATTCCCTTGGCCCGCATCATAGCTCTGACTTCTCCGATAGTTAAAACATAATCTGCATTTCCAGTAATATTTAAATCCAGGCTTTCGCTTTTCTTTGCAGTACAAGGACCGATAAATACAGTGATGGCCTCAGGGTCCTCAGCTTTAATCATACGCGATACTCCGCACATAGGAGATACTGTGGTGGACATGTGATCTAACAGCATTGGATAATACTGTTTAATCATGTTTACAAAAGCCGGGCAGCATGAGGTTGTCATCTTTTTGCCTTCCTTGTAAGCTTTAGCCCACTCTTCTGCTTCCGCTGCCGCTGTCATATCGCCGCCTAACGCCACCTCTATCATGTCAGAAAAACCTGTTTTTTTCAAAGCATTTTTCCAGCTGGCTGTTGTAATATTGCTGCCAAACTGTCCTTCTACAGCAGGGGCCACCATGGCTACCACCTTTTTGCCTGCTTTAATCAGGCGGATAATATCCACCATAAATGTTTTAGAGCCAATGGCTCCAAAAGGACAGCTGTGGATACAGGCTCCGCATTGAATACATTTTTTCTCATCAATTACGCAAACTCCATATTCGTCATATGTAATAGCGTCCACCGGACATACCTTTTTACAAGGTCTTTCTAAGTGGGCAATAGCGTTATATGGACAGGCCTGAGCGCATTTTCCGCATTCCTTACATTTATTAGGGTCAATGTGAGCTCTTGTTTCATTCATGGAAATAGCCCCGAAATGACAGGAATTCTGACAGGCTTTTCCCATACATTTCCGGCAGTTGTCTGTAACTACATAGGAGGCAATGGGACATTCTTCACATGCTGCATTGATTACCTGTACTACGTTTCTGGAATCCATGCCCTTTGGGCATTTTCCCTCTGCCAGGCGAACTCTTTGACGGATAATCTCTCTTTCCTTATAAATACAGCAGCGGAATTGGGCCTGAGGGCCTGGAATTATTTTATAGGGTATATCTGATTTTTTTTCTTCCAATTCACCTTCCCATGCCAGCTTCGCCACTTCATATAATACATCGTGTTTGATGCGCAGCACTGTTGCATCATTTGTTACCATGATAATCCTCCTTGTTCTGGTTAATAATATGTTACTGTTACTGTTTTACCCATTTCTTCTATTGTGTGCTTTAATTGCTCCACCAAATTCTGCCTGATTCCCAGATCAAATGGCAGGCCAGGATTCTGGTAAGCGCTGTTAATAGCCTTTCCCACGTACAGATGAAGCTCTGTACAATCCTCAATCAGCATTTTTGCTACCATGGACGCCCCGTTAGGCTTATCCAGCTCCAGAAAGAAGTCCTCAGAAACTGTTTCGTTTTTCACATATCTTTTTAACAGCTGTATTACTCTATTTAAGGTCAGAACTCCCTCTGTCACCAGCTCAATGCCATCCATATAAGCCATTGGCGGAATTTCCGGGTCTACATAATTTAATGACACGTCCAGACGCTTATCTAAAACTCTGGACACAATTGTAGCGCTGGTGCCTCCGCAGACAATCCGCTTTGTGCCTCCCTCTCCCGCCATAAAATCTGACACCATTAGCTTATCGTCCTCAGGATTTTTAGCAGGCCCGGTCATCAGATGCACCGGCTTGCTGTCAATGATTCTCATGGCGGCTACTGTAGTGTCGTCTCCTGGACGGCACATATAAAGATCGTCGCAGGCCTGGCAGATCGCTGTGGCTAAACGCATAGCGGAAATAGTCAGACGGTACTGCTTCACTGCGTACTGGGCAATTTCCTCCCAGGTCCATCCAAAGTTTAAAAGCTGTCCTACCCCGGCGTGAATTGTGCCGTCGCTCATCAGAATTAAGGCGTCCCCTTTTTGCACTTTAAAGCGGAATTCATTAATCTTTTTATCGCGAATAACACGAATGTTCTGAGGAATCCGCACCAGCTCTCCATTTCTGATAAAAATACAGCTGGGGTTGTCAAATTCTATTAAATAAGCGTCCCCATTGTGAAATACCTGCAGGATGCTGAAGGTGGAGTAAGCTACTTTTCGCACCTGGCAAATAGGCAGGGTTTCCACAATGGTTTCCACACATTCTTCCAAAGTGGCTCCATTTAAAAACATGGTTCCCAGAATTTTAGAGGTAAGGGTGGAAAGAATATTAGCCTTAACTCCGCTTCCCATACCGTCCGCTAAAATCAGGATATTAGAATCTTCTGTTTTCAGTATTTCTACTTTATCGCCGCACAGCACCTCTGTAAACTTATTTAAGCTTTTATAAGCTACGTCAACTGTAATTCCCATTATTTGACCTCGCTTTCGCTTCCTTCATCCAGCAGTGACTTACAAAGCTTAGTCAGGGTTGTTTTCGTCTCCGCTGTAGTTTCTCCCAACAATCCTGCAATTTCCTGGGCAACCATCATCTGCTTGTGAATTACCTTCTGAGCCAGATCAATGGTCTCCAGCTTCTTCTCGTAGTCCTCCCGCTCCTGCTCCTCTTCTTTTGTAATATCAATAAATGTGGCCAGAACTACATTTTCTTTGGCTATGTATACAATATTTTGAAGAGTTGACAGCTGATACTCTGGATATGTTACCTTTTTTCCGTGAATGTTTTGGTGATTGTCAAACACCCATTGGAAATCTTCCGGGTCAATAAATTCATATAAATACATTTGAAGGGCTTCCTGCCGCGTTTTTCCGAAATATTTTTCTCCTACTGCGGAATACTCCAAAATCTTCATCTCTGGGTCTACAATTAATACTACATTAGGGGATGTTTCCATTACCAAATTGGCAAAGGATTCTGCTTTTTCATGCATAAATGGAATGCACATATTCAGCTCTGCTTTTTTCTGGAATACAGCGACCGCTTTGTCCCTGCATGTAGGATATCCGCAGGCGCCGCAGTTTAACTCATCCTCCGGTTTGTTTTTTCCTGTCATGTGAAGAATACTTTGAATTTCCTCTTCTGTAGGCTTCTGCTCTTTGGGAGAATGGTCCTCAAAGATTTTCTTAAAGGAAATTCCACTCATAGCTTCTTCTAAGTCGGAGTGGCCTGCCGGCTCTCTTTCAATGGTTTCCTCCATATCCAGCTTTACCCGGAACCTGGAAATGGTTTCGTCATTTACTGTAGGCCCTTTAATACAGCCTCCTGAACACATATTCATTTCTATAAAGCAGCCTTTAATTTCGCCTCTCTGCATACTTTTACACAGATCTATACAGTTGCTGCTGCCATGTACGTAAAACTTTCTGTATCCGTCCCCTCTGTCCTCTGTAGCCAGCACGGAATTTACCACCCCGTTTGTCACAGGGTACAAACGGTTTACTTTAGGGTCCAGCTGTTTAAACGGAATATCCTCGCATTCCTCCACCACAATATCTTCTTGATTCAGCCATTTTTGAATATCATTAAAGTTTAAAACTGCATCAATAGCCCCTTCGTCTCTAAAGTCCATAGACTCCTGCTTTTTAGCAATACAGGGCCCTAAAAATACCACCTTTGCCTCCGGCATCTCCTTTTTTATCAGACGGCCGTGAGCTACCATAGGGGATACTACTGGAGCCATATAAGGAATCAGCTCCGGATAATAAATCTCAATCAAACTGTTTACACTTGGACAGCAGGTAGTAATAATATTTTCCATGTCTCCCTTATCCAGCAGCTTTACATATTCTGCCGTTACAACAGCAGCTCCCTCTGAGGTTTCTCTAACCTGGTCAAAGCCCAGCTTTTTCAGCGCACTGTTAATCTGTCCCGGAGTTTTATACTTCATCAGGCCGCGGTAGGAAGGCGCAATAGATACCACCACCTTCTCCCCTCTTTTAATAAATCCCTTTACAATCTCTAAATCGCTTACAAGGGTTTTGGCTGACTGAGGACAAATCTGGAGACAGTGGCCGCACAGAATACACTTGTCAGGCATAATTTCTGCTCTCTCATCTTTTATCATAATCGCCTTAACGTCACAATAGCGAACACATTTATAGCAATGTTTACATTTTGTGGCCTTAAAGTCAATAATCCCCATTTTTATATCCTCCCCAGTATTTCCTTGTTAAAAAACTCCTCTGTTTCTTCTGGTTTTACAGAAAACAGCTGTTCCTCCACTGTAAGACAGACTCCATCCTTTACACAATTTCCGCTGCAGAACGCCCCGTTTAAATCTACTTTTTCCCCTAATCCATTAGATGTTACCAGCTCCTGAAGCTTTGCAATCACGTCCCTTGACCCCTTTAAATGACAGGCGCTTCCAATACAAATAGTTACTCTCATTTTTAATACCTCCGCCTCTATATGTAAAAACCGATAGTTATTTTTATTATCTCATATTGTGATATTTTTATCAATTACTTTTTCGCAAATTATCCATAAAACAGCGGCAAACCGGCCTTCCTTATAAAAATCCTGGAAGCCGGTCTGCCGCATCTTTTTATCTCATTATTTATTTCTATTTTAAGGCTCCTTTTTCATCTGTCTGAAGGCAAATGCTTCCTTCAAACATACTGCCGTCCTCTGTTACCCGATACAGCTCATCCTTCCATACAACCCACTGGTCCTTTGCCATTGTTCCGTCTGGGTTTAAATAGTACCATTTATCGTCCGAAGCTGTTTTCCAGGTATTAGAAACCATCATTCCTGCACCGTCAAACCAATACCAGTTATCTCCGTCTTTATACCAGTCGTTGATTACATAATTTCCCGTATCTCCTAAATAAAAACGCCATCCGCCGTCCTCTTCATACCAGCCTGACTTATTTGGCTGCTGACCAATATTATAGTAAAGAGCTATGGTATCTGCCTCCGCCTTTGCCAGGCGGTCTAAATTCTCGTCATTTAACATCCACTGAGCAATTCTTTTATTTGTGTGGAAGGAATGCTCTAAAATAAGCCCCGGAGTTCCTACTGCAGCAGCTCCTCTTAACACTCCGTAATAATCTCCGTTCTGTCCTCTTCTGTGCTCAATTCTGGCAGCCTGGTTTGTCTCCATTACTACCTCTGCACACTGCGCCAGGGCCATGCTGATTCCGTCTGCACTGCCGTTAATTTCACAGTAAGCTACCGGATAATCTATTTTGTTGTTTACTTCAGCGCCAACTGCATTAGAGTGGTCTGAAATAAATAAATCGCATCCTTTAGAGGCGGCTCCTCTGTCATATAGGCTTCGGTCCTTTTCCTGGTTTTCTCTTGTAGTGATTACTGCAATTCCATATGCTTCTAAATATTTTTTCTGAAGCAGATGAAGCTTCCACATAACTTCCGACTCATAGTAACGGCTGTCTGCAGGACTTCTGTTATATTTACCGTAATGACCGGCATCTAAACAAATTTTCATAGAATTCACCTTGTCCTTTTTTATTATCATATGCACAAAAAGGACAAAGTGCTACTGGCATGTCCAAGGTTTGCAAAACCTGTGGGTAAAAGCCTGCCTGCCTTACATAGGCGTCCCCACCTCTATTAGATTTCCGTCCAGATCATAAAAGCGAATTACCTTCTGTCCCCAGCTGTGGGTTATAAGCCTGTTTACATATTTCACAGAAGGGTATAATCTCTCCAATTTTTCAGCAAAGGCCTCTATATTATGTTCTTCAAAATACAGCTCGCAGGAATTACTTTCCGGAACAACATTTTTTTCCAGAAACTTTTTCCAGATTTTCTCCTCCTGAAGCACAAGACCTTCCGTTAAAATCATATTGCCATCATTGTCCAGCACCATATCAAGGCCAAACAGATCATGGTAAAACTGTCTGGATTTCTCTATGTCCTTAACAACAATCAGAATGTTTTTTAGTTTCATTAATTTACATCTCCAATCCAATATTTTTTCCATGTTTTCAGCTGTCAATCGTACACAAATTTCAAAATACGAAAACAGTTTTTCATTCTCCCACTTCCTGTAAAACTTCCCCATTTTCTATCATAATTTTATTATACAGAAGAAGCTTTCAAAATACAATGAAGCTTATGTATAATGTAACGTCATAGGCAGCCTTAAAAATAGTTTTGGAATTCAAGGAAAAATTAGAGAAATTTATAGATGTATGCTATAATTTTAGGGGATGCTCAGAAGAAGATATACAAAATGGCTATACAGCGGAAAGCTATTTGGAAATAATTTCAGAAAAGATATATGAATTTGCAAAGGAGAACTAACATGGAAATAAAAATAATTGAACATGACTTCTCAGTCTGTAAAGTTGCAGACTATTCTTTCGTTGATTTGGAAAAAGAATATTGCTTTATCGGCAAAACAGATGAGGAAAGTTCATTAGTATGCATTACGAAAGCTGTTCCGCCTAATACAATAGAACGTGACGACGGGTGGAAAGCCTTTAGAATACAGGGAGTTTTGGATTTTTCCTTAATAGGCGTATTATCTCAAATATCAACCCTACTGGCAGAAAACAAAATTGGTATTTTTGCTATCTCAACCTTTAATACAGATTATATTTTGACCAAGCAGGATAATTATGATAAAGCAATTGATGTTTTGATTAAAGCAGGATATTGTATAGTTTAACTACACAACTTCCAGTTTTTCGGCGAGATAAAACAAGAGAGGAGCAGTTTGAGGAAAGGCAAAATGGAGAAAAAGTTATCTGAAATGAGTTTAGAAGAATTATGGAAGCTATTTCCTATCTATTTAACAGAGCATCAGCCTTATTGGAAAAAATGGTACACTGATGAAACAAATTTTTTAAAAAGCAGACTTCCTAAAATAGAGAGAATCAGTCATATAGGATGCACAGCCATTAGTTCTATTTGCGCAAAGCCAATTATTGATATTCTTGTAGAAATTTCAAAAGATTATAAGTTATCTGACTATAAAGAAGTAATTGTGAAAAGCGGCTATATTTGCATGTCCGAGACTTCTGATAGAATTTCTTTTAACAAGGGGTATACAGAAAAAGGATTTGCCGAGAGGGTATTTCACCTACATCTAAGATATATTGGAGATAATGATGAGTTATATTTTAGAGATTATCTCATTGAGCATACTAATATTGCTGTGGAGTACGAGCGAATGAAATTAATATTATGGAAAAAATATGAATTTAATAGAGATGGTTATACAAATTCTAAAACAGATTTCATTCAAAAGTATACCGATAAAGCAAAGCTGAAATATGGTGATAGATATGATTAATTAGTGTATCATTTGAAGCAGACCTTGAGCGCAGGATATATTATAATAATTCTGTACATCAAAGGACTTCTGAAGTACAAAGTTTTGACAAAAGCTGCAAATCCAATATTTCAATCTTATTCCGGCCAGTTGAGATAATATTCTTGCTTCTAAGTACTGAAAGTCCTCTTGTAAGCTGGACGCGGCTGATGCCCAATAGTGCTGCAAGCTCATCCTGTGTCATATCCAAAATCATGTTGGAGCCAACGGATTGATTCTCGTTCAGGAGGAAAAGTAAGTTACAAAGTTTTATAAGCGATGAATTATACTCCTGGTGGATTGTCTCAAAGAGAAATCTGTTGATATAGGAGGCATACCAGTTCACGACAGCTTCGCTAAGTTCAGTATTATGCTGAAACATCAATCCAAATTGCTCTTTAGTGAATTCAAGGACTTTCATTTCAGATAGAGCAACTGTAGTTAAGGATAGTTCAATTTTGTAATTGTTCTGCCGATAGCCAGGGTAAACAGTACCTCCAGAATGAAAGCTGATGATTTTACGATTGCCCTCCTCATGGTCTGCATAGTGCATTGCAATTCCTGATACAATATAGTGAATTTTTTCATAGGGACTGCCCGGTTTCCAAAGATATTCGCCTTCGTGAAATGTCCTTTCAGTATGGGGCTGTGATAGAAAATATGTATAAAATTGTTTAAAATCATTAGCGTAAAAGTAACGTGGTCTTAGCATCAATATTATCTCCGATCTTGTTTATTTTTTATTGTTATGAGCGCTTAGTGCCTGTATTTTAGGCACTTACGTGGGATACATGAAAAACAGTTTGCCAGGTCTTTCACGAGCATTACTGTTTTTTTATTTCACTCGTTCCTCGTTTCATAAAAACGGACGGGAACCCCAAACTTCGCTATGGCGAACTTTGGGTAACAAATAGTTTCGCGCTTTAGCGCTCAACTATTTTTTATTATATCACCTATGTTGCATGAGTTTCAATGAAATGGTTGATAAAGTGCCAGAAAGGATATTTCCTATGAGTAATATACATTTGTCTGAACCTATTATTATATGTGGCATAATATCAGAAACCATATAGTCGTTCCTCCTATGGCAAATTTTGCTTTAAGAAAGGGAAATAATCTGGTAAAGCCAAAACATTTACAATATTATACGGCATATGCAGTCGGAGGTGCAGGGTTAATTATCGTTGAAGCGTGTTCTGTCGTTGAAGCCCCAGATATTCTCTCTGTTTATGATGATTCCTGCATTCCTGGCATGAGTAGTCTTGCTGAAGCAATATCAACATCAGGGGCAGTTCCACTTGTTCAGCTTTTAGACGAGGGGATATTCGGGTCAGGCCGCATTGCTATAGAGAAGCTCAGTAAAGAGGAACTATTGAGCAGAAAAAACCTGTTTTTAAAGGCAGCAGTTCGATGTATGAAAGCCGGATTTGCCGGAATTGAATTACACGCCGCTCATGGATTCTTTTTAAATCGGATTCTGGAAAATAATTGGCGTACAGATGAATACGGCGGAGTTTTTGAAAACAGAGTACGACTTCTTAAAGAACTAATTGCAGAAATCAAGGAAGCCTGTGGGGAGAATTTTATTGTGTCGGTTCGATTTGGAAATCCCAATTATAATGAATTAGTTAATACTGCGATGATAGTAGAACAGGCAGGCGGAGATTTGCTTGACGTCTCCACTGGATGTTCAGAGTATGGGGAAATTCCAAAAGACTTTGAATTCGACAGTAAGATATATGCCGCTTCACTGGTAAAGAAAGTCGCGCATATTCCTGTCATCTGTGTGGGGAATATCACTACAGGACAGCAAGCTGAAACTATTCTGGAAAGGAGTTATGCAGATATGACAGCAATAGGGCGTGGGCATCTCTGTGATTCGGACTGGGGCAATAAGGCGATTGCTGGGATTATGCCGATTTTATGCAAAAATTGCCGTACTTGTATGTGGTATATAGATAATAAGAAATGCCCCGTAAACAAAAGAAAGTGAAATTCTCATAAAGTATAAGTGTAAAATTGTAGGCTTGTTGTAACAGCAGCGCCTGTCCAGTGATTTTCAAACTGGAACTAATTAATGAGGAGGAATAGTTATGAAAACAATTCGATTACTGTACCCGGACTATCTTAGCGGTGGATTGGATACTTATTATTTTGGAGCAAATCTGCTGGCGCACATTGTTCCACAGAATGCAAACCAGCCTTTGCTAAAGGTGGAACTTGATCCGCCTGATGGTAAGAAACATAATGTTACTGATGGGGTTTATGCGAAAAAGGATGTACTTGCCGGAATAAAAAAAGCCAATGAAGTGCTTGCCTCCTCAGCTCCAGACAAAATTATTACTATCGGCGGAAATTGTATTGTGTCTTTTGCCCCTTTTGACTATCTGCATAGTAAATATGAAAATATGGGTATTATCTGGATTGATGCACATCCTGACGTATCAACTGCCAAGGGCGGTTATCCCAACGCTCACGCTATGGTGTTAGGTTCTCTAATGGGAGGCGGAGATAGTTCTATTTCTGCTCTAATGAAAAGCCAAAAGTTTCAGCCCAATGAAATTTTGTATATAGGTCTGCAAGGTTTACACGATTATCAGGCAAATTTCCTGGATAATATTGGTGTTGACTACCGTGTGCAGACAGAAACTTTTTTGTCTGAGGATGAAATCAGGCAGTTTGCAAGTCATTTTAACCATATTGCAGTTCATTTAGACATAGATGTGTTGGATGCTGCCCTTTTTCACTCCACCTACTTTGCAAATAAGGACTTGGTTGGCGACGGCAGCGGAAGTGGACGGATGACAATAGAACAATTATCTCACGTGCTGCGCTGCATAACGGAAAGCGCTGATGTTGTAGGACTTACCATCGCAGAATATCTTCCATTTGACGAGGAGAAATTGCATAATATGCTTGCGGAAATTAACATTTTTAGAGAGTAAAGGTAAGACTGGAATTGCAGCAAAATGTATCACCAAAATTAAATAGTGATATGTAGTTCCTGCCGCCAGGCGTACAAAAAAAGCCTTGATTTTACAAGGCTTTTTACATGCACCGAGTACGGATAAATCCGAACCCTCAACCTCCGCCAGTGTGATGGTCTTAGAACCGTCCTTATAGTTGAAAGTAAGGATTATCTTGTCCTCGTAAAGATACACCGCATTTACAAAACTGTCAATCAGTCTTTGCCGCTGTTCCCGCTTTGTCACATCAAATTTACGGAAACGGTAAATGAAAAATGCTATCTGTTCTCTTGTAAGCAAAGGCTTGTGCATTTCTTCCTGCAAAATACTGACTTCAAGCTGGCTTTTGGTTTCCTCCAACTCGTCCAGTCTTTGCTTGGTGGACGGAGTAAAAATCCCTGCTTGAATGGCGTTGAGCATATTGTTAATGCCTTTTTCCGTTTCTGCAAGCTGCTTTTTCAAAAGGGGCAGATCGGTGCTTTCTTTCTTCTGCAACTCCATCAGCGTATCAATCAGCCGTTCCATGACTGCATCATTCATAATTGCTTTCATGGTATAGTTGACAACCAAATCTTCAATCCAATCTTTCTTGACCGCTTTCTTGTCGCAGAGCTTCTTTTTCTTGGTATTCACACAGCGATAATAACGATGTACTTTCATCGTATGGCTTGTGCCGCTTTCTCCCACCATAAAGGAGCCGCATTTCCCACAGTACAGCTTCGTTGTCAAAAGGTAATCGTCCTCGGCTTTGTGACGGGCAGGAGCCTTTTTGTTCTTCGCCAGCCGTTCCTGTACCCGTTCAAATAATTCTTTGGGGACAATCGCCGGAATACCGTCCTCCTTGACTACATCACGATAACTGTACTCGCCCATATAGCGGCGGTTCTTCAAAAGGTGGTTCATAATATTCAGCGTAATTTTCCCGCCACGAATGGAACACATACCCCGACTATTCAATAGATTAACAAGCTCCTGCATGGTTGCCCCCTCGCTGTACTTTGTAAACATTTCCAGTACCACCGGGGCAGTCTTGGGGTCGATTTGATAATACTGCTGTTCGTCAATATAATATCCCATCGGAACAGTACCGCCGTTATATTTACATTTCAGCGCATTATCAGTCAGTCCCCGGATAACCTTTTCAGAAAGCTCCGCAGAATAGTATTCTGCATACCCCTCCAACATGGCTTCCAGAATAATTCCCTCGCTGCCCTCGGAGATATTTTCTCTTGCGGAAATGACTTTCACACCGTTCTTTTTCAAAAGGTTTTTATATCGTGCGCTGTCGTAACGGTTCCGGGCAAAGCGGTCTAATTTCCACACAAGGACAACATCAAATAAGCCTTTTGCGCTGTCTTTAATCATGTGTTGAAATTCGGGGCGGTTATCTGTTTTTGCTGACAATGCCCTGTCAATATAAGTCCCTAAAATTGTAATATCGTTGCGCTCTGCATACTCCTTACATTCCCGCAACTGTCCCTCAATACTTTCTTCTCGTTGGTTATCAGAGGAATAACGGGCGTAAATCACACCTTTCATTTTTTCTCCACCTCCATCATTTCAAGAAGTGTCTGTTTTAATTTTTCATTCAGCGGAGATTGCGGATCAAAACACATTTCAATAAACTGCTTCATTTCCTCACTCCCCGGCGCAATCTTCGGACGGTGTTCATATAGCTTGCCTTGCGGATTGTCTGTCCGGGCAAGCAGGTAATCCAATGATACATCAAAATAATCCGCATACCTTACAAGCGTTTCCAAAGAAGGAGCCGACTGCCCCTGCTCATAACGATTGATACTGGACTGCTTCACTCCCAAAAGTTCCGCCATCTTTACCTGCGACAGCTTCACACTTTCTCGCAATCTCCGCAGGCGTTCTCCTAATTCTTTCATAGGTTGTAACCTCCTTGTTTCCTCTATGCTTAGTATATCACTTTTGCGTTTTCTTTTCAACCCGTATTAAGCATATTTTTAAGAAGTATACTCGTAAAACGGATAACGAAAATGGGGAGGGTTACAACAAAATAAGCGGTCAATCCGGCTGTGGTTTTACAGCAGATTGTGACCGCTTATTTTGCATTTTGGAGGAAGTGTGGCTACACACTCCGACAAAATAGGGTTTCCAAAGGGTACCCCTTTGGCACACGACTTTGCTTGCAAAGTGTAGTGTGTTATACGCTCTGTCGGCGTTGCTGCGAAAATGAGGTTGCCGCCGGGGAGGACAAGGGCATTTGAAGCAGCAGGAAAACAAGGCTGTGATTGTGTGGCGTGGAGCCGCAAACACAGGGTTGGTTTCATCAGCAGACAGGGCGTATATGAAAGCCCCCGTTCCTCGTCCCTCGCCGGACTTCGGGACAAAATGTCCCGAACTTGTGGACACACTCACGAAAAAGCAGACGGATTTTCCTTTCAAAATTGAAATGGGCGGGAAGCCATTTTAGGGCTTTCCTGCCTTGTTTGCCTATCAGCAAAGACGGGTGGGACTGTCAACGGCGGTGCATGAAATGCGCCGTTCATCTTGGCCGTTGACTGGCTCGGCTGGCTTTGCTATTTGCTTGTGTTATTGTTCCCAGTCATTTTCTTGAAGTAAAGAATATAGTAATGTTGAATATTCGCTAAGTGTATTCTGGGCACGCCCTCCATATTCTTTTTCGATGAAATCTAAATCATCCATGTCCGTGTGCATTATCAAACCGTTCTTTTCTGTTTCAATAGGAGTACCGCTTTCCCAGTTGTTCGCTTCAAAATATATATATGGAATATTTATGCTATCAAAAGGTGCGTGATCGCTTCGTTTTTGCCCTGTGGGATAAGGGTAATCATTATTTCCATCTGGTGGTAATTGTATACTCAAACCAAGCTCCTGAGCAATGCCGTATGCTTTTAATACTGCTTTGGTATTATCAACAATGCCGTTATCATGCACTTTACCACCATACAAATAAAGGTAATCACCAGCGAGTACACTGTCAATGTTTATCATCAATACTATATTATCTCGTTCCTTTTCAGAAAGGGATTCAACATATTCCCTTGAACCATACATTCCTGTTTCTTCTGAACCAAAGAACACATATTTAATTGTATAGTATGTTGGGATATTGTTCATTCTCAAAGCGTTTTCCAAAGCAACTGAAACGCCGGAGCCATTGTCGTCTACGCCGTGTGTTCCAGCACTATCATAATGTGCACCAACGATAATCGTTTTTTTGCTTTCTCCTTTTTTGGTAATTTCGATATTTTGACTTGAATTGCTTTTTTCACCTCCATCAAATACATTTTGTGCGTCCTCATCCATCAAAGGCGTAGAGTCGTGTATTTCAAAAGACTTTACAGCTATATCCCTTTCCGTATATCCACCATTTAAGAGGACGGACAATATGAATACAGCCATTTCAGTTTCCTTTTCGGTGCCTGCGACGCGTCCCGGATAGTTTGACTGAATATGCTTTAAAAAATTATATGCGGGTGTGCCATACTCATTTTTCTCGGAACTTATCGAAAACTCTTGTGAGAGTGTTAGATTTTTAGCTTCTTCAATCATCTCTGCATTTTTACTACCACACCCATATAATCCGGTAAATAAAAATGCGCATACTAAAAAGCATGAAAGTATCTTTTTCATAAAATCAATCTCCTTTTTTCTTATCAATACTTTTCGACATCTGTACCATCATCTTTTTTGCCAGTGCTTGAAACTGCTCGATGGTTTCCTCGTCCATCGGAAGAAGCTGCCCAATCTGTCCGGCAATCATAGCAGTTACATTGTCCATAGACAACGGCTCCTGTTTTTGTTCTGCCAGTGCGTCTTGCATGGTCTGGAACATGGCGGCAGTCACAGCTTCTCCCGGCTGTTCTCCGCTGTCCATATCTTTCTTAATATCCCGCAGGATAGCAAGAAATACATTCTTGATTTTTTCAATCTCTGCTTCGTGTTCGCCCATCTTCTGTGCGTTCAGAAATTGCAAATCCTGTCTTGCTTCTGCCCGATGTTCCGGGTGTTCTTTCATCAGATCGGACAAGGAAGCCGTTGCCAGTTCAATCAGCTGGTTTCGTGCCATGATACCCTTTGCCGCTGTGTCTTGAAAATAAATCCGTATCAAATCCATCAGTTTCGGGAAGTTCCTGTGTTCCAACAGACGGTTGAGGATTTGCACATCGACTGTACCTGTCACAAGCCCTCTCACAGCTCCCTCGGACAAGCCTAATTCTGAAATATCATAGCTTTTACGGACACTCAAAGTAGACAAACCCAGTATGTAGTCTGTTGATACCTTAAATTCCTTTGCCACGCCTATGAGAATATCGCTGCTGACTGTCTTTGTTTCTCCACTGACAATGCGGCTCAACTGGGAAGCAGATACTCCTATTTTCTCCGCAAGCTGCTTTTGAGAAATATGGTTACCGTTGCACAAATCAGAAATCCTCTGTCCGGGTGTTCCGGGTAAAGCCATACTCAGCACCTCCTTTTCCTATTTCCCATTATACAGGAAAATTGCAGAAATGCAATTTTGAAATGGACTATTGCCCTAAAATGCAATTCTCGCAAGATTCCGGGAATTGCATTTTTTTCGTGTAGACTTAGGGTAGTTCATCGATGAGCTGCACCTTGAAAAATGAATGACCGTCCGAAAAGGAATACCCCGGCAGGGGAAGCACCGCAACGAGCCACTTCGGGACAAAATGTCCCGAAGTCCGGGGAGCGTGCCAACGCCGGAACACGCCGCAGGAGTGGGGCAGGAAGCCTTTTCGGAGAGAACGACAACGGAAAGCAAAAATGGAGGGAACACATGAGAGAGAACCCATATAAACGACTGCCGCCAATAGAGCGCAAGTCGGACGGTTCCCTTTACCGCATGACACCGGCACAGAGGAAACAGGCGAACGCTCTGATCCGTCGGGAGTGCTGCTGTTATGAGGACGGGAACTGTATGCTCCTTGACGATGGGGACACCCACACCTGCCCCCAAACCATTTCTTTCTCGGTCTGCTGTAAGTGGTTCCGCTGGTCGGTCTTGCCGCAAATCGGGACGCTGAAAGCGGAGATTTTCCGGGATAAGGAGCTAAAACGCTGTGCGGTCTGCGGCAGAGTGTTCGTCCCAAAGTCCAACCGGGCGAAATACTGTCCCGACTGTGCCGCCAGAGTTCACAGGCGGCAGAAAACAGAAAGTGAACGGAAAAGGAGGTCTTGTGTGGACAGTTAGGGGTTGAAAAGTCCTTGATTTACAAGGCTTTGCAAGCATACAACAGGGGCAGGCAATAGAAACTACCGTCTGCCTCCGAAAACGGGCTTCTAACCGTCCACAAAACACGATATGACAAACACCATTTATATCCATCAGCCGGAAAAGGCGGTCAGCTTTACCCGGCTTCCGAATTTCCTTTTTGAAGCCCCCACATTCACACCCCTGTCCAACGAAGCAAAGGTACTGTATGCCTTTATCCTGCGCCGGACAGACCTGTCCCGGAAAAACGGCTGGGCAGATGAATATGGGCGGATTTACCTCTACTATCCCATCAACGAAGTAGTGGAGCTGCTCCACTGCGGGCGGCAGAAGGCGGTCAACACCCTGCGGGAACTGCAATATGCCGGACTGGTGGAAATCCAGAAGCAGGGCTGTGGAAAACCCAACCGCATTTACCCAAAATCCTACGAAGCGGTTCCAAACACCGACTTCAAGAAATCCGGTTATGGAACGCGGTCGGACTGAAAACCGCACTCCACAAGTACGATAATCAATCCTCTTGAAGTACGAAAACCGGACGGTATATAGAAATACAGAGATTAAAACGATTTTATTTATATCTTATCCATTCCTATCCGATCCGAGATATTTTCTGCGGGATTTTCCTGTGGAAAAGTCCCGGAAAGGAATGGAATGGGGAAAGGAGTTTCATGGCACAACACGCAATTTTGCGATTTGAAAAACACAAGGGCAATCCGGCAAGACCGCTGGAAGCCCATCACGAACGGAAAAAGGAACAGTACGCCAGCAATCCCGACATTGACACCAGCCGGAGCAAGTACAACTTCCATATCGTTAAGCCAGAGGGCAGGTACTACCACTTCATTAAAAGCCGCATTGAACAAGCTGGCTGCCGCACCCGCAAGGACAGCACCCGGTTTGTGGATACGCTGATTACCGCCAGCCCGGAATTTTTTAAGAAGAAGTCCCCAAAGGAGATACAGGAATTTTTCCAGAGGGCGGCTGATTTCTTAATCGGGCGGGTAGGGAAAGAAAACATCGTGTCGGCGGTGGTACACATGGACGAGAAAACGCCCCACCTGCATTTGGTCTTTGTCCCGCTGACAGAGGACAACCGCCTGTGTGCAAAGGAGATTATTGGGAACAGAGCCAACCTCACAAAATGGCAGGACGATTTTCACGCCTATATGGTGGAGAAATATCCCGACTTGGAGCGTGGGGAAAGTGCCAGCAAGACAGGCAGGAAGCATATCCCTACCCGTCTGTTCAAGCAGGCGGTCAATCTTTCCAAACAGGCAAGAGCCATTGAAGCCACGCTGGACGGTATTACCCCGTTCAATACCGGAAAGAAGAAAGAGGAAGCCCTCTCCCTGCTGAAAAAGTGGTTTCCGCAGATGGAGAACTTCTCCGGGCAGCTCAAAAAATACAAGGTCACGATAAACGACCTTTCGGCAGAAAATGAACAGTTGGAAGCCAGAGCCAAAGCCAGCGAAAAAGGCAAGATGAAAGATACGATGGAACGGGCAAAGCTGAAAAGCGAACTGGACGATTTACAGCGGCTGGTTGACCGTATCCCGCCGGATATACTGGCGGAACTGAAACGGCAGCAGCGGCACACAAGGGAACGGTGATTGATGACAGAAAACATTTCACGCCGCACAGCGGCATTGTACCTTGAAAACTGAATACAGAGAAAGGCGATATATGGCAAAAAAGCAACCGGAGACAAATATCCCCCAACATGAAATAGAAGCCCTTGCCCGTTGCTTACTTCCCGAAATCCAAAAATTCTTTGAAAGCCCGGAAGGACAAAAAGAATTTGAGGAGTGGAAAGCACAGAGGGCAAAAGAAACAGAAAAGAAAAGGAGCGTATGACAAAAGCGGCGGTATCACTCACGATACCGCCGCTTTTGCTTTTCGCACTAAAGATATACTAAAAATCCGAAGCCGTCCCCGATTGGAACCGGGTTCGGATTATCATTATCTGGTGCGGGCAACAGGACTTGAACCTGCACGTCATGGACACCAGAACCTAAATCTGGCGCGTCTGCCAATTCCGCCATGCCCGCTTTTTATAAAGCACAGTTGCATTTCTGCTGCTGCACATTTTTTAAAAGAACAGCCATATAGAGTAGTATATGGCCGTTCTCTTTATGAGACATCGGGGATTCGAACCCCGGACAACTTGATTAAAAGTCAAGTGCTCTACCGACTGAGCTAATATCCCATCCCTGGGCTAGTTGGATTCGAACCAACGAAATGCAGGAGTCAAAGTCCTGTGCCTTACCGCTTGGCGATAGCCCATTATTTTTAGGTAAAAAAAAATTCCCGAAGGAATCAAGGTGGATACAGGGACTCGAACCCTGGGCCTCCAGAGCCACAATCTGGCGCGCTAACCAACTGCGCTATACCCACCATGGCGTACCCTAAAATACAATATATTAAGATACAAACGAGCCTGAAGGGATTCGAACCCCCGACCCACGGCTTAGAAGGCCGTTGCTCTATCCAGCTGAGCTACAGACTCGTATCTATGACATCTGCTTACAATGTCAAAGCGGGTGATGGGAATCGAACCCACGTATCTAGCTTGGAAGGCTAGTGTTCTACCATTGAACTACACCCGCGAAACTCTTCGCAGTAAAATATGAAAATCGGGGTGACAGGATTCGAACCTGCGACCTCCTGGTCCCAAACCAGGCGCTCTAGCCAAGCTGAGCCACACCCCGCTTTTCCCCAGAAAACACCAGGTTTTCTGCTCTGTCCTGCGACGCAAGAGTTATTATATACTAAGGTTTGTATCTTGTCAACTTCTTTTTTTCAATTTTTGGTAAAATTGTTTCAATTTATTTTTTAAAGGTATTGAGCGTATAATGAGCCTCCCCCTGCCTGTCAATTTCCATGATCATATAGGTAGGCTTCCTCCCATCCTGGCGGGGAAAAGAAAGGCTTCCAGGGTTCAGCACTGTCAGTCCATTTTCCTGGTGAAGGTAAGGCAGATGAGTGTGACCGAACATAACAATATCCATTCCTCTGGATCTGGCTTCGCTGGCAATTCTCTCTGGTCCTAGGGACACTCCGTAATAATGGCCGTGGGTGATTAGGGCTTTATATTTTCCAATGGCAATTTCTCTTTCTCTGTCCAAATTAGAGAAAAAGTCGTTATTCCCCAAAACCATTTCTAAATGGCAGCCTGGATTTACCCAGGAAGCAATTTTATCTTCGCTGCCCTCTGCGTCCCCTAAATGAATCAGCATATCTAAAGGTCCCAGTCTTTCCAAAAGTGTTTTTAAGTTGTCGTCCCGGCGATGTGTATCGCTGACAATCAGGATTTTCATACCATTTTTCCCCCATATAATTCTTTCAGCTTATTTTTCATCTGCTCCAAGGCTTTTCCTCTGTGGCTGATTTTATTTTTTTGCTCTATGCTTAACTCTGCTGAAGTCATTCCAAATTCTGGTATGTATAAAATAGGGTCGTAGCCAAATCCCTGGCTGCCGGCTGCAGTCTCTGCAATCATGCCTTCCATGGCGGCTTCTGTGTGAACTACCGCGCCGTCAGGCAGAACTGCAGCAATATTACAGACAAATCGGGCGCTGCGCTCTGAACCTTTCGCCTCTTTTACTCTTTCAATAATCACTTGATTCTTGTACTGGTAAGATGTGTCCTCACCTAAATATCTGGCTGAATATACTCCCGGCTCTCCGCCCAGATAATCTATTACCAAACCGGAATCATCTGCCAGCACAATTCCTCCTGTTACATTCCACACAGCCTTAGCCTTAATCTCTGCATTTTCCCCAAATGTCTTTCCATCCTCTACAATCTGGCAGGATACTCCGGCCTCCTTCATAGAAAGAATTTCCATGCCCAGATCTGCCAGAATCAGGCGGATTTCTCTCATCTTTCCTTCATTTCCTGTTGCAAAAACTATTTTTTCTTTCACCGTCTTTCTCCTTTATCTACCGGTTTTTAGTATAAGCCTTTAAACATATATTACAGCCCTGTTTTTCCTCTGCCCTGCTCCACTTAAATCCATCCTGACTAATACAACCTTCTCCGTCAGATAAATCAATCCTGCATTTTCCGTCCCCGGAATCGTACTCAATGGCCACAGGATGAACCAAACCTGGAGAATGAATATTTACAATAATTCCATACCGCTGTCCCTGTTCCAAAGGAATTTCCTCATTAAAAGAAACTGTATAAAATCCAGGGTTCTGAAACCTGCCTTCTGCCACTTTCTTTTTATTTTTTAAGCCGTTTCCATCTTCCGGCTGCTCTGCCACGTAAACCTCCCAGGCAGTGTCCTTTCCTATGGCGTAAAAGCCTGCCGCGCTTAAAACCTCTTTTCCTCTGGCTTCATAAATATTGGAGAACCATGCGTTTTCTTCTCCATACCCCATCTGTCCAACCCAGCCGCAAAGATCTGTTTGATATATGTTTTGATAGTTGTTATTCTCTTCCACCTTTGTGTAAGAAATATTGCTTCTTCCAATGTTGGAATCATAGTAGGATACATAAAAATATCCCTTCTGCCCAAACTCTTCCCCCCAGCTGTTTACACACAAAAAGGCTCCGTCTCCCTGAGGCTGTTCATTAAAATTTTCTTTTGGATAATTGTCATCCCAGCCTACAATCACTGCATCGTGATTAGGGTCGGCATTGCCGCTATAATAGTAGGCGCTGTTTGCTTCGTTATAATACTGAGAACGGCTTTTGGCGTCCTTTAAGGAAGTATACAGAGAGCTTTGAACTCCCCCGTTTTCATAAACAGCCCTTTTTATAGCTTGAAAGTCCCTTTCCGGCAGAATCTGGATTTCCTGCACATGCTTTGCCGCCTTCAGCCCTTTCACTGTCTCCTTGTCGCCGTAAGGATCCTGACTTTCTAAAACAGGGCCCTGCCAGGAAAGAAGATAGGCCATGGACATTGTGTACTCCCCACCGTTTTCCTGCCCTAAAAGAAAGTTTTCGTTTAAAGACATATGATCCTCAGAAAAGTCTAATGTTTCGCCGGGAGTCAGGGAGGTCTCTAGTGCTGTCAGGGAGGCAAAGGCCCAGCATGTGCCTAATGCGCCCTGATCTTTTACAGGAACGCTTCTGCCTGCCTCCCTGTAATCATAAGCAGAGGGCAGATCTGTGCTTCCCTCCTCTGCGCCGGCTTCCCCATAAAGCTCCAGGCTGTTTTCTTCCCCCGGCTCCATAATCAGCGGCCTTTCATTTACTTCTACAAAAGCATTTTCCGGATTTCCGTTAGTAAGAAGCATGGTAATACCGGCGGCAGCAGCGGCCACTATAAAAGTGCCTGCTAATCCGCCTTTCTTTTTCCTTCTTTTCCTGCTTCTTCCTGCCATAGCTCCTCCTGTGCCCTCAGTCTGCAGCTATTAAAACTACAGCTCCTGACTTGTCTGAATATTATTTTTTCTGGGAGGTCTGGGCCCCATAAACTGATAAAAATATGTTTTCATCATCCCGTTATATATTTTTCTGTTTTTATCAGCTTTTCTGCCTATATATTTTTCTGTATCTTCATATGCAGTAATAATATAGGCTGACCAGGAATCTAAGGCCTGAAACCGCTGTCCCAGCTGGCGGTACAATTCCGGCAGATTCTCCTTTTCTTCTATTCTTTCCCCGTAAGGAGGATTGGTAATCAAAAATCCGTATTTTTTCGGGTGACTGAGCAAAGATACAGGGCGCTGCTGAAAATGAATTAAGTGGTCCACTCCCGCCGCCTCCGCGTTGGCCCTGGCTGCCCTTACAATATCTCCGTCAATATCATATCCCTGAATATCCACCTGTATCTGATCCTCCACCAGATCATTGGCTTCGTCAACTGCATCATACCAGCATTTCTTAGGAATCAGATTTTTCCACCCCTCCGCCAGAAAGCTTCTGTTCATTCCAGGGGCCATATTAGCGGCAATCATAGCAGCCTCAATAGGGAAGGTGCCGCTTCCGCAAAACGGGTCTACTAAAATTCTGTCCCGCTTCCACGGAGTCAGCAAAATCAGGGCTGAGGCCAAAGTCTCTGTAATAGGCGCCTTACTGGTCAATGTTCTGTAGCCTCTTTTGTGAAGAGACACTCCTGTAGTGTCCAGGCCCACTGTTACCTGGTCCTTATAAAGGGCCACTCTGAGAGGATAACTATCCCCGGCCTCGGAAAACCACTGAATGTTATAATGGCTTTTCAGCCGCTCTACTATGGCTTTTTTCATAATAGACTGGATATCTGAGGGGCTGAACAGCTTACTTTTTATAGACGCAGCTTTTGCCACCCAAAATTTGCCGTCTGCAGGAATTAACTCTTCCCAGGGCAAAGCCTTGGTGGCCTGAAACAGCTCCTCATATGTGACGGCCTGAAAGCTGCCTACCTTTAACAGCACTCTTTCTGCTGTCCTTAAAAATACATTGGCTCTGCAGATCGCTTCATCATCTCCTAAAAAGGTGACTTTTCCGTCCTCCACCATTGAAATCTCATATCCTAAATCCTGTATTTCTTTTTTCAGAACTGCTTCCAGACCAAAATGGCAGGGCGCAATTAATTCATATGTTTTCTTCAAGTTTTATCCTCCTGCCTTACTTTATTGCTTTAAGCTTATTTCCTTTACTACTTCTCCGGAAAAAGTTAATATTTTAAATGTCTGATCCTCTAAAATTCCATAAGTAGGAGGATTTCCCTCTTTGGGAATAGATGTGGACCCTGGATTGAGGATTACATGATCCCCTACTTTATCTGCCCTCAGCACATGAGTATGGCCGTGAATTAAAACGTCTCCCGGCTGTATAGGCGGCATATGCTCTTCGTTCATAATATGGCCGTGAGTAGCGTAAAATGTGATTCCGTTCAGAACCAGCACCCCATAGTCTGCCATAACAGGAAACTCCAGCACCATCTGGTCTACCTCTGCCTCGCAGTTTCCTCTCACTGCATAAATCTTGTCTTTCATCTGATTCAGCATACTGATTACCTTTTTAGGCGCATAATCTTTTGGAAGATCATTTCTCGGCCCGTGGTACAGCAGATCCCCTAAAAGAATCAGGCGCTCTGCACCTGACTCCTTAAAGGCCTGAACTGTTTTCTCGCAGTAAAAAGCAGAACCATGTATATCTGAAGCAAACATGTATTTCATTGTCTATTCCTCCTATTTTACATTACCACCATTTTAAGGCTTAAACTATAGTTCTGTCAACAATTCTATCATCTGTCACAGCCCTGTGGCTGTGTATTTTCCTCTGTATAAGTGAAAACCCCGTCTTTAGAAGTTAGCACTAGAAATCTTTAGGAGTATTTTCTGCTCTGAAGCCTCACAAATGCCTTTAAATAAGGCTTTTTTTATTGCAAAAAAACTTTTCAAAATTCTTTTTTTGCGATATACTAATAGTGTTAGTGGTGCTATCTTTTTGAGGAGGGATTCTATGGCATATTTTTTAAAAAAGACAACTTTAAAAGGCAGAACTTATCTTGCGATTTATGACAGTTTTTATAATCAGGAAAAAAAGGGGGCAGCTCACAAATGCTACAAATCCCTTGGCTCTGTAGAAACACTGAAAAAGAACGGCATGGAAGATCCAATCTCTTTTTACCAACAAGAAGTAGCTCTCTTAAACCAGCAACGAAAAGAAGAAGGTGTCCGCAAAATTTCTGACATTTCTCCAACTCTTTATCTTGGATACTTTCCACTGAAAGCAATCCTTGAGAAATTAAAAATCCAAAAGTATGTGAATTATTTTCATCTTACATATGATTTTCAGTTCGATCTTTATGAATTGATTTCTACATTAGTCTACGCAAGAGGTGTATGCCCATGCAGTAAAAACAGGACATTCCACGATGTGCTTCCCAATCTGTACCATTCGTCGCATTATTCCTATGATCAGCTTCTTGATGGTCTTGCCTTTTTGGGAGAAAACTATGAAAAGTTTATCGAGATCTTTACTGTACAAACTGCGGCTGTTTATGGACTGGATACTTCAAACTCTTACTTTGATTGTACGAATTTCTATTTTGAAATAGACAGGGAGGATGATTTCAGAAAAAAAGGACCGAGCAAAGAAAACAAAAAGGAACCCATCATCGGTCTTGGGCTCCTTTTGGATCGGAACCAGATTCCGGTCGGTATGAAGATGTATCCGGGAAATGAGTCAGAAAAACCCATTCTACGTGATGTGATTGATGGACTTAAAAATAGGAACAATATCATGGGAAAAACCATCCATGTCGCAGACAAAGGACTTAATTGTGCACAAAACATTGCGTTTTCAAAACAGAATGGAGATGGTTATCTGTTTTCAAAATCTGTAAAAACCTTGCCTTCGACAGAAAAAACCTGGGTATTATTAGAACAGGATTACAAAGATGTCAAAGATAAAAGCGGAAAACTTTTATACCGCTATAAAAGCTGTATTGATACTTTTCCTTATTCCATAGAGTATAACGGAAAAAAACAGACCATTATGCTTACAGAGAAACGCCTGGTTACCTACAATCCTTCCCTTGCTGCAAAAAAAAGATATGAAATAAACCGCCTTGTAGAAAAAGCAAAAGCACTTACCCTGTCACAAGCCAAAAGGAATGACTTTGGAGAAGCAGGAAAATATGTGGATTTCACAGATAAAACAGGAAATAAAGCAAAAACAAGGATTAATCAGGCTGCCATCGATAAGGACCTCGAACTTGCCGGATACAATCTTCTGGTCACATCCGAAACCCAGATGACAGATCAGGATATTTACTGTACTTACCATAATCTGTGGAGAATTGAAGAATCCTTTAAGATTATGAAATCAGACCTGGATGCACGGCCGGTATTTCTTCAAAAAGAAAATACGATTAAAGGCCACTTTTTGATTTGCTATTTAACAGTTCTCTTAGAGAGGATTTTTCAATTTAAGATACTGGATGAAAAATATTCAACTTCAGATATATTTAGATTCATTAAAGATTTCAGGGTAACAAAAGGCGAACATAAATATATAAACACCACAAGGGATTGTACTTTTATAAATGACCTAGCTGATAAATTTCATCTTCCTTTAACGAATTACTTTCTATCTGAAACTCAAATAAACACCATTTTTAATTATAAACTATAATAACAAACACAGAAGGACTGCCGCTAGCAGTCCTTCTAAACCTTAAAGTTTGCACTATTTTTTAATCTCTGATACCAAAGTCAGGTTANCTTTCTATCTGAAACTCAAATAAACACCATTTTTAATTATAAACTATAATAACAAACACAGAAGGACTGCCGCTAGCAGTCCTTCTAAACCTTAAAGTTTGCACTATTTTTTAATCTCTGATACCAAAGTCAGGTTAAACTATAGTTCTGTCAACAATTCTATCATCTGTCACAGCCCTGTGGCTGTGTATTTTCCTCTGTATAAGTGAAAACCATTGGCAACGTTTACTACCTGATATCCACTTCTGGAAAGACGGTTGCAGGCCAGCATACTTTTGCTGCCTCTGCTGCAGTAAAATATTAAAATTTTATTTATAGGAAGCTCCTTGATTCTCTCTTCCAATTCTTCAAACGGAATATTAATGGCCCCATAAAAGTGGCCCTGCATATAAGATTCCCTGTTCCGCAAATCAATTACCTGCATATTCTCGCCTCTCTCCAGCCACATGTCCAGATATGCCATTGTGATTGTGGGATACGCCATCATATTATGTTTCTCCTTTCTGTACAGACATAGTACTTGTCTTACAATACTATATGCAGAAAATCTCCGGTGTTGCAGACAAGGGGGGTAACATAAAAACAGGCTGCAGCATTTTTGTTTATTGCTGCAGCCCGGCGGCTTTTTATGATTTATTCATCCCGCATGGATATGTTGTTTCTGATGGCTTTTCCCCGGATTTCACTATGTGGTAAAAACCATAGCCTCCGGAGAAATTATAGCATTCATAGCCGTTTTGGCTTAAAATCCGGCAGGCAAGATAGCTGCGGAGACCACTTTGACACATGACATAAACAGGTTTATCTTTGGGAATTTCATTTAATCTTTCACGTAAATCATCTACAGGAATATTTACAAAGCCGTCTACATGCCCACGGCCATATTCCACAGGAGTTCTTGTATCTAATAAGGTTACGCTGCCGTCCCGGGAAAGCTCTTCCACCTGATCATAGTGGAATTGTTTTACCTTTCCTGAAACAATATTTTCAATCATAAACCCAGCCATATTGACCGGATCTTTGGCTGAGGAATAAGGCGGCGCGTAGGCTAAATCCAGTTCTGTAAGCTCTGTGGCCTTCATTCCGGCCCGAATAGCTGTGGCCAGCACGTCAATTCGCTTATCTACACCGTCAAAGCCTACTATCTGCGCCCCTAAAAGACGAAGACTTGCCTTGTCATACACCACTTTCATAGTCATTACCTTGCCCCCCGGATAGTAGCCTGCATGGGAGGCGGGGGATAAAATAACGGCTTCCCAGTCAATTCCCGCCGCCTTTGCCGTAAATTCGTTGATGCCTGTAGCGGCTGCCGTCATGTCAAATAATTTAATTACAGAAGAGCCCTGCGCACCGGAAAAAACGCTGTTTCCTCCGCAAATATTATCAGCTGCAATACGTCCCTGTTTGTTGGCAGGACCTGCAAGGGAAATCAATCCCTTCTTTCCTGTTACAAAATGCTTTATTTCAACTGCGTCGCCTACAGCGTAAACATCAGGAGCAGATGTTTCCATCTTGTCATTTACTACAATGCTGCCTTTGATTCCCAACTCCAGTCCTGCTTTTTCAGCCAGCTCTGTCTCAGGAATAACGCCGATGGCAAGCAGTACCATATCAGAAGTTATATTATGTTCGCCTGCAGTTTTTGTTATAATACTGTCCCCGTTTTTTTCAAATCCAGTTACAGCTGTGTTAAGCATCAACCGGATTCCGTGGCTTTCCAGCTGTGAATGGACAATACAAGCCATGTCAAAATCAAAGGGGGCTAACAGATGGTTGGCATATTCTGCCAATGTTACCTTGATTCCCAGCTCTGCAAGATTTTCTGCCATTTCAATTCCAATAAATCCGCCGCCGATTACTGTGGCGCTTTTTGGCTTTTCACTTTCAATGAATTTGTGTATTTTTAATGTATCCTCAACTGTGCGGAGAGTAAAAATCTTATCATTATCAATACCTGGCATATTGGGCTGTGTGGGCTTGGCGCCTGGTGAAAGAATCAGCTTATCATAGCTTTCCTCATAGACCTTTCCCGTCTCCAGCCTGCAAACAGTTACGGTTTTCTTTTCTGTATGGATCTCTGTAACCTCATGGCGGACGCGTACATCTACACGAAATCTGTCCCAAAAGCCTTCCGGCGTTTGCAAGGTTAAATCCTCCTCATTTTGAATTATGCCGCCTACATAATAGGGCAAACCACAGTTGGCATATGAAATAAAGCTGGTGCGCTCAAAAACAATGATTTGTGCATTTTCATCTAAACGCCTGATTCTTGCCGCGGCAGAAGCTCCTCCGGCAACTCCTCCTACAATGATTACTTTCATTTTTGTATTCTCCTTATTCATCAGTTTTTTATCTATCAATTTTTCAATTTCAGGATCATCTTAATCCCTTTGACTGATTATACTTTACCATCTGATTTAAAAAAAGACTGTGACTAAGTCGCATTCCAGCAAAAAATACAATTTTATTCACATATTATATCATTGCTTCAAGGGCTTCAATGTTTTTCAGCGTAATCCTGCCTCTTTTGAACTCTACTAAATTGTCTGAGGCAAACCGCTTTAACATCCGCGCCACAACCTCTCTGGCAGAATTTGTATACTGGGCAATTTGTTCATGGGTCATTTGTATCGTAGCCAATCCAGTGTTTTTATATTCGCTGATTAGAAATGAAGCCAGCCGTCTGTCGTAGCCCTTAAATAAAATCATCTGCATTGTCCACATTACAGATGAGAAGCGTTCACAAAGAAGCTCATATGCAAAACAGCGCACATATATATTCTTCTTCATAAGCTTGTCAAAGGCATCTGTGCTCATTACTAATAACATACAGTCTGCGGAGGCTGACATCAGAGTTTCAAATGTAATTTGGTTTACTACACAGGAGGCTGTCAACACACAAAGTTCCCCCTGATGAAGCCGGTATAAAGTGATTTCACGGCCTTCCTCTGAAAGAATATAAGCGCGCATCTGGCCGCTTATGACCATGGACATCCCAAGACACTCTGTCCCACTGTTAAAGATAATCTGTTCTTTAGTATATTGGCGTATGTTAGAGTTTGCCTGAACAAATTCCTTCTCCCTGTCAGTCAGCTGCTCCCAAAAAGGCAGCTGAATCAAATAACTGAGTTCTGTCATTTATGTCCCTTTCTCTGTTTGTAATAAGGTTATTATTTTTCCTGATGAGATCCGCCGCAGCTGTGCTCGCCGCATGTATGTCCTGCACCGTGCTCATGGTTGTGGTGGTTACAATGTACATTTGGGTTAAAAGATAATGTGTCAGATAAAAGGGCTTTTACTGCTTCATCAGCGCTGCCTGACACTCCGCCGTACAGTTTGATTCCCCTTTCCATAAGAGCTGCCTGGGCTCCCCCTCCAATGCCGCCGCAAATAAGCACGTCCACGTGGTGATCAGTTAAAAAGCCGGCTAAAGCGCCGTGGCCGCTGCCGTTAGTGTCACATATTTGTTCAGCAGTAATTTTTCCGTCCTCTGCGTCGTAAAATTTAAATTGCTCTGTATGGCCAAAATGCTGAAAAATCTCTCCGTTTTCATAAGTCACTGCAATTCTCATAATCATATCTCCTTTTTCAATTATATTTATTTTTTCTTTTCTCTCCTGTTTTTCACAATGCTTTTTATAGCACCACTTAGGTTCTCCGTCACAAAGCTTGTAATTCCCCCCGTCTATGACTAGACGGCGGCCGTTTATCAGGCTGTCTGCAATTTTTCCTCTTGCGCTCTCGTAGATTTCTGTTACTGTAGACCTTCCAATTTCCATCTGCATGGCACATTGCTGATGCGTCTGTTTTTCTAAGTCTACCAGGCGGATCACTTCAAACTCGTCCAGGGTAAGCACAACCGCCTCCAGCCCTGTTACATGGTCAGGTGAAAAACCTGTAACCATAGGTTTGCCGCAGATTCTTCTGCAGCGCTGCGGCCTTGGCATTTTCCCACCTCCTTTTAGTTTCCGGCATATGTCAATTATAGCACAATTTTTTTATTTGACAAGGCTTTCACTTTACAGGACAAAAAAATACCCTAACAGCGCAACACAGCTTTTTGTGTTTTACTATTAGGGTATTATTTACTTCTCTCACTGCCTGTGATTACTTGTCACAATTCTGGCTCTTGTTCTGACTGCAGTTCTGGCTCTTATTGCGTCCGCAGTTCTGGCTGTCATTTTTGCTTTTGTTAGTTCCGTTCTGAGAGTTCTTAGAGCTGGAATCGTCCATATTATTGTAGTTGTTATTATTCTTTGCCATGATCATAACCTCCTAACTGTGATTTCGTTTCAAGGTTAGTATGGCTTACTTGTATGTATATTATTCAAAATTATTCAAAAGTTTTAATCGCCCATTACATTTACAATTTTTACAGGAGTTCTGTAATTCCAGGGAGATGTTTTAATGCCTGTCTCAGGTGTGGAGGCGTGAACAACTTGTCCGTTGCCAATGTACAAAGCTACATGGTTGATTCTGCTTCCGCTGGAGTAAAAGATTAAATCCCCCGGCCGCATCTGGTCTGCGCTGATTGCTCTTCCCTGAGTTGCCTGTGAGCTGGCGCTTCTCTGCATAGGCACCCCCGCCCCATTTTGAACCACGTAACGGGTAAATCCGGAGCAATCTACGCCTGTGCGCGGATCATTGCCGCCGTAGCGGTATGGACCGCCGATAAACTGCACTGCAAAATTTACCAGGTTCTGCCTTTTTTCCTCAGACAGCTGAGCCGCTGTCTTTTCCAAAACCGGCAGGTCGGCTCCCTCAGGTCCTGTTACAGAAATATTACTGTCCATAGGAAGATATCCAGTCTCCCCGCCGATCTCTACAGATATCCATCCGTCTTCTGTCTTTCCAGAAACCTGGAACGTAGCTCCCTGAAGAGCTTCTGTTAAAACCTCGCTGCCCTTCAGCTCTGTTTTTACATTTACGCTTTCTGCTAAAATAGTAGCCTGAAAGCTGCTTAACATCTGGGATTCGCTGATCAGCTCTGGTCCTGCGTAAACGCTTGTTGCATTAGCTGTAAACAATACGCCGCAGACAGCCGCTAATTTTATTATCTTCCTAATTTTTAAATTCATAATTATAACTCCTGATTTTAGGCTGTACGCCTCTTGTTTATTTTACAAGTTTCACTTCATTTGTTACATAAATATTAAATCTTATTACAGTTGTATTATAACTTACTTTCTTTTTTCCGTCAACCAGTTTATATAATGTTTAGATTTATGTCATAATTCCTTGTATATCTACAATACTGCGGCATAAAAAAGGGGCTGTAAAAAAACAGCTCTAAAAAACGCTGAGGTCGTGAGACTTCAGCGTTTTTTTGGTATAATTAATTATGCGACTAACTAAAAATACCAATAATAATTATACTGTAAGACAATTAAAATTACCATTAGAAATTGAAAAATTAATTGATATTTCTGATCCTGTATATACTTTCTGCGAAGTAATGGATCACATTGACCTATCAGGATATTTTGTAGAGAAGGGATACAAAACAGGTCGTCCAAGATGTGATGAACAGAAACTCCTCAAAGTAATACTCTTTGCTTTTATGGAACACGGAATCTGTTCTCTGAGAAATATTGAAAAACTCTGTAGAAATGATATCCGATACATGTACCTGCTTGATGGCATGAGACCCCCTTCCTTTGTTACTTTCGGCAACATCATCCGAAATGAACTTACAGATTCAATCGAACAGATTTTTTGGATGTGAATACTTATATTTTTGAAAAAAACCAGGTGGATCTGGAACATACTTATATCGATGGTACTAAAATAGAGGCGAATGCGAATCGATATACCTGGATATGGAAAAAATCTTGTACAAAAAATCGAGATAAGGTTTTTAAAAAGATTTCAATGCTGATCGAGGCCATGAACCAAAACGTGTTAAGCTATTTCGGTGTAAAGCTTCAAAAGAGGGAAGAGTATGCCATTGATTATGTTTGTGAACTGTTGGAAATGTACAAAAAAGAAACAGCTCTGAAGGAGTCCTCGTTTGTTTCCGGCTGTGGTCACAGAAAAAGTATTCAGCAAAAACAGTATCAGGAATTGCAGAGATATCTTGAACGCTTGAAAACATATGCACATCATATAGAAATCTGTGGAGATGAAAGAAACAGTTATTCCAAAACAGACCATGATGCCACATTTATGCGTTTAAAAAGAGATTACATGGGAAATGATCAGCTGCTTCCAGCGTATAATCTCCAGACTGCTGTCTGTGATGAATACATTGCGGCAGTAGATGTAAAACACTATGCATCAGATATGGAATGCTTTGTTCCGCTGATGGAGAAATTTAATGAAATGTACGGACATTACCCCAAATATCCAGTTGCCGATGCGGGATATGGTTCTTACAATAACGATCTTTATTGTGAAGAGCATGGGATGGAAAAGTATATGAAATTCACTATGTTCAAGAAAGAAACAACAGATAAGAAATATCATAAAGACCCATATCGTGCTGTAAACTTTGGAAGGGATGAATCTGGGAACCCGATCTGCCCAAATGGCAAGAGATTTTACTTTAAAGGCAAACGTCATGTTTATAAGAATAAATATGGAAGAACAGAAGAACTCTATGAATGTGAATCTTGAGATGGTTGCCAGCATAAAAAAGAATGCAGTTCAAAGGCCTCTGGTAATCGAACAATTCGCATGAATCAGGAATTGACAGCCATCCATCAGGAGGTGATCAAAAATCTTGAAACCACCCAAGGAAGTCTTTTAGGAATGAATCGAAGTATTCAGGCAGAAGGAACATTTGGGATTTTAAAGTGGGATAAATCTTACAAAAGATTATTTCGGAGAGGCGAGAAAAACGTAATACTCGAAGTCACATTGATTTCGTGTGGCTTTAACCTTTATAAATATCATAATAAAAAGCGGAGACAAGAAATAGTTGCTTAAAATGTAAAAGTTATACATATAGCTTTATTAAGTGTACGTTTTTTTACATATAAGATCAGAAATCATGTTCATATAACAGATATTGAAACAAGGAATCACCAGAACCGGCATTTGCCGGAACTGGCGATTCCTAATTAAGGACTTATTTTACAGCCCCTCCGCCTGCGGCGGGTTGCTTTAGCAACATACTACCACTCCGCCGCAGTGCGATCCGCAGCGGAGCGTTTTTGTTTCATAGGACGCAATTTCCTATGAAATAAAAAAGCCGCTGCCTTACAGGACTGAAATTTCTTTTCGTCGTCCTGCAAAGCAGCAGCTATTGTTTTACTATTTTATCTTTTTTTATCTTTTTTCGTAGGTCTCCGGCGTGTAGTGAATAACTCTTGTGCCTCCATTTTCAAACTGGAACGGCACATAAAGCAGATTTTTAAGAGCCTTGGCCACCGCCGCCTGTTTTTCCTCCTCTACATAGAAAAGCAGGAAACCGCCGCCGCCTGCGCCTAACAGCTTGCCCCCTAATGCGCCTGCTTCTAATGCTTTTTTATACAGTCCGTCTATGGAATCTGTGGAAATCTGCTGTGTAATTCCTCGTTTTAAACGCCATGTATAATCTAAAAGCCGGCCAAATTCATTTAAATCTGTTTTGGATGTAAGCACTGCCTCCGCCTCGTCTGCCAGTTGAATCATTTCTAACAGCTGAGCCTTTTTGTCCTCCAGGGCCTGCTGTGTTTTTACCTGAATATCTGAAGAAAATCTGGAAAAGCCTGTGAAGAACAGCATAAGTCTTTGGTTCAGCAAAGCTTTTCTTTCCGGGGAAATAATAACAGGATTTACCTCATATCCCTCTGCCCCAAAATTGATTCTGTTAAATCCTCCAAAGGCTGCTGCAATCTGGTCCTGCACTCCTCCGCTTTCTTTGCACAATACTCGCTCCAGATAAATAGCGTCGTCCGCCAGCTTTCTTTTATCTGCATATTTTCCCTTTAACGCGTAAAATGCGTTTAACATACCAACGGCAAAGGAACTGCTGGTTCCCAGCCCTGACCTGGCAGGCAGGTCCGCCTCGTAAGTCAGACGCAATTCATGCATGTCCAACATTTTCATAGCTTCCCTGATAGCAGGATGCTCAATGTCCTCTACTGATGTTACTCGTTCTATTTTGGAATAGGAAAGCTCTGTAGAATAATGGAAAAAACGAGGCAGATGTCTTACATTCACATAGCAGTACTTGTCAAAGGTGGTGGAGATTACAGCTCCTCCGTGCTCCTTGTAAAATTCCGGAAAATCTGTTCCGCCTCCAAAAAAAGACATTCTGAACGGGGTTTGTGTTATTATCATACTCTTTAATCCTCTCCTGTATTGTTTTTTATGAAGCTTTTCGCAGACTGTACATATTTGTACATCTCTACACGTACATGTTACCCATGTCCACATTCTAATATATTTTCCTTCATATTACAACATCAGGCTTTTTACAAATTCCGGCAGAATTTCTTTCAATTTTTCTTTTCACAGCTGAGAATCTGACCTGCACATCATTATGCGTGAGGAATATTTGTAAATTCAGAGATTTCTCTGTTAATGGTGCATAAATCTTCTACTGATAATTGGTGCACATTTTCATGGCCTGTAATTCTGGCAAAGGTTTTCAATTCCTCCAAAGTTACTGTAAGATAATTTTCTACACGCTTTGCCGCTGCCTCTATTTTAAAACGTGACCGCAGATCAGGGTCCTGGGTAGCCATTCCCACAGGGCACATACCTGTGCCGCAGATTCTGTACTGCTGGCAGGCTGCCGCAATCATAGCCGCCGTAGCTACCGCCACCGCGTCCGCTCCCATGGCTAAAGCTTTGGCTACGTCAGAGGAAACTCTAAGGCCTCCTGTAATCACTAAATCAATGTCAGACTGAATACTGTCTAAATATTTTCTGGCCCGATGCAGAGCATAAATAGTAGGCACACTTGTAGAGTCTCTTACTAGCTGAGGGCTGGCTCCTGTAGCGCCTCCCCGCCCGTCAATGGTAATAAAATCAGGCTGGGCGTAAACACAGAACTCTAAATCCTTCTCAATTCTTCCCGCCGCAATTTTAATTCCAATGGGACGGCCTTCTGAAGCCATGCGAAGCTGATAAACAAGATCCTTCAAATCCTCTTTGCTGTCAACGCCCGGGAAACGGGATGGGCTGATAATATCTTTTCCCAAAGGTTTTTCTCTGATTCTGGCAATCTCTAAGGTAACCTTTTCCCCTGGCAGATGGCCTCCCATTCCAGGCTTAGTGCCTTGTCCGATTTTAATTTCAATCGCGTCCGCCTCCCTAAGGTTTTCCGGCGTTACGCTGTATTTATTAGGCACATATTCAAAAATATACTTATAAGCTGCCGCCTTTTCCTCAGGTAAAATACCGCCTTCACCGCTGCACATAGCTGTTTTTACCGCCGCGCTGCCCATTGCAAGAGCTGTTTTAGTCTCTTTTGACAAAGCGCCGAAGGACATGTGGGAAATATAAACCGGATGCTCTAATACCATTGGCTTTTTCGCTTTTTTTCCAATCACCGTTTTAGTTTCTACAGGAGTGTGCTCATCTAAAGGCATAGGATTCAGCTGAGCGCCTAAAATCAAAATATCTTCCCAGCCAGGCATTTTTTTCTCAGTTCCCATAGCTGCAATCCGGCTTTTACCTGTAACAGCCATTTCGTGAATCTCCTCCATATAGGGAATGGACTGATCTTTTCTGGCATATGCCTCAGGATAGGCTAAAGAAGGCGCCTTTTCCTCTTTTGTGCTTTCCTTTATGTCTGCCTCTTCCTCTAATGGCTGAAACACGCCTTTATTCTGATGACAGACAGGACATTCTGTCAGCTGCTCCAGCTTTTTGTTTTCCTTCTCTTCATCCAAAATGTAGCCGCAAATACTGCATCGATATTTCCCCATTGTATCCCCTCCTGTATGTATAATATTAAAAATAGTAACTATTCTTATATTATACTATAAATGCAGGAAACTGGCAATAGCAGACTTTCTAATAATTTTATGTGAAATTACAATATCTGGAAATAGCCACCTCGTTCATTCCCAAGGCTTCCGCCTTTGTTTTCTTTCCGTTTATTACTTGGCCTAACAGAGAAAACAGCTGCTCTCCCATTTCCTCCGCCGACTGTTTTCCTTCTATTACAGGGCTGGCGTCAAAATCAATATTGCATTTCATTTTTTCAAAGGTGCTGTGATTACCTGTGATTTTAATTACCGGCATAATAGGATTTCCTACAGGAGTTCCTCTTCCGCTGGAAAATATGGCCGCCACAGCTCCCCCTGCCGCCATGGCGCAGAGAGAAGCTGTATCGTTTCCGGGAGTGTCCATAATTACAAGACCTTTAGACTTTACTTCTTTCCCGCAGCCTACTACGTCCATAACCGGCGTAGTTCCGCCTTTATAAATACATCCCAAAGACTTTTCTTCCAGGGAGGAGATTCCCCCCTGTTTATTTCCCGGCGAGGGGTTGGAATCTCTTAAATCTGTTTTTAACAGCTTCATATAATCTTCCCACTCTTTCACTATAGCCAGGATTTTATCCCCCAGTTCCTTCGTACATGCTCTGGCAGCCAGAATGTGCTCCGCTCCAATAAATTCCGGGGTCTCGCTTAATATAACAGTCCCCTGCTCCCAGACTAAACGGTCGCAGGTATTTCCCATAACAGGGTTTGCGGCTATGCCGGAGGTGGCGTCTGTGCCGCCGCATTCTGTCCCTAATATAATTTCATTCCATTCTATGTCCACCTGGGGCACGCAGCTGGCCTCCTCCGTCATTTTAAGCGCCAGCTTTACAGCCTTTTCTATTGTACCTATGGTGCCGCCTTCTTCTTGTATTACCAGCTCCTCTATAGGTTTGTTTGTCCTTTGCCTGATCAGCTCTCCAATTTTTGCGGCTGAACACACCTCGCAGCCTAAGCCCACTACAATAGTGCCGTAAATATTAGGATTTGCAGCAAAACCAACTAATGTGTCTATTGTATACTGCACATCTTTATTTGTCTGAGAACAGCCGTTCTGATTTGTAAAGGACACTGTGCCTTCCACTAAAGCAGAAATTTTCATACAGGTTTCTGAGGAGCAGGCGCAGGTAGGCAAAATCAGAACTTTATTTCTGATGCCTGTTTTCCCGTCGCTTCTTCTATACCCTTTCAGCTTCATATTTTTTCCTCCATCAGCCCCAGATTGTGAATATGTATATATCCGCCTTTAGAAACATCTTTTGTCAGCCTTCCGATCCCTTCCCCGTATTTTGTTACAATTTCTCCGGCTTTCATATTCTTTAAGCTGATTTTATGGTAAGGAGGTATATGCTCCAGGGCGTTGATTTCTACTGTTTCTCCGCCCTTCTGGCAAATCACCTGATCTCCCGGTCTTACTTCCTTTGTCACAACTGCCACTGTGTCCTTTTCAGGCTGAATAATTACTCCTGTCACCGTCATATACTATCTCTCCCCTTCCTAAGCCTTAAATTTTAAATATCATATCCGGCCAGGCGAATAGCCGCCCGCATATAACTGAGAATTTCTTCCCCGCTGCTTTGATTCGGCTTATAAGGCGCTCCCGGCTCCAGCCCCATAAGGTTTGCTAAGTCTTTTGTGCCTACTGGAAAGCTGGCCTTATCCATTGCCAAGCGTATTGGGGTAAGGCGATATTGCTCTTTTAGCGCTTCTTTAAAATCTCCTGCCACACATTTATTATAAATAGAAACTACCAGCTCGGGAAACATATTGGCAGTAGTGGCCACGCAGCCTGCGGCTCCATAAGCCATTGCCCCGTAAATCAAGGAGTCCTTTCCTCCCAGCACCTTAAAGTTTCTTCCCTGGGACTGTCTGATAAATTCAGCCGTCATAGTCATGTCGCCGCTGGAATCTTTAATTCCTACAATATTGTGAAAATCATCACCAAGCCGCATAGTCAGACCTACTGATATATTGTAGCCTGTTCTGGCCGGGTTGTTGTACAGAAGCACAGGGAAATCAGGCACAGCCTGAGCCACTGCTGCAAAATGGCTGTACAGCTCTTCCTCATTTGGCTTAATAAACATAGGCTGCAGCACTGAAATTCCGTCAGCTCCCATGGTTTTCGCCATTCTGGCCAGGCGAACAGCTTTTTTTGTGGTAATAGCCCCGATTCCCATGTAAACAGGAACACGTTTTTTAGTCTGATTTACAATAATTTTCAGCCCCAGCTCCATATCCTTTTCTTCTACACCGTAAAATTCGCCGTTGCTGCCGTAAGCTAAAATCCCGTGAACACCGCCTTCAATTACATGATCCACCATTTTTCTCAGCTTCATTTCATCTATATTTTCATTTTCATCTATTGGTGTAAGAATAGGAACAATAATTCCTTTTATAAAATCTAAATTCATAACAGCTCCTCCTAAGCCCTTTTTCTTTGTTTTCTCACTGTCATAGCTACAGACACTATGGTAATTACCCAAAATACATCGGCAATAGGGCTTGTGACAAATGGAAGTATACTGCCGTTAGAATACTGCATACCTCTCATTAAGTTTGTCTCTATTGTTGGCTCCAGAATAAATCCCAACAGTAAAGGGGAAAGTGAAAAGCCAAATTTTTTCAGCCCATATCCGATCAGTCCAAAAAACAAAACTGTCCACACGTCAAACATTCTGCTGTTGGTGCCGTAGGCGCCTACGCAGCAAAGGGCAATGACTATGGAAAGTAAAATCCATCTGGGTACGTTTAATACTTTTACAAATGCTTTCATTCCCAGATATTCAAAGAACAGCATTGCAAATGTAGCAATAATTACTGCCCCAAAAATACTGTACACCAGAACTCCGTTTGTCTTAAACAGCAAAGGACCTGTAGAGATTCCTTTGATCATTAAAGCTCCTAACAGCATAGCTGTAGTTGTATCCCCTGGTATGCCTAAGGTTAAAAGGGGAATCAGCGCTCCCCCAATAGAAGCGTTGTTGCTGGTTTCTGAGGCAATAATGCCGTCAATACAGCCTGTTCCGAATTTTTCCGGTTCCTTGCTGGAATTTTTCGCCGCCATATAGGCGATCATATTGGAGGTGCCGCCGCCGATTCCAGGCAGAATCCCAATTCCAATGCCAATAGCCGCAGAGCGGAACATATTTCCCAGCTGCTCCTTAAATTCTTTCAGGGATACTCCAAATCCCTTCATTTTGTATTGTCTTGTGCCTCCATTCTCAGCAGAAAGTCCCTCTTCTGCCGCCAGAAAAACCTCTGTTATGGCAAATAATCCAATAAGCACAGGAAGCATGGCAAAACCGCTATCCAGCTGGTGATTTCCAAATGTAAATCTGAGAGCCGAGGTCATAGGCGCCGCTCCCACCTGGGCCACGCACAGGCCTAACACACAGCTGGCCAGTCCTTTTGCCACAGAGCCTGATACCAGGCTGCCTACCATAGTTAAGGAAAATACTCCAATAGCAAAATATTCATAAGGTCCGAATTTAATCGTCCACTGCGCAATAGTTGGAGCCAGAAATACCAGCACTGCCACAGAAAGCATTGTCCCTATAAAAGAATAAAACACGCCGATTCCAAGGGCCTTTCCCGCCTCTCCCTTTTCAGCCATAGCGCCTCCGTCAAAAGTAGTGGCTATAGAGGAAGGAGTTCCCGGGATTTTTAAGAGAATTGCAGAAATAAGTCCTCCTGAAATCCCTCCAATATATAAACCAATCAGCAGGCACAGCCCCTCTGTTGTGCCTAAGGTATATGTAATAGGCAGGCATAAAGCGATAGCCATTGTAGCTGTAAGCCCTGGCAAGGCTCCAAAAATAATACCCACTATTGTTCCTACTATTATCAGTCCCATACAGGCCGGATTCATAATTGCCGCGAAACCTTGTAAAATCATATTTTTCCTCCCGTCTCTTTTAAAATCCTAAAATTCCTGCCGGCAGCATCAGCACAAATATATTTCTGAAAATGTAGTAAATCACTGCTGAGGCAACCGCCCCAATCATAAAAAACTTTACAGGATTCTTTTTCTCCTTTGGAGATAAAATCCATGACTGTACAGTGATATATACAGTGGTCATAATCACAAATCCTACAGGAACCAGCAGAATCATATAAACAAATAAGGCTGCAACAGAGGCTGCCAGCTCTTTGTAATGCTTTTTTTCTTCCCTATGGTTTTTATTATTTTCATTGTATTTCTTAGCCTGTATGTTTCCGTTCCACGTAATAATCCCGCCTAAAACCGCCATAAGCCCGCATGTTACTTTAGGCATAAAATCAGAGCCAATAGACACCGCCGCCCCTTTGGGCACTGAAAAAGAGGCTGCAAAAAGGATCAATCCTACTGCCAGCACAAATACGCCGGCGTATACATCTTTAAACTTTTCTTTATGCATTTTTTGTCCTCCATTTCACTTATTATTGTATCTGAAACTGTGATGTATATTGCACAATGGTTTCCTTTGATTCATCTAACAGCTTCCGTCCTTCTTCCCCGCCATAGAACACAGGAGACTGCATATATGCTTCTTTAATAGCCGCAGCGTATTCTTCATTATTTTCTACTATATTTTTCATGGACGCGGCTACTGTTTCTGCCAAAGCCGGGTCAGTGCCCTTTGGGAAGGCAATAAAGAAATATGTTGGAAAGGCTACGTTAAAGCCTTGTTCCTTCAGGCATGTATAATCGGGAATGTTTTCCGCATTTGTAGTTCCTGTAAGCCCTAAGCCTATAAAGTCACCAGACTCCAGATAATCCTTTACAGAACCGTATGAATTAATAATGATATCCACGTGTCCTCCCAACAAAGCCGCAATGCGGTCTGATGAAGCTCCTGCGTCGACCAGCGTAGCTTCTACGCCTGCGTCTATTATCTGAAGAGCAATGGCGTGAGTAGTAGCCCCTGTATTGTAAGCCAATTTCAGCTTTCCTGGATTTTCTTTAGAATAATCAATCAGCCCCTGAAAATCTGTCACTCCCAGGTCTTTATTTACACAAACAATATTTCCCGGGTTCTCCGCTACAATGCAGGAAAACTCAAAATCATCTAATCCAAAATCAATGGCTCCGCTTAATTCATTTGTAATAAATGCGCTGGAGGAAATTAACGCCGTGCCCCCGTCGTTTGCCGCGTCCCTGGCAGCTCTGGCTCCCACTGCCCCTCCATTTCCGTCCATATTCACAACTACCACGTCGACACCCATTTCCTCTGTTAAATACTGGGCCGCCCATCTGGCATTGGCGTCGCTGTCGCCTCCGGCTGCAAATGGACAAATCAGCTGCAGTGTTTTTGTAGGCCATTCTACAGAGCCTGTCTCTCCCCCGCTGCCCTGGCTTTTTTCAGTATTTTTTGCTGTTTCCCCTGTCTGGGATGTTCCCTGGCTTTGACATCCTCCTAAAACTGCTGTGGCAATAACTGCTGCCGTAACCAATAAAGATTTCTTCCAATTTACCTTTCTCATAAACTTTCCTTCTCCTTCCATGTTACTATTTTAAATTTTTTATTTTTTATTTTTTTCAAAAACATATCTCTGAACTGCATGTGCGTTTAACCAATCCCAGTCATATACTACCCCTAATCCCGGCCCTTCCGGAATGGCAATCATTCCGTTTTCATCTATAGAGTCCAGCTCGTCTTTATAACCGTCTGCATAGCAGGGAGGAATTACATTTTTCAGCTTTGGCCCTACTTCTGCCAGCTCATAGTAATTGGTGTTTCTGATAGCGCCTAACACTTGTCTGTGAGCCGGCCCGCAGGCATGAACCTCCACGTCTACTCCAAATGCCTCTGCCATTCTGGCTGTTTTAATTACTCCTGTGATTCCCATATCGTACTCTGGATCTGCCCGGAGGAAATCAGTGCCGCCGGCTCTAAGAAAGTCGCACTTTGCCTCCAACGCTCTTACATGTTCTGTAATCAGCAGCGGTGTTTTAATCATTCCCCTCAGCTTATTGTGGGCAAATGCCGACATAGAATTATCACGATATGGGTCTTCATACCAGAACAGCCCGGCGTCGTCACAAGCCTTTCCTACGTAAAGTGCATCTGCAAAATTATTTAAATCTGAGGCGCCGTCATACATCAGCACCATATCGTCCCCTACAGCCTCCCGCAGCTTTCTGATTAAGGTGGCTTCTACCTTAGCGTCCCCGTCAAACCATCCATGATGCTTAAACGCCTTAAATCCCATTTCTTTACACTGAACTGCAAAGTCGCAAAAAGCTTCATAGGAATCCAGCATACCTGAATGATCTCCGTGAAATGTACTTGCATAGGCAGGAATTTTCTTTCTAAATTGTCCAATCATTGCCGCTATGGATTTTCCCGCCTGCTTTCCTGCTAAGTCCCAAAGCGCAATATCTACCGGGCCGTATCCCATATGATCCATATGGCACAATCTTCTGTTGGCCTCGTTAAATAAGGCCTCCCGCATGTCTGAATCTTTTCCTGGAAGGTCGTTTACTATCATAAGAGTCTGAGATAGCGCCGGCCGGGTGCCTCCCCAGTGAGTCACATATTCTCCCCTGCTGCCGTCCTCGCACTCAATGACAACAGCGTATTTTGTCATTGGCAGCACTCCTCCCTTCTGATACCCTACATGGTTATGAGAATTCTCTGAAGCTGCTCCCATATTCTCCAGTTCATAAGTAAAATCAATTACCTCCACCTTGCTGATTATTGACATTTTGTACCCTCCTATTTCTCACAAGTCTTTTGTTGACTTTGACTTTTTTATTGATGTCAATATAAAGAGCAATCTTTGTGCCATCATTCCATTTAGAAAGTCAAAATAATATTTTGGCAGATTACTCCCTTTATCCTGCGCTTTCCTATAACATTCCCCGGTAAAATATCTGTCTCATAAAACAAAAAAAGTGTTAAGTGTTCAGTTTATGTTTAGTTTATGTGAACACTTTACTAAACACTGAACATTTAACACTTAACACTTTTTCTTATGCTTTTATAAATTCATTTCTTTTAAATACTTCCACAATGTAGTCCTGCTGACCCCCAACTCAGAGGCAGCTTTGCTTTTATTCCCTTTATGCTTTTTCAGCAATTCCTCCAATCCTTCTCTGGTAATCTCTTTTTTCTTTCCTATGCTTTCCTCTTTTTCCTGGTAAAAGTCCAGCTGTTCAAAAAAATAACTGCTTTTATAGTTATCGTAAATAAATTGTTTATCAGCTTCCGCCTTGGGGCAGACAGCGCAGATTCTCTCACAAAAATTTCTAAGCTGGCGAATATTTCCGTCCCACTCCAGCTGCTCCATGGCCTCCCTGCCATCCTGGGACAGCTTAATATTTTTTCCAAATTTTTTATTATAATCCTCCAGAAAAAAGTCAGCCAGCAGCCCTACATCCCCCTGTCTTTTTTCAGCTCCGGCAGCTGAAGCACCAGGACACTTAGCCTATAATACAAATCCTTTCTGAATCTGTGTTCCTCCACCATCTGTTTTAAATTTGTATTGCAGGCCGCAATAATTCTTACATTTACAGGGATCACCATATCAGAGCCTATCCGGCGGATTTGCTGCTCCTGAATCACCCGCAGGAGACGAACCTGGCCCTGAAGATTCATTTCAGAAATTTCATCCAGAAAAATAGTTCCATTGTGAGCCAACTCAAACAGTCCCATTTTTCCGCCTTTTTTAGCTCCTGTAAAGGCGCCGTCTACATATCCAAATAGCTCGCTTTCTATAAGATTATCAGGAATAGAGCCGCAGTTTACCGCTACAAATGGGCCATCTCTTCTGTCGCTTGAATTGTGAATACTTTGTGCAAACATTTCCTTTCCGGTCCCTGTCTGTCCTATAATCAGAACGCTGGACTGCAGGGGCGCAAAAGTTTTCGCTAAATTTATTGTGTGATTGAAAGCTTCTGATCTCCCTTTAATATCTGCAAAGGTATAATCTGCCGTATTCCCCTTTAAATACATTCCTTTTCTGATTTTAGTTTCCATTTTCTGCAGCTCGTACACACTGGACAAGGTTACAATTACGCCTTTGTTTTTACCGTCCACTCTAATAGGAACTATGTTCATAGCATAGTTTTTTTCCTGAATATCTACTGTAATTCCATTATTAGACCTGCCTTTTTCCATAGCTTCCCAAATTAGCTTAGACTTTTCCTCCCCAAATAGCCTTTCCACAGGCTGTCCCTGATAGGTAATGCCTGCCTTGTCCAGAATATTTTCTGCCCTTTTGTTCATGGTGGTAATTCTGCCTTCTTCGTTTAAGCTGATAATAGCGTCTGTAACTGTATTAAAAATCGTGTTCATTTCTTCTGCTTTTTTCCGCTCAATTTCAATAGAATGCTGCAGATCTAAGGCGCTGTTGTACGCCTTTTCCACCAACTCATATGTTGTCCCGGTCATTACACACTTCAGCCCGGCTGCCTTCGCATATCTGCATACCAGATCGCCGCCGATCAGTACCTTAACGCCGTCCCTTTTGGCCTTATTGACCATTTCCTGAATATTACTTCCTGACTGCGCCTCATACAAAGTTACTTTAGAGCGGAGAATTTTAAAAAAGGACTTTACTCTTTCTATAAAAGTTTCCATGCCTACAATTCCAATGGAAGGTTCCTCTGCTCCACTTATTTCCTCTGCCTTCATAATACATTGGACAATACTGTCGTCTGTAATGCCAATATCTACTACAGGAAAAGGCAGCCCAGATTCCTTCAGCAATCTGGCAGTGTCGCCTCTTGCAATCAGAACGTCCACCTGTTTTTTATCCATTCCCCTGGCCTGCCAGACCGCCGCCTCCATGTGGCTTATGCGTATTTCCAGATTATCTTTATTTTCCAGAGTTTCCCGCAGCTTTTCTCCCTGCTTTTTTATGTGCTCCCCCGGAGCCAGAAGTACAATTCTCCCCATATTTAATTACTCCTATATATTTCTGCACTATGGATATGGCTATGACAATGTTGCAAAACGAATTTGACATACCTTTTTAATATAGGGTTCATTCTCCTTTAAACATTCCAGGGTTTTAATAAAATTGCGGACCTCCCGCTCTTTGCTGGCTATAATAGAAGCAGTTTCTCCAATGTAATCCTTTTTCATAATCATATTTACAGCCTCAAAGGCGCTGCACAAAGTTAGAGGAATATCTATAATATAAATATCTCCCTGTTTTTCATATAAATCTTTATCTATATATACTGGAATCTCCCGCCCCGGCTCTGACACCAGGAACTTTTTGGCATTTCGTCTTTTATAGTATATCTGAGACCAAGACACCCAGTTTTCTTTTACTGTATCAGGAATCACTATCTCCACAGTTGCTTTGGCAGCTTTTGATTCCAGCTGCCGGCAAAGTCTTTTCAGAAAGTTTTCAAAATATCCTATAGCCAGACTGGTAGAAGGGAGAAGTGAAATTCTGCTTATCTCCCTTTCCTCCTGAAGCTTTTCCTTTAGTTGTCTGCAGCAGACCTCCACACCTTTTTGTCCCCGAAATCTTAATACTGTAATTCCGTAAAGGTCGCTGGCAATACCACAGTCATTATGAATGAAAAAATATGTTCTTTCCATCCCCAGAACTCCTGCGTAAAGTCCAAATTCCAGATAAACATTATCCCTTGCCCCTATTTTCTCAGTTCCGTTTTTTATTCTCAGAACACGGTCGTCCTTGCCGCCTATAAAAATTCCGAAATCAAATTCCGCGGCTCTCCTTACTAAATTATGATATGTACTGTCATTCAGCTGAAAAAAATTATCCTGCCATATTGTACATTCATATTCTGGCTCTAAATTCTTCTTAACCTCTTTTGCAATTTTTACGCTTTCAGATGAAGAGCCAATAAAAATTCTGGGCTTTACCTCCATAATTGTCGTCATTCTGTACCCTCCCCCAGTTTTCATTTGTACATGTGTATTTTTTTATTTCACTCGTTCCTCGTTCCATAAAAACGGACGGGAACCCTAAACTTCGCTATGGCGAACTTTGGGTAGCAAATAGTTTCGCGCTTTGCTCTCAACTATTTTTCATTATACCATATGGGGTAGGATTTAAAAATGTTTTTCACCTTGGTCAAACCACATAGCCCGGATGCTTTTCCATCCAGTTCATATAGTCCCAAAATGCTGCCTCCAGGCCAAACTCGGCCTTAAAACCAGTGTCCTTAAACAGATTTTGGGATACCATAGGAGCATTGTCTGCAGGCTGGTTAATTTTCAGATTAACATGTTCTCCTTCCTTTGCTATATTAAAAGTAAAGTTAGGATATTTTTTCTGCAAAAGGCTGCACCATTCTGTAATTGTCCACCGCTCCCCTGAGGACAGAGGGTAAATATTATGGGAAAATGTTTCTGACAATAGCAGCAAATATATCGCCCTTGCCAAATCCGGTCCATAAATCCACTCCCCTTTGTATACTCTAGGCAATACTGCCGATTCGCCTTTTACAGCTAAAGCCGCAGCCTGGTATGGCAGGCTCATATGCGCCCTGGCGCCGCTGTAATGCTCCCACGGCCCAAAAACGTCTCCAATTCTCACCACGCAGCCTGGTATTTGAAACAGCTCCTTACTGCGCAGAAAAATCCTCTCTGCTGCAAATTTTGATATTTCATAGAAGGCGCCAGGATCTGCCATACTCACTCCCTCTACAAGAGGCTCATTTTTCAGCGCTGTTTTTCCATATGCAGAAATAGAGCCTAACATAAGGAATTTCCCCGGCACTTTTTCTTCTATAAAAGCGTTTAATATATGAAGTGTTCCAAGACAGTTTATTTTAATAATTTTTTCTCCCTCAGTTTCCTCCATTTTTCTGCCTGGCGTTAAGGCGGCTCCGTGAATAATGTCTGTGACCTTATTTTCCTTTAATAGTTCTTAAGGATAATCCATCACACAAAGGTGCATCTAAAGCTCTATTTGTAACTAGAGAATTAAAAAATGTAGTCCTCTCAGTCTCTAAAACTACTATATCTTGATTTTCTTCCTGCTTGATATACCAATCCTTTATTCTAATATTTAAATTATTAAAAACCTTTGAAAAGGAATGATATGTAAATAGTTTTGTATAATTACTGATGACAATTTGGGGTAACTGATACATTGAACTAGAATCTATAACTGTAAATTTCATATTCCCTGGATTTCTAAATACTACTACAATAGGAAAACGATATACTGAATCTAATGGCTCTTGTGAAGATTCTATTTCATTCTCTGCATTATATAAAGAGCAAGAAGTATATTTTATCCCTATATTTTTATTTTCTCTATCTCCACGGTTCTTATAAACTAAATACTCTGAATTTTCACTATAAAATTCAAATAATTTATCAGTATCAATATCTAGCTTCGTGCTTTCTTCTAGATGTTTATCAATTATTTTAATAAAAATCCGTAGTGCTCCAGCTATAATCATAGTCAATGAAACTGTAACTGCAATATCAAATTCTAAAAATTGGTAAATGTCAAATTCCTTTTTTAAAATTATTTTTATTACAAAAGCAAAGATCAGAAGAACCCCTAGGCCTTCAATAATATCTTTTATAATACTTTCACTGGAAAATATTTTCTTTAAAAACCGTAATACTTTTATTTTATAAGATAATTTCATTAAATTTTTTCCTTTTTTACTCTGTTGTTATTGCTATAAATTCCTAAGACTCCACAAATAATAAAAATAGGAACATATAAAAATAAATATCTAGCTCTCGCCTCAAATATCATAACAAACATAGTGATTCCAATAAAAGTTAAAACTCCCACATTCACACAAATTTCTCTGTTAGCACCATTTTTACTTTGAATAAGTCCTATCATTCCAATTAAAATTCCAATCCACAACGTCTGTGTTAGGTTTTGGTAAATCGGAAAATAACTTCCTCTCTCACTTCCATAATGATTGTAATATATATTACGCAGGAAAACACTATGAGACCCCTTCTCTGGCAGAAGCGCTTCGTAGAAGTCTCCCTCTCCTTCCCATGCAAAAGTTCCAGAATTATAATTATATAGCATTTTTCTTTTTAATAATTCAAAATAACCTGAGAGTCCCATTCCTTTCATTCTTTGACTAATCATATGCCAATTCGCTTTTTGACGATCATGTTTATTGGAAAACTGAGAAGTATAAATAACATCATTTGTATCATATCCCCCGTCGGTTTCCTCATTAAGACCCATCATTAGATAATGTACATATGTAAAATTTTGTTCCTTATCTGGTATGTATCTCATGTACTGGTTTACTCCATACCCTAAAATATTAGTGCACAACCACGCTACTACTATTACTGCTACTACTGGAAAAGAAAATAACTTTTTCTTTTTTGTTACAAATAAAATAGATTCAATGAATATAATTGCTATAAAGATAATAACAACTGTAGGCTTTATTTTAGCGCCTACAAATGTTAAAAAAGCTATAAATCCCCAATATACCCATGAACAGTGAATGTTATCCTTGGTTTTTAAACGTATATACAGATAAAAAATCATAACAGGAAAAAGAATACTATATGTATCTGAATATGGAACTAACATCCACGGAGAAAATCCTGCCATGATTATATATATCATCCCCGTTATTCCACAAATCACATTACTCCCGCTCAAACATTTAACTGATAAAACAGTAAATATTCCCGACAAATTTAAAAACAGACATCCCACTACAACACAAGCGAAATATGGATCTGTTCCTCCAAACATAATAGATAATCTTTTAATAACAACTAAAATTGCTGTAAGCCAAACATTATTTGGATATGTATAGAAATACTGATACCAAGAAAGACTTCCACCCTCAGTTGCATAGGCATATGCCACTTTATTTACTAATCCCGGGTCCCAACCCGTATAGAAATATGTATTCCATGCCACATATAATTGGAGGCAAAGCATAACTGCAGCTATTGTTAATAGTGTAAAAATAAATTTATTTGTGAGCACTATACTATTAATTGTATCTTTAAAACGCTTTCTCACTGCATAACTAGTAATTATAATAAAAATTAGAGCCAGCGCCGCACAATATATATTCGACCATATTTCCCCTTTTAATTCTGCCCTCTCTGGACGCTCTGGAACAAAAAATAAAGTCAGTAATATTACAACCAGCAATAGACAGCTGCTATAATTCAAAACCTTAAAAACTTTTTCTCTCACTTTACAATCCCCTTCTCCATATTATTCCAATATATTTTACATTAAATTTCTAAAATAATAAATAGCAAAACATACAAACCTTATCTATGTTGTATTACTTGATAAAGCATACATACAAGGAGACTAAAAAGTTGCAATATATGTATTAAAGATAATTAGCATAAGTAGTGTTTTACTTGACGGCTTTTTTCCTATACAATAAAAGATAAGCAAAAAAGAAAGAGGTGTTTTATATGGAATTATCTATTATGTATTGTGACTGGCTTAATCAATGGCTTGAAAGAAAGACACATTTCATTAAGGCCTCCACACACGGAACTTATTCAAACCTAATTATTAACCATATTATCCCAATTTTGGGAAATATACCCATAAGTTCTATTAATGAAGATCATATTCAGCAAGCAGTTATTTATTGGGCCACACAAGGAAAAATGAATTGTAATCATGGCCTATCTGACAGTACAGTGCGCGATATTCTATCTATTGTAAGATTGAGTATAAAGGATGCCAGAAAATATTTTCAGCTTCCTGCACAATCCTACGATATTTATTCTCCTAAATCTTATAGATCCCCACTTCCCAAAATTTTATCTCAAACTGAACACAAACGGCTTACCACTGCATTACTAAATGATATAAACAGCCGTAATTGTGGGATATTGTTAACTCTATATACAGGTATTCGTATTGGGGAATTATGTGCTTTAACTTGGCAGGATATTAATTTAGAATGTCAAGTAATTTCCATTACAAAAACTTTGCAAAGAATCTTTACAAAAAATAGTGATGGTTCTGGTTCCTCTAAAATTACTATTACTCCCCCAAAAACTGCTTCGTCGATACGCGATATTCCCCTTCCCTCGTTTTTATTGCCTATATTTAAAGAAATAAGTCCAAGTAATGCCAATTCCTATTTACTTTCAGGCACGCTAAAATATATAGAACCTAGAATTTATCGGCTATATTACACATCATTTTTGGAGAAAGTTAATATTAATCATATTAGTTTTCATGGACTACGCCATACCTTTGCTACACGCCTTATAGAGAATGGTGCTGATATTAAAACAGTCAGCGAAATTCTCGGACACGCTTCTATTACAACTACTTTAAATTTATATACTCATCCACCTTTAGAACAAAAAAGGAAATGTATAGAATTACTTTCTATTTAATATTAATTTTTCTTTTATGGCATCCTTATTTTATCAACATAGGGATGTCATTTCTGTCTATTTTTCCCAGACTCAAAACGCTACATTTGACTACTATAAACCTATTGTAGAGGGGTGTAAAAAAGTATTAGTGGTAGACCTGGGCTGGAATGGCACATGCGGAATTGCCCTTAAATATCTGCTGGAAGAAAAAAAGAAGCTGGATATTACTGTGTGCAGCGCTCTTGTGGGGGTTAAAGACGGCCAGGAGCCTACGGTCCGCATGGCAAATGGAGATTTGTTTGTCTATGGATTTGCCAGAAATATGAATTATGATTTACAGAAAAATCATATGGGGAAAGATGTGGATTATCACAACTTGCTTATGGAGATATTATTCACAGCCCCAGAGCCTAGTTTTTTGAAGTTTTATTTTACTAAGAATATAAATATAGGACAGTTATATATAGAAGAAACCGAAAAGAACTATACAATTATTTTAAAAATCCAGGAAGGAATATTAGCTTTTTCATTTTTTTGGTTGCACACATTGCAAGAAGTTCCATTAAATAATTTCATTTCATCTAAGGATTCTATTTTGGTTGTTCAGTCGCAATGGGTAAATAATAAAAAAATATTTGAGGAGTATCAAATCAACATTTTATCTGGAAAAACTGATCACCAAATTAATTATGATGATAAGGATGACTAGAAGTAAAAAGCATGTTTATAGTCCAGAAAGGAATTAACAATGTATTTAAAAAATTTAGCATACAAATACTTTGTATGTAAAAATGCCAATGTGCAATATGAATATGAAAAGTATGTAAATGAACATTTAGATGAACATAACAAAAAACGATTTGAACACTGGAAAATTTTGTTAAGACTAAAATATCATTATCAGATTAGAAAAAAAAAGGAACATCTGTTTTATGATTTCAGTTTAAATCAAAATATAAATTTATCTCTATTAACAGGACCAGAATCAGAAGCTGCCTCCCGCCCTCCTGTATACCATTGGGTAAAGGGATTATTTGAATATGATATTATTTCCTTTGATGTTTTTGATACTCTTTTATTAAGAAAGGTTAATTTGCCTAGGGATGTCTTTTCTATCCTTGGAGAACAATTAGATATTTTAGATTTTAATAATATAAGATTTCAAGCTGAACAAGAAGCACGTAAATTGCATATGGCCCTTTATGGTAATACCGAGGTTACAATATTTGATATTTACGATTTGATTGAAAAGAAAACTGGATTAAAAAAGGATGAAGGAGTTAAAGCCGAATTTGAATTGGAAAAAGATCTTTGCTATGCAAATCCATATATGAAATGTGCCTTTGATATTTTAAAAGCCCGAGGAAAAAGAGTATTTATTTTATCGGATATGTATTTTCCAAAAGAGTATATTAAAAAGCTATTAAATATAAATGGTTATGATGGATTCGAAGAGATTTTTGTTTCTTGTGACCTAAAAGGTGGAAAAAAGAGTGGTTTTATGTTCAAGTTTTTAAAAGAACGGCTAAGTTTAAATAGTAAAATTGTACATATTGGCGATAATCCAACAGCAGATATTCAACCTGCTTCCACACTTGGTATTGATACACGATATTATGCGAATATTCAGACTTTGGGAAATGCTTATCGCGAAAAGGGAATGTCTCCCTTGATAAGATCTGCTTATGCCGGTTTAGTTAACGCTAAAATGCATATTGGCCTGGAACATTATACTACCCAATATGAATTTGGATATAATTATGGAGGCATTTTTGTATTAGGATATGTTCACTGGATACATAAAAGGGCTAAAGAAAAAAAAATTGATAAACTGCTATTTATGGCACGTGATGGTTATATCTATAAAAAAATATATGATAAATTTTATAGTGATATTCCAAGCGAATTAGTCTTTTGGTCACGAGAAGCCAGTTTAAAATACGCATGTGATTATAATAGAACAGACTTTTTGAATAGAGTTATAAATCAAAAGATAGATAAGAATATAACAATAAAATCTTTGTTAACTAGTTTAGACCTGGATTCCTTAGTTGTTAAATTGAAACAATATAATCTGAAAGAAGACGAATTAATTCATGAAGGTAACAAAAAAGAATTATCAGAATTTTTAATTAAAAACTGGACGTTAATTTTAGAATATCAATCAAAAGGAGAAGAAGCCGCACATACTTATTATTCAAAAATAATTGGTAATTCTAAAAACATTGCTTTGATAGATATTGGTTGGAGAGGTGACAATCAACTTGGATTAAAAAAGTTGATTGAAAAAAAGTGGAAAATGGACTGCACTGTATATTGTTTGATGGCCGGTTCAATTTTATCTGAAAAAAATCAAACTTTCATGTTAGAAGGGGTATTAGAATCTTATATGTTTTCCGTATTTAATAATACTTCTTTATACGCATCGTTTATAAAAAATTCGGCTATAAATATGGCTATTTTTGAAATGTTTTCACAAGCTCCTTTCCCATCTTTTTCAGGATTTGATAAAAACGGTAATTTAAAATTTGGATACGCTGAAGTAGAGAATTATGAAATTATTAAAGAAATATTAAAGGGCATTGAGGATTTTTGTGATGATTACAAATATTTCTTTGGGAAGTATCCATTTTTATTTAATATTCCGGGCTACGATGCCTATATTCCTTTTCGAGGAATTACTAAGGCATATAACATCGCTGAGAACGCTATTGGAGATGTGCATTTTCAACAGAGTGTAGGGCTAGACTATTCAAAACAGAAAGTAGAAAACTTTTCAAAAATCATGCGCCAAAGTATTCATAAAAATTTATAGGAAGATTTGAGGAAAAGAAATGATTTTATATTATGCAGGAACATATTATCAATTGCTGTGCAGTATTTTACATAGAAGAAAGTATTATCCAAATAAACCTTCAATATTAATAGTGGATGTTTTTATCAAAAATAATACGCAATATTTTAAAAGAATATTAACTAATAAACTATTTGATGAGGTATATGCCTTAAATTATATTGCAATTAGAAATAATGATGAACATCTTTTTTTATCCCAGGCGGAAGAAGAATATAAAAGTAATATACCTTATGATTTAAAAGAATTCAATGAAGTTTATGTAGCAGGCGCTCACTTATGGTTTGGAATTTATTTGAGTTTAAAGAATATTAGTTTCTCTATGTTTGAAGAATGTAGTGGTATTTTAAGTAATATAGACAAACTGAGTGAAAATGTCAAAAATAGTTCAATATTTCAAGATAATTATGCTAAAAAATTCGGCCTTTATGACGGTAATAGTATGTTAATTAAAAAAGTATATTGTTCACTCATAAATCAGACTATTTCCTTAGATTCAAATAGATATTTTGATTTTAATGTATTAGATGAGCTAAAAAGTCTATCTAAAAATATGTTAAATCAAATTATCAGTATTTTTTTGAATACAAATGAATTTGCTGTTTCTATGAATAGCTGTTTATTATTAACACAACATTTTGCTAACTTAAATATTATAAGTTGGTCTCAGCAAAAAGAAATTTATAGCATAATTATTGATTACTTCACGGACAATAATACGCAACTAATTATTAAAACCCATCCAGCAGATATTATGGATTATGAAAATATCTTTGAAAATGCTTTAATCATACGTGATTCTGTGCCATCTGAATTATTACCCTTTCTGTTTAAAGTACTACCCAATAGTATTATAACAGTAAGCTCTACTGCCATAAATTTAATTGGTGAGTTTTTTAATAAAAAAATATCATTTGATTTTTTATATGAGAGTAATTACAAATTTACGCATAGTTATTACATTGCTTTAAAAATAACTGAAGATTATATAAACAGAGAATTTAATTTCTATGCATTTGGAGTGCATTGTATAACTTTTGAGAATTTACTAAAATATTCTGATCTTAGTCCCAGAAAAGTCCAATATTTATCGTCAGGAAGCGACCTGTTAAATATTCCGGATAATAGTGTGATCTATATTGATGATTACGAATTATTTGATTATTCCATAGATCAGATTAATTCAAAAGCTATTTTGATATTTTTACACTCAAAACAGGATAAACGTTGGATGAATAGTTTATTAATAAATTCAAAGAATTCATTATATCCTATTAAAATCCAAATGGAAAAAGCTTCTAGAATTACTACCTTAAATACAATTTATATCTATAACCAGGAAGGAGCTTTAAAAAAAATGAATAATGTAGAAAAATTGTTGCCATATCAAAATGCACGCTTATTTTCAGAACAATATGAAGGGGACGCATTATATATTCAAATTTTAATGGGAATTTTAGAGGCTACTGAAAAGAGACTTTTATTTTATATTAATAGAGAGCAAGAATTATTAAAACAACTTGAAGAGAGGGGATAAGAAATTATGAAGTTTGTAGGAGTAATACCCGCACGATATAAATCATCAAGGTTTCCAGGGAAACCGTTAGCAAATATTTGTGGAAAACCCATGATATGGTGGGTTTATCAGCAATGTTTAAAAGTAAAAGAGCTAGAGGCTATATATGTTGCAACTGATAGTGAAGTCATTTTTGAAAAATGTAAAGAACTAAACTTAGAAGTAATAATGACATCTGATAATCCAACAGGAAGCGATAGAGTGGCAGAAGCTGCAGAGCATATAGAAGCCCAATATTTTATTAACATACAGGGGGATGAACCTATTATTGAACCAGAAATGATTCGACAAGTTATTCGACTATTCGATGATCCAACAGTTTATTTTGCGACTTTAAAAAAGGAAATTACAGATCCTTATATTATTAATTCCATAAATACAGTTAAGGTTGTAACGGATATTAATCAGGATGCAATGTTTTTTTCAAGATCTATAATTCCCTCTAATCTAAAAGATGGCGTATTGTCAAAAACATATCGTCATGTTGGAATCTATGCATATACAAAAGATTTTCTTTGTAAATTTCATCATTTAGATCAGACAAATCTGGAACTAGGGGAAGGAATAGAACCTTTAAGAGCTTTAGAGAATGGATACAAAATAAGAGTTGGTGAAACTTGTTTTGATAGCATAGGTGTAGATATTCCAAATCATATTTTAGATGTAGAAAAAATCATAAAAGAAAGGACTAGTAATGAAAAACGGTAAAATTTTAGATTGTACTTTGCGGGATGGAGCTTATCTTCTAAATAAAAAATTTGGAGAGAGAAATATTTTAGGAATTATAGATGGATTGCAGCGTGCGAATATTGACTTGATCGAAATAGGTTTTCTTCAAGACACTGGAATGGATGTAGGAAAAACTGTTTACTTTAATAGCAAGGATGCAGCTAAAGTCCTTTCTTCAAAGAAATCTGATATTTTATATACAGTATTGGCTGATTTTAGTCGATACACTATTTCTAATTTAGACATAAATGACGGCCGTTCATTTGATGCGGTTCGCGCTTGTTTTTTTAAGCATGAGCGTTTTGATGTAATTGACTTTTGTCGTGCTATTAAAGAAAAAGGATATAAAGTTTTTGTACAACCTGTTGATATTATGGGATATACAGAAAATGAATTGCTAGATCTAATTCAAGCGGTGAATACAATTGAACCTTACTGTTTTTCTATTGTGGATACATTTGGATCTATGTATTTAACGGATCTACGACGAATTTATTCTGTTATTCATAAACATCTAATTAGTTCCAGTGCTATTGGTTTTCACTCACATAATAATATGCAAATGTCAAATGCGTTATCTCAAGAATTTTTGTCAATTCTGGATAAACAACGATTAGGAATTATTGATGCGACTTTATCAGGAATGGGGAGGGGCGCAGGAAATACACCAACTGAGTTAATAGCACAATATATGAATCAACATCTCTCATATAATTATAATATGGATGTTATCTTAGATATTATAGATAATTATATGGAAAATATCCGTTCTAGATGTATTTGGGGATATTCAACGGATTATTTTATTGCGGGATGTTACAGTGCCCATGTAAATAATATTGGATATTTAAAAAAGAAAAATAGTATTCGTTCAAGGGATATCAAACATATTATTAATAGTTTAAATACTCTCCAACGGAAAAGATATGATTATGATTTACTAGAATCTCTTTATATACAGCTTTTAAAAACGGACATTGATGATAATAATACAGTCAAAGAACTCTCTGAGAAATTGCATGGTAAAAATATTGTGATTATAGCTCCTGGAAAATCTGTACGTGATGAAAAAGATATTATACGAAAATATATCAAAGAAAAACAAAGTATAGTTATAAATATAAATTTTTTAGATAAAGAAATAGACAATAATTATATATATATAAATAATATAAAGAGATACGATTATTGGAAATCGCAACAAGAGTTCATAGACTGCCCTAAAATTATTACCTCTAATATTACAACTAATCCGGAAAAAAATATGTATTTAGTTTCCTTTTTACGTCTATTTAAAAGTGGATGGTTACATAATGATAATTCAACACTTATGTTGTTGAGATTATTAGATGAAATACATGTAAAATCTATTGGAATTGCTGGGCTAGACGGATATGGAAAAGAAAAAAACTATTATAGCGATGAACTTTCTTTAGCCAATACACACGATCATCCGGATGAACTTAATAAAGAAATATCTTCAATGTTGAAGGATTACTTCAATGTAAGAAAACATAAAGATACAACTGTAGAATTTATTACACAATCTATATTTCAATCCATACTTTTAGGTGGAGAATAATAAATAATATGAAAGCAATAGTATTTGATGTTGATGGAACGTTAACAGATGGTAAAATCTACATAGGTAATGATGGGGAGATAATGAAGGCCTTTGATGTTAAAGATGGTTGTGGCATCCATGACTTATTACCTAAAAAGCAGATTATGCCTATTATAATTACAGCTAGAAATTCATCTATTTTAAAAAATAGATGCTTTGAACTGGGTATCACCCATTATTATCAAGGATGTCGAAATAAAGTAGAAAAGATTTGTGAAATTGCTCAGGAATTAGGTATAGAACAAAATTCTCGTGGTTTATATGAAGAAATAGCCTATATTGGCGACGATATAATAGATATTCCAGCAATGAATATCTGTGGGGTAAAAGGATGTCCCCAAGATGCAGTAGAAGAAGTAAAAAGAATAGTAGATTTCATATCTAAAAAGACTGGAGGAAATGGAGCTGTAAGAGATTTTATAGAATGGATTATAAAAAATAAATGTTAGTATTTTCTTATCAGATAAAATAAAAAGCCAAATGGATATTTCTAATATTACGGCACTGATTCCTCTTACATATAAAAAAAGAAACTACTTCTACTGTATTTCCACGTATCTAAAGTCTTTATAGATACAGTTTAATCTATTTTCTGAATTTAATTTTCCGGGAGGGGGATTTCAGAAGTAGATTACCCATCTACTTCTGAAACAGCTCCTTTTTTGTCTTAAAACAGGAAAGTGTGTGTCTCAAAATTATCGTTTTAGATGATTAAGTGGTATCCCCCCTCTGGGGAAAAATCAAGTTGTATGTTTTGTCTTAAATACATGTTCTATGTATTCTGCAGCCATGTCTATAGATTTTCCATAATGAAGCTCACGACTTAACAGATCATCAAATAAATAATACTTCACCATCTGAGCAATATGAGTTTTAAATGCTAGCTCTTGTTTTTCGGTAAATCCTAATACAAGAGCTTGTTTGATCTGTGACTCAATGTCCTCTTTTATGAATGCCTCATAAGTACAATTTTTACCACGTAATTGAGTGTATCCTAACATAAGAGTAGGCTTTTTGCGTATTGTAGAAATATATCCAGTTTGGGACAGGATAGTTATTGTTAAATCTGAAAAGTCAATAATCTCGTTAATATCAATATCTGTAATTACTGTAACATTTTGAGGTAAACTTGCTGTGGTACACCCCAGCATATTCATAATAGGATGAGGCTTATATAATAAATTCCAATTATTTTTTTTAGCTAATTCAGCTAAGTAAACAACTGCTTCATCACTACTCTTAAAAATAGGAGAATGATATTTTTGAGTGTGTGAAGTATATGGACATAAACCTGATTCAAAATCATTTTGACCTGCGACAAAAATAGTAGGCCGTGATTTATCAATTTTTTGTAATATATTTTCGGCCTTTTCCGAAGATTTTTGTACATTACGGTTTAATTTTGAAGATTGCAAATAATCCCAAATTATATCTGCTCGGTGTAAATCATAATCACTTACTGGTTCTTTGATAAATGTATCATAATGGATAGATGGATAGCTTTCACCCATTTGTCCAAGATTTTCTAAAGCAAGCGTTCCTGGGAGACTTCCAAATTCCATATAAATCGTAGGAATATTTTTACTTTTAGCTATCTCATTGATAATATGGTGCAATGCATGAAATTGATTCCACATAATAATTCCTACAGGTTTTATTAGTTCAAATACCTGGGAATAATATTTATCAGAACAATAACATAACATTTGGGCATATGTCTCAGTCATATCTTTATGGCGTTGCGTCCAATTATCTTTTGCCCAACATAATGCACTGTTTGAAGAAACATATTTTTGAATTTCTGTGGGAAGAATTACATTTTTTTCCGGTGCATATTTATTTTTCCCCAATAATTCAGGTACAATGACAGAATAAAATTTAATTTTCCGTTGAGTTGTTTCAAGAGAGGCATAAGTAGCCTCTGATAGTAAAACCATATTATAGCCATGTTCCCATAATATAGTTGCTAGACCATTTAGATAATTACAAATGCCTTTGTCAAAGGATACCATATCACCTACAATAACTATATTATTATGGTCATTCAAAAGATCACTATTTCTTAGAATCTCTAAATTATCATCTATTTGCGCAATATATGGCAATATGTCATGTTTTTTAATTTCCAACTTATTAGAAAAATTACGTAAAGAAAAATATACCTTTTTGGCATATGGCAATAAGTGCATTTTATCTAAACAATTATATACTGAAGATCTAAAATTACTTTTGGTCACTGTAATTGCTGCTGTGCTTGTTTTAGGAACCTTGAAGTGTGATAAATACCAACGTTCATATAAATCTTTGTTTTGAGTAATAAAACCAGAATCCTTAAACTGCAAATTTAACATTGCTTTTCCATCTTTTTCACATGGAGATTTAAGAAAATGAACAAGTAATTCAAAGTGTAAATAATGGTCAAAGTGTAGTTGCGGAATATCTTTGTTAAACAGTGCAATAAATTTTTCGCAATATTTGATAATCTGATCCTGAACAGAAAGTATTGAGGGATTTTCATCACTATCATCCTTTATAATAGAAAAACCATTTTTATTTTTCAAAATATCAATAGCACTTCCCTCATGCAAACTAATAACATCCTCTAAAAGCGCATGGAGTATCTTTGTCTCAGTAGGAATATTAAACCCGTATTGAACATAGGATTTTAAATTATATTCTTTGTTAGATGAAGTATTCAATAAAGGAGTTGCAAGAAAATGGTAACCAATATTAGAGATCCCTATTTCATCCTTTAAAAAACGACTTACGCTACCTCTATAACCAATATCGAAACATGCTATGTTTTTATCAGAATTTTCTATACAACTTTTACAATACTCGTCAATAACTTTAACTTTAGAAAAAGCATACTTATTAAATAAAGGCTCTAATTCACTTAAAAAGGAAAGATATTTTTCACTTTTTCCAATTTCGTTTTTACTACTTCCATATCCGTGTTTTAAAAAGATTGAAAGTGCTTGTATCTTATCTCTATCTTCTGTAATTAATAATCGTTTAGTAATGAAATCATAAACAGACATTTTGGGATCTGCAGGAAGATCAAAGATACTACTAAATAATCCATTTTCTTTCTTGCTTGCATAAAAATATCTGATTTTTCTTGATAAATATATTGGTTTTAATTTTGGCGCCTTTGGATAATATTCTGTTAACTTATTATAAATTTTTTCAGGAATGTATCCATCTCGATAGGCTAGTAATAATTTATCTATATGATTGTTTATAGAATCTTCTAATATCCACTTTGTAGCTGATAGCAAAAAGGGAGCGGTTAAATAGGCCAAATTTTTAATATCTCCATTTAAGATCGAATAAGAAGCAAATGGGAAAAATGGATCATCAAACATATCGTTTGCTAAAAATCCAATTAAAAAGGTATTGTCAGTATCAGCATGATTATTAGTAATCAAACGATTCCACTCTTTTTTACTCTTAAATATACTAATAGCACTTGGTACGTGCTCTGCATTTAAGCCTATACTTTTAGCTTGGCGAACATCAGCAGAAGAATTGTCACCAATGTGTATAATTTGGGAGGCCTTGATTCCCTTCTGGGCATAATCAGCTATAATTTCCTGATATATTTTTCCAGTTCCTTTTGCTTTTCCAATCTCGCATGAAAGGTAGAAGTGTTTATAACCAGTATATCCATTTTTTTTAAGAACTCTTTCTAAAAAATCTTTTGGCAAATACATATCTGAAGTTATAATTACTTCTTTTCCAGCATCAAGAGCTTTGTAAAAAACATCTTTTATTGACTGCCTAGCATATAAATACTGTTCTTCCACATCCAGTTCAATTTCCATAATGTTCTTTGCCTTTTCAGCAGATATAGAAAATAAATTTGAAAATTGTTTATAAATATCCTCAAGTTGTATATCATCTACATTAAAAGGTTTTTGTTTCCTAGCCTCTTGCTCTGCTGTTTTACGCATCTCTTTAAAAGTAATAGGTGAAAAACCAGCTCTTTTTCCAATAATTTTAAATAAATCTGTAGGAACAACTGTAGGACGTACAAGTAAAGTATCAAATATGTCAAAACTTACTACCTTTATTGAGTTATCTGTAATTCGGCATATCAATTTATCTAATTTTTCAGACATTTTTTCCTCCGCATTTAAATCAAATTATTTCATAATTAAATCTTTGTTTTTTTAAATAAATATTTTCCCCAAATACCCCACTCAGGATAAAGCTCCTCTAATGCGATTATAAAAGGATGCTCATTTCTGTATTCAGGTAGACAACGTTTTTCTACTAACTCAAAACCAAAGTTAGATAATAAATCAATAACTTCTTTTGGTGTATATTCTCTTAAATGTCCAAAATAACCATTATCCTCATATCGTTTATGCTGAGCTAACACTGTATCTCTATATTTTGAGGCTAATCCGCTAGAACGCATACAAAGTCCATATAAACCAGATATACTTTTTAAATTAGGTGTAGTAATATATAAATATCCACCTTCAGCAACATAATTATTTAATTTTTTAAGAATATCTATTAAATTCCCGCTTAAATGCTCTAATACTTCTGCAAAAATAACAAAATCATACTTGTTTGTTATATCTTTACTAGATATAGAAAATATATTGCCATTAACATAATGAATCTTATGTTTATTGAAATATGAAGAAAAATGAACAGCATTAGGGTCAAGTACTGTTAAACTTCTATATTGACCTTTAATTATCATACTTTCTAAAAGAGGAGGTATAGCACCTATATCTAATATTTGGGAATCAACAGAAATATAATTTTTTATAAATTGGTAGTCTTGGTAAACTCGTTTATAATTGTTGTATAAAAGATAGGTTTTATAAAATTCTGTATTTTCAGTAATATCTTCTATTAATTCACTATATTCATCATAATTTTCTGGAGTTATAGGATGGGATATTAAGGGAACTTCTCTTTCAAGTTGGTCATTTAAAATACTTCTTATTTTCCATCCTGTTTCATGCTTTGCTCGTATAGCATAATCCATAGGTTGAAAAAGGTTCTTTATATTCTTTATCTCATTTAAATTTATAAAATCTACTAATAGATCATTGTGCATTATTTCCAGTTTCATTTCTGGTGTATTTTCTGCATTAATAATTTCACTTAATTCATTAGTGGATAAACTAATATTCTTTTGAGTTTTTCTAATTAATATATCATCCTTTAAAACCTGGATTACCACAATATCATTTTCCGTTATGTTTTTGTCACATTTTACTGTAAAGCGAAAACCTGCAAACTTTTCATTGAATTCAGGGTAATTTCTATAAACATCCATTCTTTTGATTCCGCAGGCTGCTGTTCCCAATAAATTACCATTTATATAGACTGCAATTGCATTATAATGACTTTTTGGTAAATACCATCCGTCTACCATTAAAATTTTACTACTTGTACTATAAATACAACGGCTGATTCCACCTAAGATATAATTACTATTTCCTTGTATTATATTAAGTGCCAGAGAGTATTTATAGTTTGGCTCCTGACACAAATACCAAGCGATAATTTCTTTTCCAAGAAGAGGATATTTCTCTATTAATTTCTTTATTACAATCTCTCTATTTTTGTCATCAGCAGATAAAATCTCTATTAGTACCTGGTAATCCTTTTGAAAATAATCAACAATTTTTTCACTTATTTCAGTTGCATTAAAATAATCATCACTGTTCTCTAAAAGCGAATTAACCACTAAAGAATATTCAAAATCTGGATTTTTTTCGATATACCATAAGATAATATCTTCTGAAGCAGAACTGTCCTGTTTTAATAAAGCTTGAATTAAATTTATTTTGCCAGATGTATGATAAGATAATAAATCCGCCAATACATTTTCAACCAATTTCTCATCCATATCATATATGCTTTTTAAAGTACTTTGCATAATAACTGGATCATCTTTTAATAAATTTTCAATAATTTTTAATGGAAGTTCTGGTGAATCACCAGACAATTCTGTTTTCATATCTATATATGGAAAGTATTTTTCAAATTTTTTAATATATCTTCGTGCCCAAAATGTTCTCCACTTTTGATTCCAAGTCATAGATCTACTGTTCTCCATATTGATATATAGTCTGAATAAGTTTCATTACAGTAACTGCCTGCTCTATAGTTCCCTGCTTAATTGGCATTCCTTTCACTATAGCTTCATAAAATTCTTCTATTTCTAAATCCCAAGATTCATCTGTATTGAAACATAATGTATGTTCTAATGGTTTTCCTAACTTTCCAGTTTTTCCAGCAAGATCCTTTCTATAATAAGTCATACGCTCCTCACCATAAGAACGTGTTGCAGTTAAAAGACCATTTAAGGCAATATATCCATTTGTGCAGATAAGATCTAAGTCAAACTTATGTTTCCATTGAATTGCGTTGGAATGTAATGAAGCAACCTGCCCTTTATCTGTCTCCATAATAGCAAAAGCGGAATCTTCTGTAGGCATGTTTTTCCATACCAACTGATCTACATGACTTTTAATTTTAGTAAAATCACCGACTAAATAGCACATTAGATCCAGCATATGAATTCCTTGATCTAGTAATATTCCGCCTCCTGAAAGTGCTGTATCATTTCTCCATTCCGCAGAGAAATTCGGATTTCCAGCTTTTCCATATACACCTCGCGCACATACTACTTCACCAATAAGGCCAGAGTCAATTAAAGCTTTTGCTTCTATTACAGAATTATGATATCTGTGATTAAATCCGAATTTTAAGACTGATGAACTTTTTTCAGATGAAGATTGCATCCGTAAAGTATCCGCTAAATTTCTGCCAGGTGGTTTTTCTGAGAAAACATGAAGGCCCTTTTCTAAAGCCTCGCATACAATATCTGGAATATATGCATTATAAGTACACACAATAATAGCCTCTAACTCAGTTTCCTCTAAACATTGTTTCCAATCTAAAAAGCATGGCTCTGTAAAGTTTTCTAAATTGTGACGATTAGTATCACAAAGGGCGACTATATCAAATCCTCCATGTTTTTTCATTGCGTCATATCGTATTTTCCCCATTTTGCCCATACCGATTATAGCGGTCCGTAATCTTTTCATTTAGTATCCTCCATTTTTTGTGCTACAATCTGAACATATGAACTCATATTACTTCTTTGAAGGAAGCGTTGAAACTCTTGAAGAATATCATTATCAGCATATTCCATTAAATACTTTATAAAATATTCTTCAGAACATATTTGTTCCATCTGGTCTTTGACATAAATTGCATCTAAACGTCCAGGTGTAGACACTTCTAATACTTTATAACCTGCTTGTTGTAACATGATTTCCAAAGCTTGTATAGAAGGAAGAAATACGTGCTCAAATGGGAAAATCTTTGAGTGTTCACGTAAAGTCAAAACATCAAATCCTGTACCGATTCTTGTACTGAAGAAAAGAAGTCCATTAGGTTTTAAACATATACCAGCATTTCTTAAATCTTCTACAGGCGTTAAGCTTTGCTGAAGAATATTTAAGTATAAAACAATATCACTTTGGCTAATATTAGAATCTGATACAGAGTTCTCATTAAGAATAGAGGCTTTTAAATTATAATGTTTACAAAAAGAGGAGTTTTTTAATTTATTAATTAACCCATAATAACGGTTTCCATAATCTACGATAGAAACACTCTTTTCCCCTAAATATCTGTAAGTCCGAAAACGCAGCCAATCTATTAATTCTTCCCAACTTAAATCACGTTTTTCGCAGGCACTTTCCTGATAAAAGTTACTAGCTCGGAAGTCCGTTAATTCCTTACAGCTTTTAAAATAACTAATTTCTTCTTTAGAAACATCTGCAATTATAGAACCGCAACTAGGGCAGCGATTATAAGTAATTCCCCATTTACTAAAAAAATAATTCATTTTACTTCCGCAAATACATTTAGATTCAGCAGAAGCAAAATGTCCTTTAGAATTTCGCACTTGTTTTTCTGCAATCATTAATTCCTGATTAAAAGAGCTTTTATCCTGAATGGATGAATTTTCTTTAGAATATTCAATGAAATCAAATGATCTTAGCATAATAATCCTCCATTAATTTTTTGTTGGAAAAAGCTTTAAAAATACATTTATTGTCATCTAGTAATTTTATGTATGTTACTCCCCCCGCAGCTTCAACAATAGCCTTAGCTGCAGCAACATCCCATAGCATAATTTCATCTTCCATATATGCCTCTACTGTCCCTGTAGCAACAAAAGTACACATAAGTGCGGCGCTGCCAAGCATGCGAACTTTCTTAAATGATTGAATTTGGATAATAAATTGCTTTAGACTGTCAAAAGAGTAATTACGTTTTACCGGAAATCCAGTGGCAACAATCGCTTGTGATATATCTTCAATTAAGGACGGAGAAATAGGCTGATTATTTTTAAAAGCACCTTGTCCATTAATTCCATAAAATAATTCATCTGTTTTAAAACGATAAACAACACCTAAAATAGGAGTTTCATTTTTACATAATGCTATTGATACACAAGAAAAATCATCTAACCCTTTAAAATAGTTTATTGTTCCATCTATTGGATCTACAATCCAGCAAAACTCACCTTCAATTCCAACAAAACCCGCTTCTTCAGATAAAATTGGAATCCTAGATTCTTCCAAAATATTGAAAATGATCTGTTCACTTTGTTTATCAGAAGATAACTTAATATCCTTACCTTCCAATTTATCTATATGTATATCTTTCCGCTCCCTCAAAAAACTCCCTGCTGCTTGAGCGGCAGTAATGGCTAATTTTAACTCCTGTTCGTACATCTTTGGTGCTCCCTCCAAATCTTATATTCCTAAATCTTTTATCAAATTTAGTACAGCTTCTGTTTCCATAGATTCTCTGCACTGTTTACTGTACGTGGAGATATGAGGCGTCAAAATAGCATTTTCGCATTCAGATAACTTTCCAGTATACGGTTCCTCCCAGAAAACATCACCCCAGAAATTTGAGACTGTTCCATCTTTTAAGGCGTGATATAATCCATCTTCATTGATCAGGCCCCCACGAGCACTATTAAGAATTACAATTCCCTTTTTCATTATTGAAAACATAGCCTGAGTAATAATTTCTTCTTTTCCAGAGGCATGAAGAGTAACTACATCCGCCATGCGTAAACCATCTTCTAAAGTTGGCACTGTATTTATTTCTGGCTGATATTTATCATATATCAGAATATTAGCGCCTAAACTTTTTAGAAGTTCTGATACTTTCTGACCTATATGTCCATACCCAACAACTAAAACCTTTAATCCACTAATAGAAAAGCCTATTCTTTTATTCCAGATTTTTCTGTGCATATCATTATTTGCAGGGATAATCTGTCGGCCGATACTTAATAAAACACCTAAGACCATCTCAGAAACAGCAGCTGTCGGTCCATCAGGAGTATTAGATACCTTTATGCCACAAGCTTCAGCTGCTGTAATATCAACATTATCCATTCCAATACCAATACGAGCTATAGCTTTTAATTGCGGTGAATGGGAAAAAACATTTTTATTCAGTGGCTCTAAACCAGCAAGAAGCCCAGCAGCGCCTTCTAAATGCTGAATTATTTCTTCTTCATTCATTTTCCTTCCATATGGATTTTTTACAACTTCAACACCTTTTTCTAAAAGCAGGTTGATTGCTTTATCACTTTTTGACGCAAAAGAAGAAGCTCCCACTACAACTTTCATTAATGTCTACCTCCCATATATTTATCTAAAAATTGATCTAACCAGCAATGAAGTAATGTTGCATGGCAGGATTCAACCATACCATATGTTAATGCAGGCACATAAAAGTTTAAGTCTCCACTCATGCGGGATTTATTATCTTTTTTCATACCAGAAATAGTTACAATAAACATATTTTTCTCGCGGGCAGTTTTTATAGCTTTTACAATATTCGGTGAATTGCCAGATGACGAAATAGTAATTAGCATATCCCTATTGTCCATCATTTTTCCAATTTTATATGCAAAAACATCTTCATAAGATATATCATTACTAATAGCAGTAATATGTGATGTTTCAGCACATGTAACAGTTACCATATCGGCATTTTGGAAACAATCATGTGATAAATGCTCTGCCATGGTCGCACTTGCCCCATTTCCAGCAAAAAAGAAACGCCCTTTTTTAGAATCTCTAATTTCTTTTGCCTTCTCAACCCACATTTCAAGTCCGATCTCATTATCAATAATTGTCTTATTTCTATCTGTAACAATCATATTATTCAAATAGTCTTTAATGTCTGAAATATAATTAGCAAAATAATTTGTCATAAGTCCATATACCTTTCCTTTGTATTAATTGTTCTGGAGGTCAAAACTCCCTCCGCTATTCTCCAATCCTCTAAAGTATCTAAATCACAGGATTCATCTTTAGGAATACAAAAACGCCCTAATTTTCCTCCAAAAACAGGATTCACACCTGAGTCCTGCAAGGAAATAAATGTTTCTTTTTTCCAGGCAGTAATTGCCCAAACAATTTTTTCTACTGGCGTAAGAAATTGACTATTGATCTTTTCCTTTAATGAAAAATTTAAAGGCTTATCTTTATAAAATGTCTCTTCCTTTTCCGAAATAACTGAAACTATAGTGTCATAGTCATTTTCATTAATAAAATGAATAAACTTTTCTAATGTTTCTTTGCGCAACAGAGGAGATGTTGTATTAACCATGACAATATAATCACATTCATGCTTATGTAAAAACTCATAAACAAATTCTCTGTTAGTGGCCGTATCATTTGCTAATTCTGCAGGCCTTCTATGAAAGCCAACACCTAATTTCTTGGCTGCTTTCCCTAATTCTTCACTTTCTGTATTGACCCAAATACTGTCAAATGAATTTGTTTCATTACATAGGTCAATTGGGTATTGGATTAAAGGTTTATCTCCTAAATAGCGAATATTCTTTTTAGGAATACGTTTAGATCCGAGGCGAGCAGGTATCATTGCAATCATTTTATAATTATGGTTCAAAGTCATTTACCTCCATTTTTATTACAAATTTTTTCACATTGGAAAATTCTAAAACACGTTGTTGCGGTCGATGGGCTTCATGCGGCAAAAGCATTGTAAAATACCCTGGATAATTAGTAGTCGTAGAATATGGACAAGCTGTGGCTGTTTCAAAAAAAACAACATCATCTTTAGGAGAATATTGTTCTGATATAGAAAGTAATTCACGGGGAAAAATATCTATTCCTTCAGCGCCTGACAATGTAGATTGAATATCAATATATTTATTATGGGCTTCTATTTTACAGTTAATTTTATCTTTTGTTTCATAACTCATAACTCTGGCAAATACTTTATCATCAACGATAGAGTAATATCCTTCCTCCATATCCGGTGATAACGATTCCAAAAATTTTGTGATTGATTCTAAATATTCCCGAGGTAAAAATTTGTTAAGCTCTTCAATTTTTCCAAATACCATTTTATCCTCCTGTTTTTATTTAACTATTATTCCTGTTACTGTCTTATTGTCGCATTGATTAATTAAGTCAGAAATTGGATATGTTTTCATATAATTATTCAGTGGTAGTAAACTATCACGAGAGTATAAAATCTGGGATAATTTCAACTGGTGTAAAATTTTTAATTGGTATTTTGCGAAAATTTGGATTCCCTGATGAATTTGATTAGTAGTATAAGAATGCTCTGGTGATGAAGGCAAATATATTAGTTTAGTTTTACTCTCAATTTTATACCCAAACTTCAAAAAACTAGGCTCTGGAGCTGTGAATAATATCTCCATAAGCAAATTGTGATAATCCACATCTTTCCCCATATGATTTTTCTGTAAATCATAATTCATATTTCTGGCAAATCCATAGACAAATAAATCTCCATTTGCCATGCGGACCGTAGGTTCCTGGCCGTCTTTAGCCCCCACAAGAGCGCTGCACACAGTAATATCCAGCTTCTTTTTTTCTTCCAGCAGATATTTAAGGGCAATTCCGCATGTGCCATTCCATCCCAGGTCTACCACTAATACCTTTTTACACCCCTCTACAATAGGTTTGTAATAATCAAATGTGGCGTTCTGAGTTTGTGAGAAATAAGCTGAAATGGCATCCTTATTTTGATAAATAAAGGATGCTACCTTGTCCACCTTATCTGGCACCAACAATTCGTCTTCCTTAATTCCCGCCTCCCCCAATTTTGGAATCAGTAGATCTAGGTCAATTTCTCTCAAAGCTTGGCCTATAGACATTTTATCCTTTTTATACGCTCTTGGCAAGATAGTTTGATCAATATAACTGCTGGTATATCTGTCAAACATTACCTGTTGGGCATTAAATCTGGAAAATAATACATACTCTGTTGGAATACCTGCAAAATACTCATCATAAACTTTTTTTAAAATATAGCCATCTCTAGCTACAAACAAAAGCTTATCTATATGATTTTCTTCTGCTATCTTCTTCAGCCACTGGCAGTATCCTACAGCAATAATTCCACCATTCTCAAAGCCAAACTTAAAGTATTGGTCATACTGATTCAGACCATTATATAGATACGTATTAAGAATAGCCTCGTAAATAGACTTTGTCAATACTGACATCTCTCCTAAACCGGGCCTTTTCTTTATACTTGCAACATTTGGATAATAAATCGTCTCCCACCCTGCTTTTTTAGGCAAAGAAACATCTGAATTCATATTATCGCCTATATGGAGAATCTTTTTCCCCCGGTAACAACTGTTAACTATACCAAAGATTTTTTCATCCCATTTTCCTGCTTTTTCTTCACATGAAACGAAAATTTTATCAAAGCCCTCATATCCTGAATTTCTTAATATCTCCTCAATGGTTTTCCGAGACAAATACATATCCGAGACTGCAATCATCTTTTTTCCCATCTTGGTCAGTTCTTGAAAAACCTTTAGCATATACGGATTAGCAAAGCAAACTTCCTTTTCACATTCAATCTCTTTTTCTATCCACTCCTGAGGATCAATGGAACATTCCACTTCTAATATTTTATAAATATCAGAAATAGTGATTTCTTCCCCTCTTGATTTTTCTCTAGCTTTCTTTTCCGCCTTTATTCTAATTTCAGAAAAATTATAAAAATGATATTTAGCCTCCATATAGATAAATACATCTGTGGGTCTGCTCAGGCGGCGGAAAATCAGTGTATCAAATACATCAAACGAAATAATATCATATGGCTTCAAACGTTCCAATAATTCATCAACTGGCACTGAAAAATGTGGTTTTTCTGGCTGCTCCATATTTTTCTTTAAACTGGCATTTAACTGCAGCAGTTTCACACCTTTTTTTAGCTTTCCTGTCATGCCTGAAACATTATTTTCTCTTAAATATTCCTGATACTGCTCTTTTATGCTCTCGTCTCTTTCTAATAGCCAATACCTTAACGAACTTTTTAACACTTTATCACCTGCTATTTTATTACTTTCTTTAGATACGCATCACATACTTTATTTACTTCTCCGGACATTATAACATCACCCTTATCCAGCCACAGGGCATGAGTACACAATTCTTTAACTGAATCAATGGAATGAGAAACATATAATAATGTTGTTCCACCGCCCATCATATCCTGCATACGTTTTTCACACTTTTTTCTGAATGCAATATCTCCTACTGCTAAAATTTCATCTACAATCAATATCTCCGGCTTAACCATTGTTGCAACTGCAAACCCCAGTCTAGCTTTCATACCAGAAGAATAATTCTTTATAGGGGAATCCAAAAAGTTCTCCAGGTCAGCGAAATCTACGATCTCCTGGAAATGTTCAGTCATATACTTTTTGCTGTGGCCTAAAACAGTACCGTTTAAATAAATATTTTCTCTTGCAGTTAAATTTTGATCAAATCCTGCTCCTAATTCTAACAGCGGCGCAATTTCTCCCTTTACAGTAATATTTCCCTGATATGGTTTAATAATACCGCTGATGGCTTTTAAGAGAGTGGATTTTCCTGATCCATTTGTTCCAATTAATCCCCAGGACTCTCCAGCCTTTATTTTTAAATTTACATTTTTTAGAGCTAGAAACTCTTGAAACATTAACTCTTTTTTCACTAATTTAATTATATATTCTTTTAAATTATCAACCTTTTCTGAAGCTAAATTAAACCTTACAGTTACATTATCTACGTCTATAATATAATTTTCCATTTGTTCACCTTAAATGTAGAGAATAAATTTAGTTTGATTTTTTGCAAAACATTTTAATCCTATAAACAGCATGACAAAAGCAATAATCCAGCCGCCAGCTAACACTCTGTATCCAGGCATTCGACCATAATACACCAAGTCTCTGAATTGGCCAATATAATAATATAACGGATTAAAGGCCTTAACTAAAAACTGGATCTTAGGTGACAGCATATCAACCGGATAAAAAATTGGCGTTAAGTATAACCATGCAGTTGTAACCACACTATAAATGTACTGAATATCCCTGAAAAATACGTTTGCCTGAGCCAGGAATAAACCTAATCCTAGACAAAAAATGTATAATTGTATTGCAACTAAAGGAAATAAGAAAAAATAAATAGTAAATTTAGCTCTAGTCACAATCATAACCAAGACCAATGCTCCTAGGGAAAAAATAAAATCTACCAAAGCACTTGTCACTGTAGACAAGGTAAATATATACTTAGGAACATATGTCTTTTTTATTAAAGCAGCATTGCCTATAATTGAATTCATTGATTTATTTGTAGAGATTGTCATAAAATCAAACATAGCTCGTCCTGTAAGCAAATAAACAGGAAAGTTTTCTATATCTCTCTGAAACATTGTAGAAAAAACAATTGTCATAACAATCATAATCATTAAAGGATTCAATACACTCCATACATAACCAAGGAAGCTTCTTCGGTATTTCAGCTTTAAATCTCTTATAACTAATTGCTCCCACAAATCTTTGTATTTATATAGCCCAATTAATCTATTTTTTAATAATTCCATTTTGTAACTCCTATTTATTAATTTTGTTAATTATAAATACCATATTGCAGCAAGTGCCATAAAAAGTTATTAAATCTATGCCAACTTTTAAGACCTATATTGCTTCTAACAATACTTCCCTCAATCCAATAGGATTTCGTTTGACGTTTTATTGTATCTTTTACAAAAATCCGCTTCCAAACCTTAGGTATAAAATCCTCGCCAAATATGTCCCCTTTACTTAATTTAGGAGCTAATTCAATTACTCCATTTTCAGTCATATCGTCTGAAAACAAATATCTTCCGTATTGATCTGCTTCCTCTTTCGTTGGTCTCATCATAAAAATTTCCGCTAGTTTACTTACAAGCTTTATACTATCTGAATAAGAAATATTTATGTTTTTATCCTGGGCACAAGCATATTCTGCATATTTGCAAATTATCCTGTGATTTCTATTTACATTCCAGTTAACACTATTTAAGTTTTTCTCACTGGAGAATACTGGTTCCCATTTTCCATCAATTTCCTTATAACCAACTGTCATACCATGGGAAGCGCCACACATGCACTCTAAAAGGTTATTATTAAATACAGTTTTCCTCCACAAGCCTTTATTGGCGGAAAATAAAAATGATTGATACTCATGGCATGTATCTTTAGGTTCTTGAAACATTCCAAAATAAAAGCCCACAATTGACTTTGGTTTTTTCTTTTTATATGACAGCAGCTCTCCTAAACTTTTTTCCATACTGCCAACCCACCCTGTGTCCACCAGTGCAAATTTAATCTCATCCAATAGACCTTCCTGCTCCATATACTTAATAGTAGAATCAAACATTTCTTCGGATTTGGAATATACTGCTTCCAAAAACTCTGCTGAATTATAGAGCCTATTTCTAAGTGGCGCCAGTTCATCATGGTTTAATACCCTGTGCATATTGCTTTTATCAATCCCCAATTTAATACATAGATCATTAACCTGCCTATCATCTAATAAGGTTCTGTCAAATATTTTCTGAATGCTTAGATTCATACTTCTTTGGCATATATAATCTAAGCAGCTTTCCTTCATTAAAAAATATTGGGGGACACGCCAAGCCAATCTGGAGCAATATAAATAACGGCAGTCTATATCAATGTTTCTGTGTTCACAAATAATCTTTGCTACCTCATAAAAGATCTGACCATCTCTGGCAAGGAAATACAATCTTTTTATATGCTTTTTTTCAGCCTCTTTTAGCACCCATAAAATATATAGGTAAATAACAGGTCCTCCTACCTGGGCCATCACATTTTCTATAGGAGAAAATGTTGGATTTTCTTGGTTCATTTTTAATGATATATCCCAAAGAGGGCTTTTTACTTTTTTTAAAACATTTAAATATCTCTCTGCATAATCATATTTTTTCATATTATTTTACTTATAAAACATTTTCCATATTATTTTTTTTGGAATCAATCCTACAATTAATGGCCGTATAACATAGGGAAGCCCCTTTGGCAGCAATCCTAACATTTTAAATCCCTTATATCTTACTCTTGTCTCATCAATTCGATAGCGATACAAACTTTTCTTTGCCATTGCATCAACATTAACTGTATACCTCAATAATGGTTGTTGAATATTATATCCTACAATTCCTACTGCATAAAGACGCATAAATAAATCATAATCCTCGGTTCTTCTTGTAACTCTTCCTTCTCTGTAGCCCTGAACTTTTTCCAAGCTTTCTCTCCGAAACATAGTAGCTGGATGGACAAACTGAGTTCCTGATAAAAAATCTTTTTTTTCAGGTTCAGCTTTTCTTAAAAACCGATTTCTTACAATTACTGTTCCGTCAAAACAATCTACAATACTGGAAACAAATCCATATTCTTTATGCTGTTGTAAAAAATTCACCTGTTCTTCAAACCTGTTCGGATAGCTAATGTCATCATCATCCATTCGCGCAATAAACTTTCCTTGCGCACAGGAAAAACAATGATTTAATGTAGCTGCTAATCCCATATTAACTGAATTTTTAATGACCTTAATTCTCTCATCCTTTTGTTTCCACATTTCAGCTTTTTCCAAAGTTTTATCTGTGGAGCAATCATCACATATAATTAATTCCCAATCTTTAAAGGTTTGGTTGAAGATTGATTCAATAGCTGCATCCATTGTATCAGCGCCATTATAAATTCCCATAATTACTGATATCTTCGGCATATTTCCTCCCAGCTATGCTTTTATAGCCCTTTCATATATTTTTCTCATAATTTTCTCCACCTTTTCTTTTCCAAATTCTCTTGCAATCAACCAATTCTTCTCCTTCACTCCTGAATATTTCAAATCTCTTCCAAAAATATTCCTGATTGCCAGACAGTACTCTTCAGGCTTATTAGTTTTAATAACAAACTCCTGATCTTTTACTAAATCTCTGTTACCCCGAATATCAGAACAAATAACCGGCAAGCTGCTGGCCATAGCCTCAAGTAAAGCAAAAGGCAGGCCTTCTTGCCAAGACGGAAATACAAAAGCATCTGCTATTCTATATATTTCTAAAATATCTTCCCTGTATCCAAGAAAATAGACTTGTTCATCTACCTTCAATTCCTTGCATAGATTTTTCAAATATCCTTCTAATTCTCCCTGCCCACAAATCACATAAACAATTGAGCTATCATTTAATAAAGCTAATGCTTTTATTACTGTCTCATGGTTTTTTCTTTTTATTAATTCTCCAACAGATAATAATATTTTTTTGTTTTCTGGCAATCCCAAAACTTTCTTTTTATCCTGTATATTTATATTTACAGAATCAATCTTATTCAAATCAATGCCAACTCCAGGAATATAATTTACATATGCCGCCTGAAATTTAGTTTTAGCTATTTTGTAGTCTTCTTTATTAATACAAATTTGCTGAAATGTATATCGTGATAAAAACTTTTCCATAGGGTAATATAATAACCAGTTTTTCTTAGGCGCCCCTTGATAAAAATGGAAGCCATGCGCTGTATATATTACAGGGCTGGTAAAGGTCCTATGCGCTGCCAAACGAGCCAGCACGCCTCCCATAGGTGTGTGGCAATGTACCAAATCATATTTCCCCTCATGCATAACTCTCTTTAACTGTTTATAAGCCCTCCAGTTTTCCTTCACCTTATACGGGCTTCTGACAAAATCCACTTGATGTTGAATAATGCCAGTATGATCTAATCTTTTATTATCATTTCCATAAGAAGGTGTATGAAAGTTTGCAGCATAATGAACTTCATAACCCATATCCTGTAAAATCTTTACATTTCCCATTTCAAACTGAGGTACAAAACCACTTACAGTTGTAACTAGAAGCGCCTTTTTCATTTTTGTACCCCCTCTGTGCTCTCTTTCATAAACATAATTTTAGGAGTCATTATCATAAGTTTTAAATCTAACCACACCGAATAATTCCTAATATAAACCAAATCCTGCTTCAGTTTATCATAAAATGTTGTATTATACTTTCCATAAACCTGGGCGTATCCGGTGAGACCGGCCTTTACCTTCAGCCTATAAGCAAATTCAGGAATTTCTTTTTCGATTTCCGCCGCCAGTTCCGGCCGTTCCGGCCTGGGGCCTACTAAGGACATTTCCCCTTTTAAAATGTTATAAATTTGAGGCAGCTCGTCCAGTCTCAGGCGGCGCAGCAGCTTGCCCACAGGCAGAATCCTGTCGTCCCCCTCGGAAGCCAGTCTGGCGCCTGACTGTTTTTCCGCGTCCTGAATCATAGTGCGGAACTTAATAATCTCAAACTCTTTCCCATCCTTTGTCAGCCTGGTCTGTTTATAAAAAACAGGGCCGCCGTCTGTGGCCTTAATGCAAATAGCGATAACCAGGAAAAAAGGCAGCGTTATAATCGCCCCTATTAATGACAATACTACATCCATTGTCCTTTTGCAAAATTCCTGTTCAATGGTTAAGCCATCATTTCTGGAAAGCAGCATCGGGGTGTCAAAAAGAGTTAATTCAGAAGAACTTCTCATTAAAATATCAGATATTTTAGGTACGCTGTAGGTGCGAATATTATGAGAAAAACAATATTTTAAAATTTGATTCCTTTCATGTGACGGCATATCCCCTAAAATTACTCCGTCGAAATTATGGACCTTTTTAAAAATCAGATTCAGCCCCTTTTTATAGCTGATTAAATCTTTAATTTCATACTTATCTTCTCTGCTGTTCATCTTCTGGAGCAAATGATAATCTGATCTGTTGCCCGCTATAAGCAGCATCCTTCTAGGCGGAAATATCCACTGGTAAAAAAGCTGAAAAACTAAGGTCCAAATAATAATCACAAAAAAATCAAACACTGTCATAACCGCCATTGGAACAATACTAAAAAAATGTTTGTCCAGCACAGCGATCTGAAGATATGTGAAAATATTTACCAATGCCACTGAAAGAAGCTGAGAATATATTAAGTTTCCTTTTCTTAAATATCCTACCTTAAAGCCTCCGTAAAGCTGCATAAAAAATACCAGGAGCACTCCGTAAAGAAAAATCATCATCCAGTTGCCCCGGCGAAAGAAAGGATTTTCTATTATTCGGTTATAATAGCCTGTCCAGACAAAGCTGTAAATTGCCACGACCATACTAAGCAAAATGGTAGAAAATAACAATTTAATCAGCCTTTTATATTTCTCGTCAATTCTCATAATACTCATTCCTGTCCTGTCATCATCTATCCCTGGGGATAGCCTTCGCCTTATCTTTTCCTCCCAAATTTAAAAAGATAAAAATTCCTTCCTAGTATAACACAAAAGGACTGATAAGTACATTCTATCAGTCCCGAAAAATATTAGAAATGTTTTAAGAAATTGTTAATTCCGGCTAATATTCCCTTTCTCCTGCTGTCCTGTAAATGCAATTCCCACTGCCAGCAGAGTCCAGAAAGCCGGTGTAACCGCCGGCAGGTCAATATTTACAATCGCCTGTCCCGCGTAGGAAGCGCACCCAAAAAAGCAGGCTGTAACCCACGGATTTTTCCAGGCCTTTTTAATCATACAGACGCCTGAGGAAATTAAAAATACCAGGTAAGTAATTAACCCTGCCGCTCCTATGGTAACTAAATACTGAAGATATGCGTTGTGTACGCTGTCGTAAATCCTATTGTATGTTTCGTACATTTTATTCGCTGTTTCTCCAGTATAATTTACTGCCATAATTCCAAAGGTATCAGCTCCGTACCCAAATATCTTATGAAGAAACGGCTGCTGATTATAAAGCTCCATAGCATACCTCCAGGCATACCCTCTGGCTGTCCCCCAATCATCATCAAAAATCAGATAGTTGGCCATGGCGCCGTATCTTTCCTGATGACCCCAAAAGTTGGCGTCACAGACTATAATTGTCATAGCCGCCACTGCAGCTACTACTACGCCGGCCCAAATTCTCTTTGGAAGCTTTCCCACTGCGTCCTGCCCTTCTCCTATTACAATCTCGCTGGAACCAGAAAGCAGCTTTTTAATATCTACTTTTTTTGACTCCATGTAATGAGCGGCTGCGGCAGCAATCCAGAGAGCGGCAGCTAAAAATGTAGTGCCCTTAAAATGACCTACATATTTTGCCAGACTGTCTAAACCAATAACCTGCCCATACTCAATCCCCTTCATTGTAACATCCAGAATTCCCAGCACACGGATAATGGTTAATGTAGTAGCCAAAAGCACCACATATCTTTTTATTCCCTTTTTGCTGTTAAAAGCATAAAACGGCAGAAATCCAAAGACAACAGCCATAGCAATATAGAAGTTATCGCTGATGCCTGTAATTCCTCCGGCAATAGCAATAGCTACGCTGATGTAATACCAAATCAGGCCTTTCTTTGTTCTGGCTGATACAAAAAGCACTGCGGACACGCCTAGAATCAGGGCCACAAAAGCAGTGTAAGTATTAATATTTCCAAAGGTGGACGTAAATATATCCCACTGATCTGGATTCACTCTCGTCTTAAAGTGAAGAATATCCAGGCGGAAATAATCTGTAATTCCAAATATACATGCCAAATTTCCTGCTGCCAGGAAAATATCCAGATACCATTTTTTAAATTCCAGAAAACGGCTGATTAAAAAGAAGCTGAGCCCGTAGATGCACAGCAGAAATGAGCCTGAATAACGGCCCTCATTTCCCCACACTGACTCGTATAAATACTCAGATTGTACGGAGGAGATCACTGCTGACAGCATAAAAGCAAGGAGGGCAATATCATAAACATGAAATGTATTTTTCCAGTTTTTAGGCGCAAAGGCAGAAAAAAAGTTCTTCGTATTTTCTCCCTTTACCTCCACCTTATCAATAAACATAAAAATCAGCCCCGCTGCCAGGCAGAGAGCTCCTGCGGCTACTATCACAACCCAATAGAAGCGGTATTTTGCTCTTAAAATATCAAAATAATAATCTTGCACAAAAAGAGGGTATACAAACAGCAAAAGCACTGCCGTCACTTCCATTATTTTGGCCATCATATGACTGCCGGCGTTTCTTATATCCTCTTTTTTATTAACAGACTTGGCCATTACACTTTAACTCCTTACTCTACTTTTCTTTCCTTTTATCTTCACCGGCGGTTTCTCCATAAAAGCCAGACAATAATCAGAATTAAGCCAATAGGAGACAGCAGCAGAGAAAATACGCCTCCCACCACGGCAATCACTAACATTACAACAAGAATCAGAATCAAAGCCCCGGCTAATTTCCAGTACCATTTATTTAAATTATATACATGAAATGTGTTGTCACTATGAGTCTCTCTTCTGCTTTCTGAATACTCAGCAGAACCTCCTCCATACACATCGCCTTCCGGACCTCTTCTCTCAAAGGTCTGTCCGGCAGCTTCTGAGGCATCGATAATTGTTTTGGCAATAATTCTGGGGCCGCCCAGCTCTTCTATAATATTCTGGGCCGTTCTTCCCTTTCTCATCTCAGCTGTAATATATTGGTCATAATACTGTACATTTTCCTGTATCAGTCCTTCGGGCACTTCTCCTGCCAGGGCCTCCCTCAAGGTCTGCAGAAATTCCTCTTTACTCATTCAAATCTCCTTTATGAATTATGCAGGCTGCATATTAAGCCTTTTTTCAACACAATAAATTTATAATATCACAGCCTGCTACAATTATCCATTAAGTTTTTCTGAATATTATTCCCTTATTTACACCAGTTCTTTTATAACTCCGGCCCTGTAAGCGGCTACCAGTTCTTTCAGATCACTGATTCTTTCTGCAATGTCCTTCCCCAGGTCAGTGTCAGCCACTCTGATTCTGTTGGCCATTTTTTCTGTGATATAAACCTTTGGCGTATTTTCTTTATTAGGCATAAAAGGCTTGTGCTCCGCCAGGGCCAGATGATTAGAATTATATATTAAAGTATATCCTGCGATTCCCGTTTTACTCTGATAAGCTTTAGAAAGACCTCCGTCTATAATATACAGCTTTCCTCCGGCTTTTACTGGTTTTTCCCCATCCTTTATTTTTACAGGCACATGGCCGTTAATAATATGGGACCCTTCTCTGGACAGGCCGAATTCCTCCAGAATCTGACCGCAGTATTTTTCTTCTACGCTAAGGCGGTAATACGGGTTCATATTCTCCTTATGAGTAGACTTGTCTGCAATAAAATAATGTTCAAAGGTGGCCATTCTGTCTTTTCCAAACACAGGCGACTTAGCGCCGCACCACAAATACCACATAAAGTCGCCGGCATCCTCTTTCTCTTTGTCGCCGTCAGGCAGAAAATATGCTTTTTTAATCTGTTTTTCAATACAGTCCATCAGGCTTTTTCCATACTGCGCTTTGCCGTCAAACATCATTTCCTCAAAGCTTCCATCCTCCTTCATAGGAATGCAGCCGTGATATAAAAGATTGGAGTTGTAACATTTATATAAGCTGCCGTGGGTGTAAAGGAAATTAATATGGCGGTGCAGCAGCTCGCTGTGGCGGAAAGAAACAACTAAGGTGTGCATAAGCTCTTCCTCTTCCTTTGTCAGTTTCAAAGGATTCTTAGGATCCACAGTAGGAAAAGCTTTATCTGTGAGAGCGTATGTTTTCCCCTCTAATGTTACAGTTCCCCTCTCATAATCCACTGCCTCTAAAAGCAGACGGTCCTCCATTTTATACTCCGGATGGCGCTTAATAATCTGGCCTTCTACTTTAAACTGGATCATGGCAATAGCCTTGTGCATTTTCGCAGCCAGTCCTGGGTCCACTGCGTCGTATATATTTTCATCCAGAATTTTAGGGGAAAATTTTTCACAGGGATCGTCTCTGTATACATGGGCTGCAAACATGGAAAGAGGCCTTAGGTTAATGCCGTACCCGTCCTCCAGCACGTCAAAGCTGTTGTAGCTGATAGCAATTCTCAGCACATTGCAGATACAGGCAGGATTTCCTGTGGCAGCGCCCATCCAGGAGATATCGTGATTGCCCCACTGAATATCCACGTCGTGAAAATTCATCAGCTCCTTCATAATAATATCTGCCCTGGGGCCTCTGTCGAAAATATCCCCTATAATATGCAGGCTGTCAATGGTCAGGTTCTGAATCAGGTGGCATAAAGCTACAATAAACTTGTCCGCAGCATCTATTTCTATCATAGAATGAATAATTTCGCTGTAGTAAACGTCTTTATTATAATCCCTGTAATCTACATGAAGCAGCTCGTCAATAATATATGCGAACTCTTTAGGCATTTTTTTTCGGACCTTGGAACGTGTATATTTGGAAGAAACCAGACGGCAAATCTGCACCAGCCGATAAATGATAATTTTCTTCCATTCATCTGTTGCCTTGCCTTGATGTGTATACTTACTTAGAAATCTTTCTGGATAATAAATCAGATTAGCCAGCTCCATCTGCTCATCTTCAGAAATAATGTGGCCAAAGGTATCGTTAATCTTTTCACGGATAATTCCGGAAGCGCTTCTTAAAAGATGGACAAACGCCTCATATTCTCCGTGGAGATCACTGAAAAAATACTCCGTCCCCTTAGGCAGCCCCAGAATGGCCGTCAGGTTAATGATCTCACTGGAAGCCATTTTCACACTTGGAAACTCCCTTGCAAGCAGCTTCAAATACGCTAAATCCCTCATAATACTTCTCCTTTAAAACAAACCCCTTTTACTGTTTTTTAAGTTGCATTTCTGCAGAAAATATAGTACCATGGGTTCATCATAGCACACTTTCCTGCAAATGGAAAGTTTTACAATTTATACACTGGGAGGAAGTAAAATGGAACAGCTTTACGTGTTGGGCACAGGCTACGCCACAGCGACGCACTGTTATAATACCTGCTTTGCCATTAAAGACGAGGAAGATTATTTTCTGGTTGATACAGGAGGCGGCAATGGTATTTTAAAAATTTTGGAAGATATGAAAATAGATACTGCCAGAATTCATCATATTTTTATTACCCATGAGCACACAGATCACATTTTAGGTATTGTCTGGCTGATCCGTGTAATTGCCACAAGAATGAAAAAGGGCACTTATGAAGGCGATTTAAATATTTACTGCCACGAAGATTTAGTAGATACAATTACAACGATCTGCCGTTTAACTGTTCAGGGCAAGTTTTTCAAAATGATTGGAGAGCGCATTCATCTGATTCCGGTAAAAGACGGGGAGACCTGTCATATTTTGGATTATGACATTACATTTTTTGATATTCTTTCCACCAAAGCAAAACAGTACGGATTTACTACTGTTCTCAGAAACGGCAAAAAGCTGACCTGCGCAGGGGACGAGCCTTATAATCCTGACTGCTTTCAGTATGTGGAGGGAAGCTGCTGGCTGCTTCACGAGGCATTTTGCCTTTACGGGGACAGAGATAAGTTCCAACCCTATGAAAAGCATCACAGCACAGTAAAGGAAGCCTGTGAGCTGGCGGAGTCCATGCATATTCCTAATCTGGTGCTGTGGCACACAGAGGATAAAAATATCTCTGACAGAAAACGGCTTTACACAGCAGAGGGCAGAGAATACTACCACGGTAACTTATATGTGCCGGACGACGGGGAAATCTTAGATTTATAATCCATACAGCGGGACAATATTTTTATCTGTTCCGCTGTATTTTTCTTCTGTTGTCTTTTACTTCTATTGTCTTTTTCTTCTATTGTCTTTTTCTTCTGCTGCCTTTTTCTTCTGCTGCCCTTTCTTCTTCTGCTATTTTCTTCTATTTTCATATATTCAGGCATATCTTATAAACAGCATTGTATTACTGTTCTGGAGGTATGAATATGTTTCAGAAAATAAAAGAACTGGCAAAAAAATTCTGTCTGACACAGCTTTTTTCAGCTCCAGCTTTCATTTTAGCCGAGGCAGCTGTACTTATCCTTCTTCTCCTTTTCCTGCTGCCCCCGTCTTTCCTTTCATCTGTCCTTGTTCCCGTTTCTATGGAAAACAAATTGTATGCCAAATCCACCTCCTCAGAAGCAGAGAAATATATTAAGTGGGTGGATTTTAATGTAACCGCGGAGGCTATGCAGACTGCTTTCCGCTATGATGTAAACAGCATTCAGGAGGATATTCATGTTAACTGGGTAGACCTGCTTTCCTACTTAGGAGCCAAGTATGGCGGTGATTTTTCTCTGTACAAAAGCAAGGATATGGAACTGCTGGTTCAAAGACTGAAAGACGGGGAGACAATAGAATCCCTTACTAAAGATATGAAATATTACAATTATTACCGGGAAGCATATGGAGCCGTTCTGGACAATCTGGTGGGAACTCACAAAATTCAGGTTCCTTCCTCTAAGGAGGAGGAAGGTCCTGTGTGGGTGACAAAATACGGTTTAAAAGGCTTTTCGCCTATTGCCAAATCCTTTCCCTACAGCGATTTTGACGACTTTGGCACAGCCAGAAGCTATGGCTTTAAAAGGCAGCATCTAGGCCACGACATGATGGGCCAGGTAGGCACGCCTGTAATTGCTGTTGAATCTGGTTATGTGGAGGCTTTAGGCTGGAATCAATATGGGGGATGGAGAATAGGAATCAGAAGCTTTGACAAAAAGAGATATTACTATTACGCCCACCTGCGCAAAAACTATCCTTATCAAAGTAATTTAAAGGAGGGCAGTATTGTTCAGGCCGGGGATGTAATCGGATATTTAGGCCGAACCGGCTACAGCACAAAAGAAAATACAAATAATATTGAGCAGCCCCACCTTCATTTTGGAATCCAGCTAATATTTAACGAATCCCAAAAGGAAGGCAACAACGAAATCTGGATCAACTGTTATGAACTGGTAAAATTCCTTTCCTTAAACCGCTGCCAGGTGTATAAGGTGGAGGGCACAAAGGAATGGAAACGGGTATATGAAATAGAAGATCCGTCTAGGGCTGCTTATTAATTATTTATGATTCACTTAACTTATGTATAAATAGGCCGCTTCTCAGCTTAGGCTCAAACCAGGTAGATTTAGGAGGCATTAAAAGCCCTGCATCCGCTACTGCCAGAAGCTCTCCAATAGAAGTTGGATACATGGAAAAAGCAGCTGTCATATCCTTAGAAACTCTTTTTTCCAGCTCTCCCAGTCCTCGGATTCCTCCTACAAAGTCAATCCTTTTATCTGTTCTGGGGTCTTTAATTCCCAGCACAGGCCTTAAAAGGTATTCCTCCAGAATCCACACGTCCAACCCTTTTACCGGATCGTCTGATAAGGTTTCTTCTTTGGCCGTCAGTTTATACCATTTTCCGTCCACCAGCATCCCGAAGGTTCCCTTTTTTTCCGGAGAATAAGGGGAAATCCCCTGCTCTCCCACCTTTAAAACTGTAAAATGCTCCTCTGCCTTTTTTAAAAATTCTTCCGGAGTAAAGCCGTTTAAATCCTTTACTACCCGATTATAAGGCAGAATCATCAGCTGATCGTCTGGAAACAGTACAGACAGGAAAAAATTATATGGTTCTTCTCCTGTATAATCAGGGTTTTCCCGGCGGCGTTTTAAGCCTACTTTAACTGCTGACGCGGCTCTGTGGTGGCCGTCTGCAATGTAGGTTGCCGGCACCCTTTCAAAGGCCTCAGCCACTGCCTGAACCATCTGCAGATCCTCAATTTTCCAAACTCTATGGCCGATTCCGTCTTCTGAAACAAAGTCATATACAGGATCTGCTTTCACAGCTGTGCTCACCAGCCTGTCAAGCTCCATTGTAGCTCTGTAAGCCAGGAAAATAGGGCCTGTGTGGGCGTCTGTTATGTCCACATGGCGGATTCTGTCCAATTCCTTCTCTTCCCTGGTGTTTTCATGCTTTTTGATCACACTGCTTAAATAGTCGTCTATAGCGGAACAGCCTACAATTCCTGTCTGCGATCTGCCGTCCATAGTCAGCTCATATACATAGTAGCATTCCATTAAATCCTGAATGAAGGTTCCATCCTTTACCCTTGCCTCTAAAAGCTCCCTGGCTTTTTCATAAACCTGAAGGTCATAAGTATCTACCTCATCTGGAAACTGGGTTTCCGCCCTGTCAATATTTAGAAAAGACAGGGGGTTCTTCTTTACCTCTTCGCAGGCCTCTTTTCTGTTATACACGTCATAGGGCAAAGCAGCTACTTTAGAAGCAACGGCTGCAGCCGGCCGAATGCCCCGAAATGGTTTTACAATCGCCATATCCTTTCTCCTTAAAGTACACGTACTCTCAGCACTCCTGTAATACTGTTCAGCTTTTCTACCACTGATTCCTCCGGCTTCTGCTCTAAATCCAGCAAGGTATAAGCGTATTTATCACGGCTCTTGTTTGTCATATCTGAAATATTTATGTTTTCAGAAGCCAATGTGCTGGAAATTTGTCCGATCATATTAGGAATATTGCGGTGAAGCACAGCTACGCGGCTGGCTGATTTTTTCACGCCCATATCGCAGGCCGGAAAGTTTACTGAGTTTTTAATATTTCCGTTTTCCAGGTAATCCATCAACTGCTCTACAGCCATTTTGGCGCAGTTATCCTCAGATTCCTCTGTGGAAGCTCCCAGATGAGGAATTACAATAGTACCGGCCATATTAGCTGACTTAGGATTAGGGAAATCTGTTACGTATTTCTTCACTTTTCCGCTGTTTAAAGCCTCCGCCATATCATCATCATTTACCAGCAGATCTCTTGCAAAGTTCAGAATTACAACTCCGTCCTTCATCTCTTTCATAGTTTCTTTATTAATCATGCCCTTTGTAGAATCCAGCAAAGGCACGTGAACTGTAATATAGTCGCACTCCTGATAAATAGTGTCTACAGAAGTAATATGCTTTACGCTTCTGGAAAGCATCCAGGCTGCGTTTACAGAAATAAACGGATCATATCCGTAAACCTCCATTCCCAACCCGGCGGCGGCGTTGGCTACCTCTGCTCCAATAGCGCCTAAACCGATTACTCCCAGCTTTTTGCCTTTAATCTCATTTCCTGCAAAAGCCTTTTTACCTTTTTCCACTGTCTTGGCAATATTAGGGTCGTCTTTAATAGACTGGCACCATGTAATGCCTCCTACAATATCTCTGGATGCTAAAAGCAGGCCTGCCACAGCCAATTCCTTTACTCCGTTGGCATTGGCCCCCGGAGTGTTAAATACTACAACGCCTTCTTCTGCACATTTTTCCAGAGGAATATTGTTTACTCCTGCTCCTGCTCTGGCAACAGCCATTAAGGTATCAGGCAACTCCATCTCGTGCATAGCCGCGCTTCTCACCAGCACGCCCTCTGCCTCTTCCATGTGATCTGTAAGGCTGTAATCCTCTGTAAGAAGATCTGTTCCATATTTTGAAATTCCATTTAAGCAGTATATCTTTTTCATACTTTCCTCCTCTTACTATCACCTATCAGCCGTTTGCCTTCTCAAAATCCCTCATAAAGTCTACCAGGGCGATTACTCCCTCCATAGGCATAGCGTTGTAAATGCTGGCTCTCATGCCGCCCACAGTTCTGTATCCCTTTAAGTTTTCCAGTCCTAAGGCCTTAGCCTCTTTTATAAACTTAGCGTCCAGATCAGGATTTCCTGTTACAAAAGGCACGTTCATAAGAGAGCGGTCTTTTTTTACAACTGTGCCTGTAAACATTTGGCTCTGATCCAGGTAGTCGTAAAGAATCGCCGCCTTTTTCTCATTATAAGCCTTCATAGCCTCCAGGCCGCCTCTCTGCTTCAGCCACTGAAATACCTTGCCGCAAATATAAATACCGTAAGTTGGAGGTGTGTTGTACAGGGAATTGGCGTCTACATGAGTTTTATATTTCAGCATAGTAGGCGTGCCCGGAAGTACGTCGTCCCTGATTAAGTCGTCTCTGATAATTACAATTACAGTTCCTGCGGGGCCGATATTTTTCTGAACGCCTCCATATACAATGGCGTATTTAGAAACATCAATAGGCTCTGAGAGGAAACAGGAGGATATATCTGCAACCAGATCTTTCCCCTTTGTGTCCGGCAGCTCATGGTAAGCAGTTCCGAAAACAGTGTTATTCTGGCAGATATACACATAGTCTGCATCCGGTGAAACAGGCAGATCTGTCAAGTCAGGAATATATGTAAACATTTTGTCTTCGCTGGAGGCAATGGCGTTAGCCTTTCCAAAAAGCTTTGCTTCCTGATAAGCCTTTTTGGCCCACTGTCCAGTAATAATATAATCAGCCACACGGTTTTTCATCAGATTCATAGGGATCATAGCAAATTGTGTGGAAGCTCCGCCCTGAAGAAACAAAACCTTGTAATTATCCGGAATGTTCATCAGCTCTCTTAAATCTGCAATGGCCTGATTGTGAATTTCCTCGTACATTTTAGAACGGTGGCTCATTTCCATAACGGACATGCCGCAGCCCTTATAGTCCAGCATCTCTTCTGCTGCCTCTTGTAATACTGCCTCCGGCAAGGTAGCCGGTCCGGCAGAAAAATTATAAATCCTGCTCATTTTATTCCTCCTCAATTATAATCTTTGAAAACCAGACACTTTTATTTCTATGCCTGACAGCCTGACCTTTATTTTTAAATCTGAAGATCTGAGGCGTCAAATACATCCTGGATTGCCGCTCCCGGAGATACCATTGGAAATACCTTGTCGTCGCAGTCAATAACACATTCAATCACCACAGGCTCATTGGCAGCTATGGCCTCCTTTAAAACAGGCTCCAGCTCCTCACATTTTGTCACTCTGTAAGCTTTTGCCCCCAGGCCCTCTGCTACCTTAACAAAATCCACCTTGTCGTTTAAAATTGTATGTGAATACCGTTTTCCATAGTACATACCCTGCCACTGGCGAACCATTCCCAACACCCGATTGTTTAACACAATCTGAATCACAGGAATATTGTATCTGGTAGCTGTGGCAATTTCGTTCATATTCATGCGGAAACAGCCGTCCCCGGCAATATTAAATACTATTTTGTCAGGACAGCCGATCTTAGCCCCAATAGCGGCTCCCAAGCCATATCCCATAGTTCCTAAGCCGCCGGAGGACAGAAAGCTTCTGGGATTGCGGTATTTATAAAACTGAGCGGCCCACATTTGATGCTGTCCAACGTCTGTGCTGATAATGGCATTTCCGTCTGTCACCTTGTCAATGGCCTCAATAATGCCGGGGCCTGTAAGCACATTGGGATTATAGGTGAGAGGATAAGAATTTTTCATATCCTGGATATGGTCAGTCCATTCCTCATGGTTCATAGGATCTAATCTGGCGTTTAATTTTCTCAATACTACCTTTAAATCTCCAATAATTTTGGCGTCCACATCTACGTTTTTATTAATTTCTGCAGGATCTACCTCTATTTGAAGAATCTTTGCTCCCTTTGCAAACTTTCCAACGTTTCCTGTTACACGGTCGCTGAAACGGGCTCCTAAAACAATCAGCAAATCACACTGAGTAATGCCAAAGTTGGAGGTTTTTGTGCCGTGCATTCCCACCATTCCTGTATACAAAGGATCATGTCCGTCAAAAACGCCTTTTCCCATAAGAGTGTCGGCCACAGGAGCCTGTATCTTGTGGGCAAAAGCTCTTACCTCCTCGCTGGCGTCTGCGGCAATAGCTCCGCCGCCTACTAAAATATAGGGGCGTTTCGCCTTTCTAATAAGATACATGGCATTTTCCATGTCCTTCTCAGTAATTTTATCTGTTTTTCTGATAATCTCTTCTGGTTTCTGATATTCATATACGCAGGAATTAGCAGTTACATCTTTAGTAATATCCACCAGCACAGGACCTGGACGTCCTGTCTGAGCGATTACAAAGGCTCTTCTCATAACTTTCGCCAGATTTGCCACGTCCTTTACAATAAAGTTGTGCTTTGTAATAGGCATGGTAATTCCCGCAATATCAATTTCCTGAAAGCTGTCCTTTCCCAAAAGACTGGTAGCTACGTTGCAGGTAATAGCCACCATTGGAATAGAATCCATACATGCTGTGGCAATTCCCGTTACCAGGTTAGTAGCCCCGGGGCCTGAGGTTGCCAGACATACGCCTACTCTGCCTGTGGCTCTGGCATAGCCGTCCGCCGCATGGGAGGCTCCCTGCTCGTGGGAAGGTAAAATGTGGCGTATTTCATCCTGATGCTGATAAAGCGCATCGTATATATTTAAAATTGCTCCTCCCGGATACCCGAATACAGTATCTACTCCCTGTTCCTTCAGGCATTCGATTACGATTTCTGAACCTGTTAAAGTTTTCTTCATGTACTGTCCCCTCTATCTTTTTGGAATCTCTAATACTGCGCCTCTGTTGCCGGAGGTAACCATGGAAGCATATCTGGCCAGATAGCCTGTAGTCACCTTAGGCTGTCTTGGCTGCCATTTTCCTTTTCTGGCCTCCATTTCTTCATCTGAGATTAATACATTTAAGCTGTTATTGTCAATATCTATAGAGATTATATCTCCCTCTTCCACCAAGGCAATCGGTCCGCCCACTGCCGCTTCCGGGGAAACATGGCCGATGGAAGCTCCTCTGGAAGCTCCTGAAAAACGTCCGTCAGTAATCAATGCCACGCTGGAACCCAGCCCCATACCTACAATGGCAGAAGTAGGATTCAGCATCTCTCTCATACCAGGGCCGCCTTTTGGACCTTCGTAGCGGATAACAACTACGTCTCCGTCCACGATCTTTCCGCCCTTAATGGCTGCAATAGCGTCCTCCTCACAGTCAAAAACTCTGGCCGGCCCTTCATGCTTTAACATCTCAGGAGCCACTGCCGACCGCTTTACTACGGCTGTGTCAGGAGCCAGATTTCCCTTGAGAACTGCAATTCCTCCAGTCTGGCTGTACGGATTCTCCACCGGGCGGATAACCTGAGGATTGCGGTTTACACAATCTTTAATATTCTCTCCCACAGTTTTTCCTGTTACAGTCATACAATCTAAATTTAAAAGGCCTTTTTTGCTGATCTCATTCATTACTGCATAGATGCCGCCGGCCTCGTTTAAATCCTCAATATATGTAGGGCCTGCCGGCGCTAAATGGCACAGGTTAGGAGTTTTGGCGCTGATCTCATTAGCCAGCTCCATGTTCAAATCCACTCCCGCCTCATGGGCAATGGCAGGCAGGTGAAGCATACTGTTGGTGCTGCAGCCTAAAGCCATATCCATTGTCATTGCATTGTAAAATGCCTCTTTTGTCATAATATCCCTTGGGCGGATATTTTTTCTGTACATTTCCATAACAGCCATGCCTGCGTGCTTTGCCAGCTTAATTCTCTCAGAATAAACGGCGGGAATCGTTCCGTTGCCCTGAAGTCCCATTCCCAGGACCTCAGTAAGACAGTTCATACTGTTTGCCGTGTACATGCCGGAACAAGAGCCGCAGGTTGGACAAACCTTATTTTCAAATTCTTTTACATCTTCCTCTGTCATCTTTCTCGCCTCGTAAGCGCCCACTGCCTCGAACATGCTGGAAAGACTTCTCTTCTGGCCTTTTACCTTTCCGGCCAGCATAGGCCCGCCGCTGACAAATACTGTAGGCACGTTGATTCTGGCAGCCGCCATTAAAAGTCCCGGAACATTTTTGTCACAGTTTGGAACCATAACTAAGGCGTCAAAAGCATGAGCGGTAGCCATACACTCTGTAGAGTCGGCAATCAAGTCTCTGGTTACCAGAGAATACTTCATTCCCACATGTCCCATGGCAATTCCGTCGCACACTGCAATGGCAGGAAATACTACAGGTGTTCCCCCTGCCATGGCAACTCCCAGCTTTACTGCTTCCACAATTTTATCAATGTTCATATGTCCCGGTACAATCTCATTATATGAACTGACAATTCCTACTAAAGGCTTTTCCATCTCCTCCTCTGTCATGCCTAATGCATTAAAAAGAGAGCGGTGAGGCGCCTGCTGCATTCCAACTCTTACAGAATCACTTTTCATACTGTTTCCTCCTTTACTGAAGCTTCTCCAACTCTTTACATATTAAATCGCCCATCTGGCTGGTGCTTGTCTCTGTGCATCCCTGGGACATAATGTCGCATGTTCTATAGCCTGCCTCTAAAACCTTTTCCACCGCCGTCTCCACTGCCTTAGCCGCCTGATCCATATCAAAGGAATAGCGGAGCATCATAGCTGCGGAAAGAATTGTAGCGATTGGATTGGCAATATTTTTTCCTGCAATATCAGGGGCAGAGCCGTGGCTTGGCTCATACAAGCCAAATTTTCCTTCGTTCAGGCTGGCTGAAGGCAGCATCCCGATAGAGCCTGTAATCATGCTGGCCTCGTCGGATAAAATGTCGCCAAACATATTCTCTGTAAGAATTACGTCAAACTGTCCTGGATTCATTACCAGCTGCATAGCGCAGTTATCCACCAGCATATGAGTCAGCTGAACCTCTTTGTAATCCTTTGCCACGTCCTCCACAATCTTTCTCCAAAGTCTGGAGGAATCCAGCACATTGGCCTTGTCTACGCTGATTACCTGCTTTCTTCTCTTCATTGCAATTTCAAATGCCTTAACTGCAATCCTTCTGATTTCCTTTTCTGTATATGTAAGGGTATCTACAGCAGTTTCTACTCCGTCCACCATTTTTGTGTAGCGCTCTCCAAAGTAAAGCCCTCCTGTCAGCTCCCTCATAATTACCATATCAAAGCCGCTGCCGATAATCTCCCTTTTTAAGGGGCAGGCGTCTGCCAGTTCTTTATATAAATAAGCCGGTCTGATGTTGGCAAATAAATTAAGACCCTTTCTAATCGCCAGCAATCCGGCTTCAGGTCTTAAATTCGGCGCCACGTCGTACCATCTTGAATTTCCAACATTTCCTCCCACGGCGCCTAAAAGCACAGAATCGCTGTTTTTAGCTGTGTTTAAAGCTTCCTCTGTCAGCGGCACTCCGTGTACGTCAATGGAAGCCCCTCCCATGAGTATTTCTGTATAATGGAATGTATATCCATATAATTCTCCTGCTTTGTCCAGAACCTTTCTGGCCTCTCTTATAATTTCCGGCCCAATGCCGTCTCCAGGAATTAAGGTAATATTGTACTCCATTTTCCTTTTCCCCTTCCTTTCACGTGGGGTTCCCACAAGTATAGTTCTTTTCATAATAGCGTATTTATCGTCAATTTTCAACTGATGCCCACTGGATTTTGGAAAAACTTCTATACAACTTGGGAATCTCTGTTATAATTAAAAGTAATAAAATGACAGGAGCACTATATTATGAAGAATCACACAACACACTTAACTGCTTCCAGCCTCCTTCTCATCGGCTTCACTTTATTCTCCATGTTTTTCGGGGCAGGAAACTTAATTTTTCCGCCCTTTTTAGGTATGCAGGCCGGCTCTGCCCTTGTTCCCGCCCTGGGAGGTTTTCTCCTCAGCGCTGTCTGTTTCCCTATTTTAGGCGTGGCTGCCGTGGCTAAATCTGACGGCCTTCCAAATCTGGCCGGCCGGGTTCACCCTGTATTCGCCTTTTTATTTACTCTTTTAATTTATTTGTGTATCGGTCCCTGCCTGGCTATTCCCAGAACTGCCAGCACCTCCTTTGAAATGGCTGTGGCGCCTTTTGCAGGAGAGGGAGCCATGAACAATTCTGTTGTTCAGGCCCTTTATTCCGCCGCTTTTTTTGTGCTGGCCTCCAGGCTGGCTTTAAAGCCGGACAAGCTAAAGGACAGAATCGGAAAAATTATGACCCCTATTCTGCTTATACTGATTGCAGTGATTTTCGCAGGCTGCATAGTAAGCCTAACGCCGGCCTTTCCTGAACCTGCAGTAAAATATGCCTCCTCCCCCGCCTTATCCGGCTTTATTGACGGCTATCAGACTATGGACACTATGGCGGCTTTAAACTTTGGCATTATTATTGCAATTAATATTAATACACTTGGAATTTCTAAAAAACAGGACGTGGCCCGGGAAACCATTAAAGCCGGAATTATTGCCGGCATCATGTTGATTTTAGTGTACAGCGGCACCGCCTATGTAGGCGCCCTGACTGGCAGTATGTTTTCCCAGGCAGAAAACGGCGCTCAAACCTTAACCCTGGTAGTCCGCTATTTATTTGGAAATACAGGCGCCGTTATTTTGGCCCTGATCTTTTTTATTGCCTGTTTAAATGTGTGCGTAGGGCTGCTTTGCTGCTGCAGCGAGTACTTTTCCATTACTTTTCCCGCCCTGAGCTACGGAAAATGGCTGGCTCTTTTTGCCGCTGTCAGCTTTATAATTGCCAATGCCGGCTTAAACACCATACTGGCATTTTCTGTACCTGTCCTCAGTTTAATTTATCCCGTGGCCCTTGCACTGATTCTTTTGTCCTTTCTTCCTGGAAAGGCGGGCCATTCTGTTATACTTTACCGGATTGTTATAAGTATCACTGCTCTTTACAGCATACTTTCCACTGCCGGGCTTATTTAAAACCATTTCAGATTCATTTAAGTCAAGTTTTATCTCTTTTTATTTTCAAAACTGGCCTGTATTAAAATGTCATTACTGGCATTTTACACTAGGCCAGTTTTTCTTGTATACTTCCTTAAACATATATCAACCTTCAGGGAGGAAAACTATAATGAAACCGTTTTCTGCAAAACCTTTATGTACTGCCGCCATGTCCATGGCGCTGGTATGTATCTCCACTTTATTTTTTAAAATCCCTATTCCATTAGGATACGCCCATTTAGGCAACGGCTTTATACTGGCAGGCTGCGCCCTGACAGGAGGACCCTACGGAATTTTAGTAGGCGGAGTGGGATCTGCCATGGCAGATTTATTAGGCGGGTACAGCCAGTGGATTCTCCCTACCCTGTTGATTAAAGGCCTTATGGGATTTACCGCCGGCTCTCTTATGCTGCCTAAGGAAAAAACCTTTTATCTTTTTTCCTTCCGCACCTTCCTGGGCTGTGGGGCAGGCGTAATAATTATGGTAGCCGGTTATTTTTTAGGGGGAATACTGCTGTCAGGCAGTCTGGCTGCGGGAATCGCCCAGGTGCCTGGATTAATGGGAGAGGGTATTATAGGTATTCTGCTGTTTTATGTAATGGGCGGAGCTTTTGAAAAAATCCACTTGCGCAAATATATTTATTAATAGAAAGGACTGGTTCACATGTGTCATAATAACCAGAAAAAAATAGCTGTGATTAATGATCTGTCCGGCTTTGGCCGCTGTTCCCTTACAGTGCAGATGCCTGTTATCTCTCACCTGAAGGTGCAGTGCTGCCCTGTTCCTACCTCCATATTTTCTAATCACACCGGTTTTCCCCACTATTTCTTTGATGATTACACTGAGAAAATGCCGGAATATATTAGAAACTGGAAGCAGCTTGGACTGGAATTTGAGGGCATTGCCAGCGGATTTTTAGGTTCTTTAAAACAGATTCAAATTGTCCGCTCCTTTATACAGGAATTTCGCAGCGACAGAACTCAGATTATTGTAGATCCTGTTATGGGTGATAACGGAAAGCCTTATAAAACCTACACCCCTAAAATGTGCGATGCCATGAAGGAGCTGGCTCAAATGGCGGATATTCTCCTTCCCAATGTAACTGAAGCCTGCATTTTGACAAACACAGATTACAAGCCTCATGGCTGGAGGAAACAGGAGTTGTTCACTATGGCGGAAAAGCTAAGTCTTATAGGCGCCCAAAAGGTAGTTATTTCCGGCGTAGTTATGGGACAATATTTAGGAAACGTAGTCTACGAAAAGGGAAAGGAGCCGGAAATTATCAGGAAGAAACGGGTGGGGCATACCCGCTCCGGCACCGGAGATATTTTTGCCGCCGTTATTGCCGCCTCCTGCATCAGAGGTTTGCCCTTAAAGGATTCTGTAATTAAGGCAACAGAATTTATTCAGAAATGTATTGTTGCAACAGAAAATATGGATATTCCCCTCACAGACGGAGTATGCTTTGAGGAAGTTTTAGATCAATTAAAAATTTAAATAAGGGGGAAGGATTATGACGATTTTATACCGTGTTCACCACAATTTATATGTAAATATGACAAACAAATGTCCCTGCGCCTGCACCTTTTGCCTTCGCCAGACAAGGGATGAGATGGAGGGCTCCGGCAGCCTTTGGCTGAAACGGGAGCCTTCTGTAGAGGAAATTAAAAAGGAATTTGAGAAATTTGATTTAAGCCAGTTTGAGGAAGTAGTTTTCTGCGGTTTTGGGGAGCCTACAGAGCGCTTTGACGATTTAATTCAGGTAGCTGCCTTTGTAAAGCAAACATATGGAAAGCCTATTCGTATTAATACTAACGGCCTGGGCAACCTTATTAATAACAGGAATATTGCACCTGATATGAAAAACATAATAGACACAATTTCTATTAGTCTTAATACTCCTAATGCAGAAAAATATTTGGAATTAACCAGAAGTAAATTTGGACAGATCAGCTTTCAGGCAATGCTTAATTTTGCCGGGGAGGCAAAAAAATATGTGCCCAATGTAGTTTTATCTACAGTGGCCACTACTTTGACAAAAGAGGAGGAGGCACAGTGCAGCTCCATCTGCCGTAACCTGGGAGTTACATACAGAATACGCCCCTGGGAGGACTAAAAATCCATTAAGTCTCTCTTCCTCCTGTTAACAGCCTCCAGGCAGAAGGAGACCACCGTTTTAAGCATACAGCCATAAAGCTGCTTATTACAGCGCATAAAAACGGCATAGCAAAATAAAGCAGCATAGGCACAGCTGGAACATGGGGCAGAAACTCTGCCCCTGTTTTATTTATCAGACGAACAATGGCAAAATGAACTGCGTATAAAAAGAAGTTGTTTTTCATCCACGGTCTTGCCTGGGCAAGCCTTCCCTCATTGACTAAAAGCCACAGAGAAATGGGGATCAACAGCCGGAACATTACTAAAAGCAGCGCCTGCTGCTGTTTTCCATATGCATGAAAGCAGAAAATCCCGGCTCCGGCTGCTAAAACTCCAACCCAAAATCTTTTTTTGCTCCAGGCCGTCTCAGCCAGTTTTCTGCCGTTGATTCCAATAAAGGCAGCCACAGAATAATAAAATAAAGCGTCCGGATTTAAATAATAAAATTGTTTTCCCTCTGCAATCCCCCAGATCACTACATAGAAAAAAGGAACTGCAGCAAACTTATTTTTCAAAATTCCATATAATACAGGAGTTAAAAGAATCAGAAGAATCAGTTGGTATAAATACCAGAATACATAATTATATGTGTAATTCATAACTGCGTCGGCAGCATTCCAGATGTGAAAAGGGACAACTCCCTTTCCCACTACTTCTGTCAGCCCGTCAATGCGGCTGGCAATTACATATCCCATATAGTATATGAAATTCCACACAATATAAGGAACCAGAATCGTTTTGATTCTGGAATTCCATTTATTCATTAACTGATTCCATGAGAAATTCCTAAAAAAAAGATAAGCAGAGATCATAAAGAAACCGGGAACTGCAATCTGACCGATTACGTTGCTGAAAAAATCCTCTATCTGGTAGACAAAATAAGACTCTTGTCCCCTTCCCAGATAAAGCTCTGCATTTGCAGAGTGCACCCATATAACAAGAAGGCTGAAGCAGAAATTAAACCAATGAATTTTTTTCCTGAACTGGCTCTCTTCCATTCCCTTCCTCCTTCTAATGTTTATAAAACTATTTTATCATATTCATATGACAGGAACAAGAAAAATAGCCCGGGTAAAACCGTAAGTGTTTTTTCACATATTTTTCAAACCATTTTCTGTATAATACCTGACTTTGGTATCAGAGATTAAAAAATAGTGCAAACTTTAAGGTTTAGAAGGACTGCTAGCGGCAGTCCTTCTGTGTTTGTTATTATAGTTTATAATTAAAAATGGTGTTTATTTGAGTTTCAGATAGAAAGTAATTCGTTAAAGGAAGATGAAATTTATCAGCTAGGTCATTTATAAAAGTACAATCCCTTGTGGTGTTTATATATTTATGTTCGCCTTTTGTTACCCTGAAATCTTTAATGAATCTAAATATATCTGAAGTTGAATATTTTTCATCCAGTATCTTAAATTGAAAAATCCTCTTTTAGAGAACTGTTAAATAACAAATCCAAAAGTGGCCTTTAATCGTATTTTCTTTTTGAAGAAATACCGGCCGTGCATCCAGGTCTGATTTCATAATCTTAAAGGATTCTTCAATTCTCCACAGATTATGGTAAGTACAGTAAATATCCTGATCTGTCATCTGGGTTTCGGATGTGACCAGAAGATTGTATCCGGCAAGTTCGAGGTCCTTATCGATGGCAGCCTGATTAATCCTTGTTTTTGCTTTATTTCCTGTTTTATCTGTGAAATCCACATATTTTCCTGCTTCTCCAAAGTCATTCCTTTTGGCTTGTGACAGGGTAAGTGCTTTTGCTTTTTCTACAAGGCGGTTTATTTCATATCTTTTTTTTGCAGCAAGGGAAGGATTGTAGGTAACCAGGCGTTTCTCTGTAAGCATAATGGTCTGTTTTTTTCCGTTATACTCTATGGAATAAGGAAAAGTATCAATACAGCTTTTATAGCGGTATAAAAGTTTTCCGCTTTTATCTTTGACATCTTTGTAATCCTGTTCTAATAATACCCAGGTTTTTTCTGTCGAAGGCAAGGTTTTTACAGATTTTGAAAACAGATAACCATCTCCATTCTGTTTTGAAAACGCAATGTTTTGTGCACAATTAAGTCCTTTGTCTGCGACATGGATGGTTTTTCCCATGATATTGTTCCTATTTTTAAGTCCATCAATCACATCACGTAGAATGGGTTTTTCTGACTCATTTCCCGGATACATCTTCATACCGACCGGAATCTGGTTCCGATCCAAAAGGAGCCCAAGACCGATGATGGGTTCCTTTTTGTTTTCTTTGCTCGGTCCTTTTTTTCTGAAATCATCCTCCCTGTCTATTTCAAAATAGAAATTCGTACAATCAAAGTAAGAGTTTGAAGTATCCAGTCCATAAACAGCCGCAGTTTGTACAGTAAAGATCTCGATAAACTTTTCATAGTTTTCTCCCAAAAAGGCAAGACCATCAAGAAGCTGATCATAGGAATAATGCGACGAATGGTACAGATTGGGAAGCACATCGTGGAATGTCCTGTTTTTACTGCATGGGCATACACCTCTTGCGTAGACTAATGTAGAAATCAATTCATAAAGATCGAACTGAAAATCATATGTAAGATGAAAATAATTCACATACTTTTGGATTTTTAATTTCTCAAGGATTGCTTTCAGTGGAAAGTATCCAAGATAAAGAGTTGGAGAAATGTCAGAAATTTTGCGGACACCTTCTTCTTTTCGTTGCTGGTTTAAGAGAGCTACTTCTTGTTGGTAAAAAGAGATTGGATCTTCCATGCCGTTCTTTTTCAGTGTTTCTACAGAGCCAAGGGATTTGTAGCATTTGTGAGCTGCCCCCTTTTTTTCCTGATTATAAAAACTGTCATAAATCGCAAGATAAGTTCTGCCTTTTAAAGTTGTCTTTTTTAAAAAATATGCCATAGAATCCCTCCTCAAAAAGATAGCACCACTAACACTATTAGTATATCGCAAAAAAAGAATTTTGAAAAGTTTTTTTGCAATAAAAAAAGCCTTATTTAAAGGCATTTGTGAGGCTTCAGAGCAGAAAATACTCCTAAAGATTTCTAGTGCTAACTTCTAAAGACGGGNAACACTATTAGTATATCGCAAAAAAAGAATTTTGAAAAGTTTTTTTGCAATAAAAAAAGCCTTATTTAAAGGCATTTGTGAGGCTTCAGAGCAGAAAATACTCCTAAAGATTTCTAGTGCTAACTTCTAAAGACGGGTATTTTATCATATTCATATGACAGGAACAAGAAAAATAGCCCGGGTAAAACCGTAAGTGTTTTTTCACATATTTTTCAAACCATTTTCTGTATAATATGGTATAATGTGAAGACTTAAAATAAGGATAACAAGGAGGTAACAAAATGCGGAGACGTTTTTCTGCCTTTGTCACTGCTGCGGCCTTTAGTATTATTTCTCTGGCACAGGCTTTTCCTGCCTATGCTAAGCAGTCGGACGAAGCTTTTCATACATTTGCAGTGGGACCGGGCCTTATTAATTTATCCCCGGAAGATCAGTACGCTACATACCAGTGGGGATTAAAAAATGACGGTGAATTTCAGGCCATAGAATTGAAGCAGAAATTTACAGATATTGGAGCTATATACAGCAATGTTCCCAACCCTATCGGCCTGATCGGCCTGCCCCGCTCCAACGGACCTGATTCTTATTCTCAGGTGGTGACAAACGCTGTTCCCGGAATAGATATTAACGTACTTCCCGCCTGGAAAGCCTATTCTGCAGCCACCAATAAAAGACAAGTAATTGTAGCTGTTATTGACACAGGCATTGATATTAACCATCCTGATTTGAAAAATTCTATATGGGTAAATGAAGACGAGATTCCCGGAGACGGCATTGACAATGACGGCAACGGCTTTGTAGATGATGTAAACGGGTGGAATTTTTTTGACAATAATAATCAGGTGTACACAGGAAATGAGGACGACCACGGCACTCACGTAGCCGGCACTATCGCCGCCTCACGAGGGGACGGCGGAATAACAGGCATAGCTGACAACAGTCAGGTAAAAATTATGTCCATCAAAGCCCTGGGCACCTCCTCCGGAACCGGCACTCCTGAAATGATTGTACAGGCCATTAAATATGCCGAGGCTAACGGAGCTTCCATCTGCAATCTTAGCTCCGGCACCTTAAAATACAGCCAGGAGCTGGCGGATGCAATTCAGAATTCTAACATGCTGTTTATTGTAGCCGCCGGAAACGGGGATACAAACGGCATAGGCTACAGCATCGACGATAATCCGATTTATCCTGCCGCCTTCCCCTATGACAATATTATTTCAGTGGCCAATTTAATGTTTGACGGAAGCCTGGATACCAGCTCCAACTTTGGCGCTGCAAGCGTTGATATTGCGGCCCCCGGCTCCTATATTGTCAGCACAATTTCAAATGGTTACGGATTTATGAGCGGAACCTCTATGGCAGCTCCTATGGTAACAGGAGTTGCAGCCATGATATATGCCTCGGACGCCAATTTAAGTCTGGCAGACGTAAAAAACAGAATTCTTCAGACTGCTCGGCCTTTAGAACAGCTTCAGGGCAAGGTGGCTACCGGCGGCATGTTGGACGCAGGAGCCGCCATGACTTACGGTCAGTCCTCCTGATACAAGGCTTAGGTGGTTTTGGTCCGATTTTGTTTTCCCCGGACCAAAATCAGCTGAGCTGCAATGCTTACTCCAATCTCCGCCGGGGTCTCGCTGAATATATCCAGACCAATAGGAGATATAATTCTTTTAATCTGATTTTCTGTGAAGCCATATTCTTTTAATTTCTTATTTACAATTTCCTTTTTTGCCCTGCTGCCCACCGCCCCAATATAACAGGCAGGCGTAGTTAAGGCGTATCTCAGTACTTCTGTATCCCCCAAATGCCCTCTTGTCATCACGCAGATATAATCCTTTTCACTGACAGCAAACTTCCCTGCCAGCTTTTCAAAATCAACTGTCCAGGTTTCCTCTGCCTCCGGAAACAATTCTTTTCTGGAAAATTCCTCCCTGTCGTCTATTACAATACATCGGAATCCTACATGGGACAAAAGAGGCACCGTCTCCTGGGCCAAATGGCCTCCTCCAAAAATAAAAACCTTTGACTGAGACACCAGCCTGATCCCGTAACAAGGTTTTCCACTTATGTGAAAAAATCCCCGATCCTTTTCCACAGCCTGACTTTCATTATCCTGAAAAAAAGGCTCATCTCCATTTACAGGAAGGTAAAACCACAGATTTTCCCTGATCCCCTTTGTCTCTCCCTTTTGAAGCTGCCCTCTCAGATTATTTTTTGCCTCCTGAGAGATAAAAGAAAACAGCACCTCCACATCTCCTCCGCAAATCATTCCCAGATCTGCCGTCTCTTCTTTAGACAGACAAAATTTCTCTCTGGAGGACTTTTTTTCTTCTAAAAACTTTACTCCCAGATCAATACATCTTTTTTCCAGCATTCCCCCGCCTATGGTTCCAAAAAGTCTGCCGGATGGGCCTATAGTCATACAGGCTCCTGCCTCCCTGGGGGCGCTTCCTCTGCCTTCTATAATTACAGCGAGAATACAGTCTTTTTCTTCCTCCAAAAGCTTTTTAAGCTGCTTCATAAGCTCCATATTATGCCTCCTTTTCCCTTAGGCGCCCTCATACAGCAGCAATATGTCCTCAGGGGCAACTCCAATACAGGAGGGCAGCCTTGGCGGCCTTTTTTCCTTTGCCATTCTCCACCAAATTTCCTCTGAATTCTGGTTCTGCCCTGTATACCGGAATCTGACAATCCACTCAAAAGGCTCCTCCATTTCATCTATGGGAGTAATACTGTAACAGTTTTTTGTTTCCTCCGGGTTAAAATAATGAGCTCTGATTCCAATTCCCCAAAGGTTGTCCTCCACCTGCTTTTTGGTGTGAAAAGTAGTTCCCCATTTAGGCACGTACACCTGCCTGTCCCCTGCTTTTTCCGCCTCCACTATATTTTTGCAGCCTGTCATAAGAGCTGCCTGTTTTGTCCCCGGATCTGCAAACAACCCTTTCGTCTCCCTGACCTGCTCCAGTCTTCCCCTGTCCATGAAACCGATTCTGCCGCACAAATGATAGGCTTCGTCCCTGCTGTGAGTGACCATAAGCACAGGACCTTTAAAATTCTTTAAAAGCTCCCTCATCTCAATCTGCAGCTTGTCTCTTAAATAGCTGTCCAAAGCGGAAAACGGCTCGTCCAGCATAAGTATGGCAGGCCGGCTTACTAGTATTCTGGCTAAAGCCGTCCTTTGCTGCTGGCCTCCGGAAAGCTGATGCGGCCTTCTCTCTTCCAGCCCCTGCAGCTGCAGAAGATTTACAATCTCATTGATTTCCCCATCCTCCGCCTGTCTGCCGGACCCTTTTATGCCGCATAAAATATTTTGTTTTACTGTCATGTTGGGAAATAAAGCGTAGTTTTGAAACAAATATCCTACCTGTCTTTTTTGGGGAGGCAGATTGATTTTTTTCTCGCTGTCAAATAACACCTTTCCATCTAAAACAATTTTTCCCCGGTCTGGTTTTTCAATTCCTGCAATACATCTAAGAGTCATGCTTTTCCCGCTGCCTGAGGCGCCTAAAAGTCCTAATATCCCCGATTCTGCATGAAAATCCGCCTGAAGATGAAAGTCAGGAAATCTTTTTTCAATCTGTACACTCAGACTCACCCTTTCGCCCCCCTGTTTTTCTTTTCCAATACGTTCACCGCCGTCATTACTACAGCGGAAATGCTTAGGTTTACCATCACCCAGAAAAAAGCCCCTTTTCCGTCGTTGGTTCTCCAAAGCTGATACACTGTAGTAGATATTGTAGCTGTTTTTCCCGGAGTATAGCCGATCAGCATACTGGTGGCCCCGTATTCTCCAAGAGCCCTGGCAAAGGCCAGCACTGTACCTGCCAAAATCCCCTGTCTGCAGTAGGGCATCCTGATTTTCCAGAAAATATAGGAGTTGGAAAGGCCCAATGTTCTTCCTGCGTCCGCCAAAGTTTCATCGAAGCTTTCAAACGCCCCTCTGGCAGTTCTGTACATAAGAGGAAATGCCACCACAGAGGCGGCGGCGATTCCCCCGTACCAGGTCATTACAAAGGGAATTCCCCATTGAGCCAGCAAATGGCCTACAGGCCTTTTATTGCCTAAAATCAGCAGCAGAAAATAACCGACAACTGTAGGCGGCAGCACTAAAGGCAGGGTCAAAATCACATCCAAAAGCCCTTTAATTGTTTTAGGAAGCCTGGCTACGTAGTAGGCGGCTAAAATACCTGTAAAAAATACAATTATACTGCTGATCGCCGCAATGCGCAGGGAATTTATTAAGGGATACCAGTCCATGCTTTCTCACTTCTCCTTTATTCTGCAGGTGAAAATCCTACTTCCTTAAAAATATTCATAGCCTCATCCCCAGTGAGAAAGTCTAAAAACGCCTCTGCTTCTGCCTGATGCTGTGAATTTTTTAATACTGCCGCAGGGTAAATCACCTGGCCGCACATTTCTGCCGTAGCTTCATCTGTAACATTTAAGCCTGCGCTGAAGGCGTCAGTACAATATACAATTCCAAAGTCTACGCTGCCCTCTGAAATTTGAGTAGTAACCTCTTTTACATTTGTTCCATATGTAATCTTTCCTGCCTTTGCTAGCTCCTCCTGATTCAGTCCAAAATATTCCAAAATCTTCTCAGTGTACTGTCCCACAGGCACGTCGCTGTTGCCCATTGCCATTAAAACCTGATTATTTTTCAGCTGCTCCGCCATATCTTCAAAGCTTTTAATGCCTGACTGACTGTTGTCCGCCACACATAAAGTAACCTTGTTCTCCAAAAGATTGATTCTGGAGCCCTGTAAAATATAGTCTAAACCTTCTGTATTTACCTGAGAATCTGCCTCTATATCCAGCTGGTCCATTTGCTTTTGGCCTGCTGAAATAAACAGAGCACATTCAGCCCCTTCCTGAATCTGAGTTTTCAATGTGCCTGAGGAATCAAAATTAAATGTAAGCTTAATGCCTGGAACAGCCTCCTCATAAATTTCACTGATTTTTTCCAGAGTTTCCGTCATAGAAGCGGCGGCGAAGACAATCAGCTCTGTTTCCTTTGCCTCCTCTTTTGTCTCAGATACGGCAGCTGTTTCCTCTTTACCTGCCTCCGTTTTTTCGCTACTGCCGCAGGCTGTCAGACTAAGCCCCATAATCACTCCCATTACTGCTGCTCCTAACTGAATAGCTTTCTTTTTCATCTTTTATATCTTCTTCTCTATATGTATATTTTTCTTTATTGTGCTTTTAATTCTTTCCCTTTTCACCGCAGTCATGGGCTTCCTCTCTTAAAAGCTCTATGCCATGGGGAATTACATTTAAAAAGCTGTCCATGCTTTCCTCCACAGCCTTTAAACTGCCAGGCAGGTTAATAATTAAGGTTCTTCCCCTGATTACAGATACGCCTCTGGACAACATGGCCCTGGAAGTGATTTTCATTGAATATGCTCTGATAGCTTCAGCAATTCCAGGAGCATTTCTGTGGGCCACTGCCATTGTGGCCTCCGGGGTTATGTCTCTTTGGGAAAATCCTGTGCCTCCTGTTGTGAGAATCAAGTCAGGCTGTCTTTGATCGCACAGTCTGATCAGCTGGCTTTTTAAGGCTTCCTCATCGTCTGGAAGCAGCAGCCGCTCTATAATTTCATATCCCTCTTTTTTCAGCCTGTCCTCTATAGCAGGGCCGCTTTTGTCTACTCTCTCCCCCCGGAAACCTTTATCTGACAAGGTGATAACGGCAGCCTGGAAGGGCCGTTTTCCCTCGTAAGGAATGATTTCCATATTGTCCCCGGGGGCAATCCTTCCCCCTGAAATCACAGCCGCAAATACGCCTTCCCTGGGCATAATGCAGTCGCCCATTCTGTTGTATATATTACAGTGGCTGTGGCATTCTTTTCCAATCTGGGTGATTTCCAAAACCACCTGGTTGCACCTTAGTCTGGCGCCTACCGGCAAAGCGGAAAAATCAATTCCCTCCACCACCAGATTCTCCCCAAATTCGCCGTAATCCACCTGGGCTCCCAGTTTGTTAAACTCTTCTATTTTTCCAGCGCTTAACAGGCTCACCTGCCTGTGCCATCTGCCTGCATGGGCGTCCTCTGCAATTCCCCAGTTCTCCTTAAAATCTCCGGCCGGTATCTGTTTTTTCTCTGTTCCTCTTTTTTCGCTGATGCAGACAGCCAGTACTTTTCCCATATGTCATCCTCCAATCTGCCACATCATTTTACTTTCTGCAATATTATCTGATTGGCCGAAACAGTGGCCCCTTGGTTTCTCATAAACAGCTTTCTTTATTTCCCGCAAAATCTCCTGATCTGTTTTCCCCTGGCGCAGAAGCTTTTTTAAATCTACTCCATAATCATAACAAAGGCATGGTTTTAAAATTCCCTGACTAGTAAGACGGACCCTGTTGCAGCCTGTGCAGAATTTATTGGTAACAGCGTCAATAAGACCTACAGGAGCTTTCAGCCCGGCGCTTTCAAAGTATCTGGCAGGGCCTGCGCCTAAGGCTTTTTTTGTCTCCTTTAAATCAGGATACATAATCTTTAACTGGGCTAAGGCCTCTTCTCCTGTGATTCCTTCCATCTTCCTTCCCAAACCTAAGGGCATCAATTCAATAAACCGCACAGGAATTCCTTCTTTTAAAAGCTCTGTTAAATTCTTCCAATGTTCCTTTTCGTTTTTCAAAAGCACAGCGTTAATTTTTATAGGAATCTGCAGCCTTCTGCCAGCCTGGATTCCTTTTAATACCTGATTCAGATTTCCCTTTCCTCCAGTAAGCTTACAATAAAAATCCTCATCCAATGTGTCCAGGCTTACGTTGATCCCGTGGACTCCTGCTTTTTTTAAAGCCTCTGCTTTTTCCTCCAGGAAAATCCCGTTTGTAGTTAAAGTTACCTGCCTAATACCGGAAATGCTTTTCAAACCGGCAATTATATGGGAAACATCTTTCCTTAAAAGAGGTTCTCCTCCTGTGATTTTTATTTTCTTAATGCCCAAGGTCTCAAAAAGCCCTGTAAGCCTGATAATCTCCCTGGAGGTTAAATATTTATCTGGTATTTCTCTTTTATTTTGATTTTGCCATTTTACAGGCATACAGTAGGCGCAGCGCAGATTACACTCTTCTGTAATAGAGATTCTTAAATAATCAATATTTCTCTGAAACTGGTCAATCATAATGCCCCTCGCAGTAAAAGTCTCCGCTTTTTCCTCCCTGCTTTTCCACTAAATGCACATCCTGGATTCTCATCCCCCTGTCAATGGCCTTGCACATATCGTACACTGTGAGAAGAGCAGCCGTGACCCCGGTTAGGGCCTCCATCTCCACGCCGGTCCTTCCCTGGCAGGAAACAGTGCACACTGCCTCCACAGAAGCTTCTTCCTCATGTAAAACAAATTCCACACTGCTTTTTGTCAGATTTATAGGGTGGCACAGGGGAATCAAATCTGCCGTTTTCTTTGTGCCCATAATTCCTCCGATTTGAGCCACTCCCAGCACGTCCCCCTTTTTACACTGTCCCTGCTTCACCGCCTTAAAGCACCGGCGGCTCATATAGATTTTTCCTGCTGCCACGGCTCTGCGGCTGGTTACTGCCTTTTCTCCAACGTCTACCATAACCGCGTTTCCCATTTGATCCACATGGGTAAATTCCATTTTCAGCCGCTCCTTTCTGTCTAATCCCTAATTCTTATACTCCATGTCCAAAGCTGCAGTTAGGAAAATGGCATTCCTGACAATTTAGACACAGTCCGCCGTTTCCAAGCCCGGCCAGCTGACTGGCTGTTACAGGCTCATCTGCCAGTAAATAAGGCAGAATCAAATCAAATATTGTCCTTTTTGCATACATTACGCAGCCTGGCAGGCCGCATATAGGCAGGCCCTCTTTATAGGCCAGCAAAAACATGGCTCCCGGCAGAACAGGAGCTCCATAAGAAATAATCTTTGCCCCTGTATTTTTAATGGCAAGAGGGGTTTTATCGTCAGGGTCCACGCTCATTCCCCCTGTACAGAACACCATTTCCACCCCTGTATCCGCCATGTCCATAATGGCCTTTGTTATTTTTTCATGGTCGTCGTCTAAAACCACATGAGATACCATGGAGCAGCCGTATTCCTCCAGTTTTTCTTTTAAAACAGGAGTAAAGGTATCTTGAATTCTTCCGTAGAACACCTCGTTTCCTGTGGTTATCACTCCAAAGGTTTTCTTTTTCATAGGAAGCAGGCGCATTAAGGGCTTATCTCCGGCCGCTTTTTTGGCCTCCTCCATTTTTTCCCTTTTAATCACCAGGGGAATAATCCTGGTTCCGCACAGCTTGTCCCCCTTTTTCACAGGAAAGCCTGAGGCGCGGGATGCTATCATCATATCTCCTAAAGAGTTCACTGCCCGCATTCCCTCTATGTCAGCTAAAAACAGACCGTCTATTTCTGCTGTCAGCTCAATTTTTCCTTCCTTAGGCTGTGAGGCCTTCATATAATCTCCTTCACAGATTTCTCTTAAAATCTGGGCCGCCTCATCCTCATGGAGCATTGTATCGTCATTCTCCCAAATATAAATATGGTCTTTTCCTATACTTAACAGCACAGGAATATCTTCCTCACGGACAATATGGCCTTTGCGAAATACTGCGTCCTTTGTCACCCCTTTTATAATCTGAGTCATATCATGGCACAGTACCTGGTCTACCGCCTCTTGTGTTTTAATTAATTTCATAAGCTGTCATTTCCTTTTCTCATATACCTGCTGTTTATTTCCAGGCGTTCACATTATATCATAAATGTACATGATTTTAAAGAAAAAGAGGTGCATCTCAATTACCTTTTCAGACGCATCCTCTTTCCCTTAATTGCTGTTATTATTCCTCTGTAATTACATATCCCTGACTGTCAGAGCCGGCTTCCACATTCCACCAGGTATCCCCTTTGTCCTTATATCTTCCTTTCTTTTGAATCTTTCCGCCGGCGTTTACTAAGTACTCCTTGTCATCTACATTTTTTATCTCATATTTTGAGCCTGCATCTGCCTTCTGAAGTACTCCTCCGTCATATAAATATCCCTGGTAAGGCCCGTGGACTGCTTTTCCGTTTTCCCTAAAGGCCAGGGTGTAGGTTCCGTCCCCCATATCCAGCTGAATTTTTCCCTTCAATCTGGCTCCTGAGGTCTCGTCAAAATACATAATCTGGTATTCATCTAAATACTGGCTTAAATCTCCAGAATCACACCAAACATGGTCTGCTTTATTTAAAATAGTTTCCGCATATTTATTATTCTGATCTACCAGAACCAAACCTGTTCTCATAATTCCTGTTTCATCAAATATGTAGGTCTGACCTTTTATGGCTCTGATCTGATTCTTCACCAGATTTCCGTTTCCCAGAAGATAGTACCATCTGGCAACGTCGCTGCCATAAGAATCCTGCCCTGTTCCCGGAATGTGCTGAACCCATTCGCCTCCGTCAGAATCATTTCCCTGACTGGCCCCTACCATTTTAGAAGAAACCATGATTCCGTCCTCGTCAAAAGTGTATCTGTATTGGTTGCCGTCCTCATGCTCTGTTATACTGCCGTCTGCAACCTTTTTTCCGTTTTCTCTGAAGTAAAACCATTTTTTCTCCTTGCCGCCGTTCTGCTCCTCTACAGGAATATATTTCCAGCCTACAGAAGCCCTGCCGTCGTCCTTGTCTCCGCAGTAATAAACTCCTTCGTTTCTGTACCCGTCTCCGCTACCGCTGTCCACCGGCTCTCCATCCTCAGAAATCCAGCTCCACAGCATTCTGCCCTCCTGGTCAAAAAAATACTTGCCGCCGTTAATTTCTTTGCTGCAGCCTGCCGCCGCCTGGCCATTTTCATCTATGTACTGCCAGTAGGTCCCCCCAGAACTATCTGTGCCTTGAATCCAAGCCGCCTGGCCCTGGGAGGCCAGGGAGGTTAAACTGCCTCCCAAAGCCATACCGGCAAAAAGGACTGTTAATATTACTTTGTTTCTCCACTTCATCTGCCCGCCTCCATTCTTATTTCCTTTTATTTTCTTCTTCTCCTAATAAGAATGCCTGATAAGCCTAAGGCCGCTGCCGCTGTAACTGCAAAAATAATCAGCCCCTTGCTCTCCTTTTCTGTTCTGGCCTTTCCCATTAAATGCTTTTCATCTACAAGCATTCCTGCCGCCTTTAATGTTTCCAGTTTCTTCTCCTGGCTCATCAGCTGATTTTCACTGTCCGTAAGCAGATCACTGCTGCTGTACAGCTGGCAGATTTCCTCATCTGTATTAAATGAATATACATAATCCTCTTCTGACGGATTTCCTGCCTGACTGTTTTCTGCCTGGTTGTTTTCTGCCTGACTGTTTTCTATCTGGCCGCCGCCTGACCCAGAAGCTTCAGAAATTTCCTTTGGCTCACTGTCAGCCTCTGGCTTTTCTGATTTCCTATTATCTGCCTCAGCCTTTTTCTTTGGCTTCTGACTGTTGTTCACAGACTTTTTCTCTGATTCCGGTTTATTCAGGCTTTCTGCATGTTCCTTTTGGCTGTCCTCCTGCTTGAGCTCACCAGCCTCCTGGTCTGGCGCCGGCTGACCTTTTAACAAGCTGGACCCATTAACATCTTCTGCCCCGTCTCCTTCGCCGTCTCCGTCTGAATCAGCATCCCCGTTTATCTGTCCTGATCCGTCAACATATTCTCCCTGAATATCTTCACTGTTTTTATCTGACAGATTTTCAGAATCTGCTTCTGCCTCTTTTTCTTTCTCCTCAGACTTATTTTCAGAATCTGCTTCATCCTCCGGCTCATGTTCCTCATCAGCAGCTTCCTCATCACTGTCTAAGGTCTCAGAATCTGTCTGACTACTGATCACAGCCATAGCGGCTTCCAGCTGCTCATCTGTCACCGGATTTAACATTAAATCCTCCTTTAACAGCTTTAAATCTACAAAGGCCTGATTTCCCTGGTCAGCCTGACCTATAAAATCATTCATAAAGTCTGCTGCAAAATCAAAAAGGGAAATATCAGAGTATGCATTTTCTATAGGAAGCTCTTCTCCTGTTAAATAGTTAAAGCCCTTTGCCTCGCCTGTTGCATACCGCACCAGCAAATACGGCTGATTCGTGTCCAGAGTATTGCTCATGTGGGCCACATTTTTCCTGCTGAAATTTTCAGGAGTTTTTAACGGATCTGCAAAATCCTTTAATTCCTGCTTTTCATTCAGCGCTGCCACAAAGGTCTGTCCGTTATACTGGTCTATAACAAAGCCTTTTGACCACTGGCTACTTTCCAGGCCAAACATGCTGCCGTCCTTGACAAACAGCTGCTGCTCTCTGACAGTCGCATCCTGGGCCTCTGAGGCAGTAGCAATTTCAGAAAATCTTCCGTATGTTTTTATGCAGCTGCCTTTATAATCTGCCTGGCTTACCGGCAGCCGGTCATCCTCTGATTTCCAGGTTTCCCTTTTACTGTCAGATACCTTTTCTCCCGCAGCCACATCATACACAGCTCCGTCAGCTCCTAAGGCCATGCCTCCATATAAATGAATGATTTCCTCATCTGTCACAGTGCCGGAAGAATTTTTCAGGCTTCCCCCGCTGGTGTAGTAATAATCATCTTCCCAAACCATAACGGTTCTTCTCAGCAAAGTAGGGTCATAAGAATATGTTCTCTCCTCCTCCCCTGCTTTTACTGCAATATTCAGAACAGACTTGTAGTCATAATTTAAGGTATACACTCTTCTGTCCGGACGAACATCTAAAAGAGTTTGATCTCCGGCTGTTACCTGCAGTCTGTCTGCCGCCTCAAAGTCTTTGCGCAGCTCTACATTTACACAGTCAGGGCCTGACGGGTAGGCTTCCGCCGCCGCGTCCCCATCACCTAATGCGGCAAACGTCACAGTATTGCTTTCATCAGGAATTACAATTCCTCCGTAAAACAGTCTGTCTGTTCCATTATAAAGCTTCAGCTCATCATCCTCTCCTACTTCCGGCAAAATTCCTTCCTGACCGCCTTTTGTATTCGTATTTCCTCCGTTAATGTAAGGCATATAGCCCTCTGTATCTACCTTAATGGTAGAAGTATAAAAATATGTGCTTCCTATACGGATTCTTCCAAAATAGTATCCCCGGCCGGCCATTTCCAGGCTTCTGCCTGTAGCTCCATTTACAACAAAGCTGCTGCCTCTATTTGGTTCATAAGCCCTGTACCACTGATATTCTGTGCCGTCCTCAAGCATTTCTCCCACAGGGGTAAAGCCTTTTGCCACAGTATAAAGTCCTGTGTCCTGGCCTATAACAGTTTCTGTTGTCCCATTTACCGTGATCATTATATTGGTAGTGCCCTTAGCTTTGTTTTCTGCTTCTTTGTCCTCGTCCATACGGCCTAAACCGTCGTAAATCCAGTTTCCAGCCCCCCAGTTCATGCCGCCTTCACTAAAGCCGTTAGTGTACAGACGCTTATCCATCAGATTTTTTCCTGTTACAGTCAGAATCTCCTTTAAAAGCTGGTTTCCAGCCTCTGCTGTTCCTCCCGCCCCGCTAGGTTTTGCCTGATCCCAGGAATATTCATAGACTGCATCTGCTGTTTTACTTGTGCCTCCGCTTTCTAAAGCAGCGCCTGCATATGCCCTTAAATAGCCTCCGCTCCATGAAAGACCGCTTCTGTTTTCATCTGTATTGATAAATAAGTCGCTGTGGTCTCCTGATGAAACTGTGCCCATAGATAAAAGCCCATATGTATTTTCTTCATTTAAAGCGTACAGCTGTGTGTCAGGACTGCAGGTGTACATTCCAATAAAGCCTGCCCCATAATCTGCAGCCTTTACCTTGGACGCGCTGTAGCTTTCATAAAGCTTCACCTTGGCATAGTCTGTGCTGATATTTTTCTGGTATCCAGTCAGCTTTCCAATAAAACCGCCGGCTGCAGAATCCTGAGTCTCCACTGTGGCCGCAGAAACATTTCGGAAATAATGGCCTCCCATAGAAGCTCCTATTAATCCTCCGGCGCAGCTTCCCTCTGCAAATATCTTCGTATCCTTTACATAATTATTGGAAAAATTATTTAAAAGCTCTAAATATCCACCGATTCCGCCTGCGCTGCTTTCATTTGTATCTGCATTTTTTCCTGCAGTAATTGTAGAATTAATCACGCCATTTCCAGTATAGCTTACTGCGTTGGTGCGGGCCTCTCCCATAATTCCACCTACGTTGCAGCTGCCTTCTATTTGAGACCGGGATACCAGGCAGGAGCTAATATCTCCGTTTTCCACAGAACCGCTTATACCTCCCGCGCCCTGGGGAGCCTTTACCCATACACTGTCCGCCAAATCAGAAGAATTGCTGGAGTAATTTACACCTGTGATTCCGCCTGCATAAGCTTTTAAAGCCTGAATCCTTGTCCGGCTTACAGTTGATGAGCTGGTATATCCTCTTCCTGACACTCCTCCTACAAACTCTTCTCCTGTAATTTCCGACTGCTTTATTTCATACTCCCCGTTGTCTAAGGTGGTCAAACTGCTTTTATAACTGTACGCCTGGCCGTTTAAGCCTCCTACTTTCGTTCCTTTTTGGCTTCTTACAACCAGATTTTCAGCTTTCACATGATACACATTTCCGTTTCCTGCAGCTCCTCCTATATACTCGGCTTTTGCTGTCGTATCTTTTGTCTCTATTACGCTGTTTACAATAGAGGAATACTTTTCTTCATTTTCACTAGGGCTGTCTCCTGCCTGAGGTACATTTCCGTTGCCTACAATACCTCCGATTTGGCTCACTGTTTCTCCAGTGCCAAAATCATCTCCCATTACTCGGATGCCGGACACTCTTACACTATCGCAGACTTTTCCGCTTCCTATAATTCCGCCTACGTAAAATCTGCCTGTAATCTCATATGTAGACTCATACTCTGTAGAATCCTGGCCAGACTGGGAAGCTTTCAGATCACCTTCTGCAGTTATCCTGTTCACTTCCAGCTGCGTATATCCTGTAAGTCCTCCTGTATAGCTGCCCTCTGATGATACCTTAATATCTTTTAATTTAATATCCGTTAAATTTCCGGTATTATAGGCAATACAGCCTGTTCTGGTGCCTTTTCCTCCGTCGATCTCTATGTTGGAAAAGCTTACATTTTCTATGGTTCCCTGATTAAGTCCTACCAAACCTATATTTTCATATGAAGACAGCCTTCCGTCCTGGTCTTTCTCAGGAACCTTCCAGGAAATATTCTCAAAATTCACATTTTCTATTCTGGACAGGCAGTTGCTGATTAAGGCGTTGCTTCTGCTGTCCGCCCTATGAGTAATATTTTTAATGGCAAAGGTCTGGCCTCCCATACTAGACAGACTGTTAATCCTTACGTCGTCTATTAATTCTGTCCCCGCAGGCAGGGTTTTGGCGTCAATATCTCCGGTTAATACAAAGTTTCCAAAGGAATCTCCATATTTCTCCATAACCGTATTCCACTCCTGGGCATTTTTAATCGTCATGTTAATGGGTACGCTTGGCTTAGCTACGGCGCTTAAAGTAACCTGCTTTTCAGAATCTTCTATTCCCTGAAGCACTACATTAATACAGTAAACGTCTCCTCCCATTTCATCCAGCACAAAAGGATATGTTCTGATCACCCTGTTTGTGCCGGTAATCGGCTGATCTTTATATGTAATGGTCTCATTCATTTTCTCATTCAGATTCAGACCCTCCGCTGAAACAGAAGCAATAAAATACTTGCTCTGGTCATAGGATAAATCCAGCCTCAGTGAATATGCCTGAGAAAAGGGCGCCGTCTGCCCTGGGAACATAGCCGCATATTCTTTTACAGCGCTGTTGTTAATAGCAAACTCTACTACAGATAAACCTGTATCCTCAGTAATAATCTGTATTGGCTTCTGCCATGGAAGCAAACTTCCGTCGGCGCCTTTTAACATTGGCAGGCAGCTGTCAAGAATTCCCTGCTTTCCCTCTTCTCCGCTCCACTGGAAGGCATAATTACTTTCATCCCAGCCCAGCAGATCTTTATATGTGACTTCGCTGCGCAGGTCGGCTCCTGCAAGCAGGGCTGACGTATCGTCTATGTCACCGCTCATAGTTTCATTTAAATACATCTGTCCGGAAAATCCATAGTTGCCTTCATATTTTTGTGTGATTCCGTATCCTGCTATTCTGTGAACCATAGTAGGAGTAGAGCTGTGAACAAAAATATTTCCTAAAGAAATATTTCCCTTTATTTCCTCAAATTGGTTGAGATAGCCAAGGAGACCGCCTACATAGCTGCCGTATATATCCATATCCACTTTAGAAAAGCTACCTGTCATTCTAAAATCTCCTGCAGTCTGGCTGCCTACCAGCCCTCCAATATTCCTATATACAGACTTCAGCGACCCTGCTGCATAGCAGTTTTTAATAATAACCTGGTCCCCGTTTGTAATACCTGTAATTCCTCCGGCCCCTTCTGTATCTAAAGCCTTTGTATTGTCAATATCCACGTCCTGCACATAAGAATTCTCCAAATCAGATGTGCTCATTCTGCCTATCAGGCCGCCTACTGAAACCTTTCCACTTACCTTAGAAGCGTATGTAATAATCTGGCTGTCGCTGACAGAACAATTTTTGATTTCAGAGCTGTCAGTCGCATATCCAATTAAACCGCCAGTATTATAGGCCCCTGAAACTTTTGCATTTCTCACGTGGACGTTTTCTACCTTTCCGCCGCTGGAATAACCGATTAAACCTTTATTTATTACGTCGCCTCTGTGCTCGCTGTCCACCGACAAACCATCTACCATAATGTTTTTCAGGGAGCCATATAAGTTTTCAATAAGGCTGGGGCTTCCGTCCATATTTATATTTTTCAGAAGAGCTGTGTGGGAAACACCTTGTTCATCTGTCCACTGTCCGTCGATTTTTCCGTAGAAAGACCCTATAATTCTGTAATTTGTCAAATAGTCAGAGGTTTTTATGTTCCAAAAATCCAGCTCCTGTGCCTGAATCCTATAATTGCCGTAAGCGTCTATGGCCTTTCCGAAGCTGTTTCTCCAGTCCTCCACAGTTTCCACCGGCTTATAAAACTCCATGGAAATTTCCGACTTTTCCCTGTCACTGTCCTCATACCATGCATCCGTGCTTTCATTTTGCGCCAGACCGGCTCTTAAACTGTAAACGTAATATTTAGACCTGAAAAATACAGGCTCTGTCATTTCCACATTTACATAGTAGGTTCCATCTTCCTTTATTCCCTGTTCCTTCACCTCTGCTTTCACTGCGTCCGGATCATAAGTTCTCTGGTTGCTTTTCATATTCATAACAGCAATGTTAAACTCTTTAATTTCCAGATTGCTTCTGTTTTCTAAGCCAAACTGCACTAACGCCCTGTCATTTTCCTGCTCCAGCACTGCTGTGGAAATAATCTTAGGAGCCGACGGCTTAAACTGATCCGGCAAATGAACTAAAGGCTGCTTTCCTTCCATTTCTTCAGACATTTTCACCTGAGGATAATATCCTCCCGCCGCTATCTCCAGGTCAAAGGCATCATCCTGGTTAATTGCAGAGGCAAGCCATTCTTTATCCCAAAGAGAAGCAGTTGTAACCTGATTGTTAAATCTGTTGGCATATCTTGGATTCTGGAAGTTCATGGTTTCAATATAAGAAATATTTTCCACGCCTCCCTGGGTAGCTACGTACCCTACTGAAGGTCCGTTTACAGAGGCAGGCACGTCATTTGTCAACGTCATGCCCACGCCAAAGGCATTTTTTACAGTTCCCCTTGTCACGCCTGCAATCATACCCATCTGCTCAGTTGTGTCTTTTGCAGAAGAGTCTGGAGTATACTGATCCTCCACTACTACGGCAGCGTAAACATTTTCCACAGAACCACCCCTGTTGTTTCCTACAATTCCTCCTCTGGATGTTCTGCTTCCCGTCTGATTCAGACAGGCCTTTATTCTGTACGCGTCTTCACTTACCAGATAGCCGTTTTTTATCACCCCGTTGTTATAAGCCGCCGCCACTGCGCCGTATGACTGAATACAGAAATTACCTGTCAGCTGCAGGGCAAAGTTCTCCAAACTTCCGTAATTATAAAGTGTAAGGCCTCCAAAGCTTGTATTATCTCTTTGGTTATCCAGGCTGATTTTTAAAACTGTATCCCTGATAATTCCCCTGTTTTGATAGCACACAGCTGACCCGTTTCCTACAGTCAGGTTGGGGCTGTCTAATTTAGAATTCACCACCAGATTTTCTACTACAGCTCCGTCATAAATGTTGTAAAACAAATTAATTACATTATCCATGGTAATAGTATGGCCCTGAAAATCCAAATTTCCATAGAACCGGTAAATAATATTATTACTTTTTACTTCAATATCCCTTGTAACAATATAATCCTCTACAGGAGCATACCGAACTGCCCGCAATGCGGCCTCAGACTTAATAATATTAGCCACTTTATCCGTGCCTACGGCCGCGCTGTCCAGAATAATCCTTCTGCCTCCCATATCTACAACCAAATCTACCTGGTACTCACAGTCTGGCTCTGCCTGAAAATAAATGGCCTCTGTGTACCTTCTGCCGCTAAAATCTGCAATCTTTTTTACTTCCTCCCAGGTTGTCTCATTTCCCTCCTGGTCTCTTTCTGTATAAACTAAAGTAAAGGACGGGTCGCTGCCTAAAGAGCTGTTGCTGTCCTCCAGCTCCAAATCCATGCCAATGGTCAGCTCCCCTCTTTTTAGCTGAGGAGAAATCTGGCGGAAATAAAATACTGCGTCATGGTTTTCTCCAAATTCTGCGTTAGCTCTGATATAAGCTCCGTCAGCCGGGATTTTAATAGAATAACTGCCTGCGTCATAAAATCCTAAAAATTTCTTATCCTTGGTAAATATTTGTATTCCCTTCAGGTTCTGGGCCCAATAAACAGCAGACGGCTTTACTGGGATATAGTCGCAGTACATCTGGTAGGAATATGTAGTATTATCAAAACGGTTTAAGGCGTTCACATACATGCCTTCATGCCAGGTTGCTCCCTGCAGCACGTCTTTTCCGTACAGAAGCAAAGATTCCTCCCCAAAGAATATTTCTTCCTTACTGTCTGCAGCCAGGTTTAATCTTACATAAGCCGCTCCGTCTGGAGGAACTACTGTGTATCCGTCGCTGTCTCCATCTACTGCCTTTAGAAAATTTTTCTCCTTATCATAGTAGAATATTCTTCTGGCTCTCCAGTCTGTTGTGGTTTTTCCCGACTTAATGCGGAAATACCGTTTCTCAGGAGAAATAGGAATATAGTCCTCTATGCAGGCGAAATTCTTAGCTCCCGCATTTTTTATAATTGTAATGCCGTCTGAGTTAATATAAGCCTCCTCTGTGGCCTCTTTCCCTTTTAATAAATCTGCCGCTGAATCCTGCTCTGCAAATAATGCAGGTGAAATAAAGCTGCTGGCCAGGTTGGCTGTGTTTACGTTTACCCTTATATAGGCGCAGTCTTGTGGAACTGTAAATACTCCTGTCAGGGAAGCCCTGTTACCGTCAGAAACATATTTTATATAATTCTTGTCCTCATCATAACAATAAATTGCAGCGTCAATTCCTCCTCCGGCAAGATATACCTGCCCTTCTTCTACAGGAATATATTCAGAGGCGGCCACACCGCTGTTGTACTCTTCTCCCTGGGCAGTAACCTTTACAGACATTTCCGCTTCATTTACATCAAATATGTTGATGCTGCTTATGCCTACTCCCTGCTTGCCGATCTGCTCCTCATAATCCTGAGTTAAGCTGTCCGGGGTCAAGCTGCCCCACAAAGTATTTTCCGCTTTGAAAATAATCTGGGAGCCGTCTTTTAAGTACAAGGTTTTCTGCATCTCCTTTGTCACAGAAGAATACCCTTCATTGTACTCCTGAGCCACAAACTCTAATATGTACTCCGTATTTCCGTCTAAGCCGCTGAATGTAATATAATCCAGGCTGTTCAGCTCACTGTTCTGAAACGCTCTGACATCCACTACCACTCCATTTGATTTTCTCTTTAGCCTGACAGTAACATTGCCTCCTATTACAGCTCCGTCCTGGTCAATCACTCTGGGATTATAGAATGTGGCTGAGGAAGCGTTAATAAAGGACATTTCATAATCTACATAAACCTTTTTCTTTAAGGTCTGGAAGGACGACCTGTAATAACGGCCTGTAACGTCCTCCTGAACCACCTTGTCCCCGTCGTTGCTTCCTCTGACGGCATAAGCTTTGGCCTCCACATTATACTTTGTGGCAGAATTAAGGCTTCCCTCCTTAAAATCAATCACCGCCGTTCCGTTGGTAAGCAGCGCCCTCCACGGGCTCATAGGCTGGCTGTCTAAAGGCAGATGAATTACAACTTCCGGGCCGGATAGGCCTTGGCTGTCTGCAGGCACCGTGTAATCGTCCCCTGGATTCATTTGTATTCCATCCAGGTCTGCTTTTTTAAACTGTCTGTCAAATGCCTGCTGTCCGCCATTTGACAGGCTGATGTCCACCTGAGACAAAAACGGATACAAATTCTCACTGACAGCGCTTCTTGTTTGCACCGTTAAAGTTCCTGAACTGGAGGTAATATTATCTGACGTAAAAAGGAAATTCACTGTGCCAAGGCTGGATAAGCTGTCTGTGGTAGTAAAAATACTTCCCATCACCTGATCTTCATGTACCTTTCCATCCTCCAAATCAAAGCTTCCCTTTACCCACACAGCATATCCTGTACTTGGAAGGAGGCTGGTAAATATAAGCTTTTCACTGTCCTTTTTCAGCTCATACCTGGTGATTTCCTGACTTTCCCCTTCCAATGTAAAGTTAATAGGCACATCCGGCTTATCTGCGTAGGTAATGTAAAGATAAGGTCTTACCTTCTGTCCATTTTTAACAAATTCCGCCTTATCCTTATTGGAAATTTCCAATTTCATTTTCAGGGTTTTAACGTCGCTTTCCGGAGCAATGCTCATTACTGCCTCCGGGGCAATTTTTGAAGTTCTGGTCTCCCCGCCTGTTGCAGAGGTTTTTGACACAGGAAGCTGATTTCCAAATCTGTCGTAAAATGTAAGGCTGTATTTGTATTTGCTGTAGGAATCCAGTATATCTTCTGTTTTCCACGTCACCGCCTCTCCCCTTTTCACAGCGGACAAAAGCGAGGAGCTTATAGAGGTGTGGGGGCTGTTCCACTCCGGCATTCCCTGTTTTTCAAAGCTTAACTGTACAGAGGCAATATAAGGCAGCGCTTCATATTTTTTTTCTGCCTCTGAGGGCGTAGCGCCTCCCTCTGTTTTTTCATTCTTCACAGTAAAATCATTGATCTGTATTGCATACGGGAAAAATTCCTCATCCTCCGGCCTCTGGAAAACCTCTAAAGGCGTTAAAGCGCTGATGGGAAGAGTCTTTCCTACATACTGTCTCTGGAAAAATACTTCTCTCTGCTTTCCGCTTACAGGGTCTATATAGTCAAAATATCCTTCTGCCTCATATTCAGTGTCCGGCTCTAAAGGCTCTAACACCACTTCTCCCCCTGTGCGGAACAGCTTTCTGTAGGAGGCTCTGGTCTCCCCCTTTTTATAGATAATCACCCGAACCCCTTTTACAATAGTGTGATTAGGGTCGTTAATAGTAAGAAAGGTCTCTCCGTGGTAAACTCCAAACTGAAATTTAGACAGGCTGACCTCTGGTTTCGCCTGCTGCTCTTCGCCGCCTCCCTGGCTGCCGCCGCCTTCCTGGTCTCCGTCACCAGTATCACCCTGGTCTCCGCCTCCCTGATTGCCCTGGCCTTGGCTCCCGCTTCCTCCATTGTCTTCATTTTGGCCGTCCTCATCCATGTCCCCTTCAAAAGGCCAATCTAAGGTTCTTCCCGGCCTTGGGGGATGATCTGGGTCTGTAGGCTCAATGGGGTTTTTAGGCTGTTTTTCAGAAGGTTTTCTTTCCTCTTTTTCCTTCTCAGCCTTTTCTGGCTGTCCGGACTCCAGGTCTGCCTCTGTGCTTTCTGCCAGACTTTCCTCCTGCGCCTCTTCAAAAGCAGATTCTGTTTCATTTTCAGGCTTTGTCTCCTTAGGACTTTCTGCTTTTGTTTCCTCAGCAGATCTTTGGTCCTCCCTATCTTTGCCTGAAATATCCCTGAGCCTTCCTAAAAGCTCCTCATAAGTCATGGACACGCTTCCGATTTCTACTGTGGCGTACAGTAAATCCTGGTACTCCTCATATATGTACATGCCCTTTTCAAAACTGTAGTAGGAAATTTTATCTTCCTCTAAATTCATCAGGCTGTTAGCCCCTATACTCTGGGTTCTGGCGCTGGAGCGGACAGTCATTGTCTGTGCGTTTAAATATAAACCGTCCCCTGCAGCCACAAATATAAATTCATCCGGGTCTGCCTGTTCCCTGTCTCTGTTATAGGTTTTTCCCTCAGCCACATAAATTCCCTCATATGTGTCCAAAACAGAAAATTCTGAGGTCACCAGCTGCATTTCATCAGAAAAGCTGTACAGAAAATTGCCCTCGTTTACATACACTGGAAACGAGGTATCCAAAGGTCTGTAGTCCTCCCCAATAAACCACTTGCTGCTTCTTGTGTACACAGGAGTGGCCGCCTCATATTTTTCCAGAGCTATATTAGGGTCCTCCCCCTCCTCCACTCCATTTTTCAGCTTGTCAGCCGCCAGCTTTCCGTCAATTACATAACACGTATCGTCTGTATATGCCAGAAGCCTGTAATTATACAATTGCATAAAAAGCAGGACCAAAGCGATCACTGCTGCAAATATACCGGCTTTTTTCATAATCTTGGCCCCCTGTCAGTTTTTATCATCTCAGCACCTCAAAGGATTCTGGGTCCGGAGGCAGCAGCAAAGAGCTTCCTCCCCTTATATCCACAATATCCTTACTTAAATTCAGGCTGTACGCCCCTGTGTCAGCCTGAGCAAAAACAATGTTTTCTCCGCTTTCCACATATTCTGCCTTTTCATTTCCATAGGAATAGTAATAAAAGCCCTGTTTGTCAAATACTGCAATATAGGACATGGCCTCCAGGCTCATTTTTTCTGTTCCCCAGCTGACTGTTACAGGCTCCAGAAACAGATAAATATTTTTTCCGTCGTATAAATAGCCTCCATGAATCTCCTTTTCTTTTCTCCCATCAGGGCTGATAGTCATAAGCTGGCCGTGATCTTCTACCTTGGCAAAATAATTCACTCTTTTCATTGTGCTGGTTTCGTAATTTGTATAAATCATCTGCTGGCTTAATACAACGGCATTTTTATTTAAATAGTAAACAGGAACTCCCTGAAGAATCAAAGTTCTGCCTCCATTTTCCAGGCTGACTCTTTTTTTATCTTTATTAAATCTCAGCCTGGTACTCCCGTAAAAATCCATATTATCTCCCATCATGCTCACCCTTACAGGCTCCTTTATTATCAGAGAGTCTTTATTTATTATATAAACGGCGGCAGCAATCACAGCGGCTGTTAAAGCCGCTACAACTGCCGCCGTAATGGCCCGCTGTTTCCTGCCGCCAGGCTTTTTAATTTTTATCTTCCAGTTTCTCATATATACCCAGCCTTTCCTCAGATATTGTTTTTACATCCCTTAAAAAGAAATATAAACAGTATAAAATCATAAATAAACCTAAAAGCACATACACCGCCATAATGCTCCACTCAAATTGAATCTCCCGCATATAAGCAGTAAGCAGCCCTCCGGCGTACATGCCGCAGGCCAAAAGAACTGTATTGCCTGCCTCCGCCGCCAGCTTTTTCACACTGCCGGAAAGGTTTCCAAGGGCAATGCCGGCCACAGCCAGAACGCCTATATAAATAATCCGGCCCATATTCATTGTAGCTACGCACCAGATAATCATTGTCAATCTTAAATACAGAAATCCGGTCCTGATCTGTTCTAAAACAGTCAGGCCTATAAAATACCCGTGTACCTTCATAAGCGGTTCCTTCCACCGAAACCACTTCAGGCTGACTATATACAAAAATCCCAGCAGCAGCGCTCCAGACGCCGCTGCCAGCATATACCCCTTTAATAGCCATATTTGGCTTATAACTCTTCCAAACATTCAAAATCCTCGCTGAGCATCAGAGAGAACAAATTCTTCCTGACGCTGAAAAAGCCTTTAATATTTTCCGCCTTGTACTCCCCGTCGTCGCTGACAATCGTCACTGTGCCTGTAATCTCCCCGATTACAGGCATATAATCCTCCATAATTAAAAGATTATACTCCCGGCTGATTACGCGAATCAGCCTGACCTTTTCTATCTCCCTCAGGCCCTCCTCCATACTGATGATTCTGGCCTTCATTTTTCCCTCTTTACCTTCCATTGCACTTACCTATCATGTAGAATCTGCCTTCGTCTACATCATCATATTTGCCGGAAAGAATTCCCTCTACGTCCTCCAGCACATCTTTAATATCCACGTATTCTCCGGGAATCCCGTTAAAATGAGCTGCCACGGACATAGGCTGAGTAAAATAATTTCTCAGCTTTCTGGAACGGTAGAAAATCATTTTATCTTCCTGGGACAGCTCTTCAATTCCCAAAACAGCAATAATTTCTTCCAGCTCCTGATACCTAGTTAAATACTGCAGCACCTGCTCCACCAGGCTGTAATGCCTTTCCCCCACCTTTTCCACATCAATCATAGAGCTTCTGGTGTTAAACACATCTACTGCAGGATATAATCCCTTTTCCGCTACCTTACGGCTTAAAACCACCTGACCGTCCAAATGCTGAGTGATAGCCTGCACTGCCTCGTCTGTAATATCGTCGGCAGGTATGTAAATAGCCTGGAAGGAGGTAATAGAGCCGTTTTCAGTAGAATTAATCCGCTCCTCAATTTCACTGACCATAGTCTCCAGATCTAAAGGATATCCATTTTCAATAGGCATACGGTTCATGTCAGCGCTGATTTCTGAGCTGGCCTGGACAAAACGATAAATATTGTCAATAAAAAGCAGCACATCCTGTTTCTTTTCATCCCTTAAATACTCTGCTACTGTCAGCCCGCTGAATACAGCCTTGCTTCTGGCCATGGAATTTTCCCCCATCTGGCCAAAAACCATGGAGATTTTATCTAACAAATCTCCTTCCTTCATTTCATCATACAGCTCCTTGCCCTCCCTGGATCTTTCTCCTACTCCGATAAATACAGAGTTAGAGCCAAAGCCTTTGTACACATTATTAATCAGCTCTTTAATTACTACTGTTTTTCCAACTCCCGCTCCCCCTAAAAGGCCCATTTTAAATCCCTTTTGCATGGGGGCAAAAAAGTCCAGCACCTTGATGCCGGTCCACAAAATATCTCCGTTAATTTCCACGTCGGATAAACGCAGCGGCTCCCTGTACACTGATTTTCTGGAAGGATTTTCAATTACAGTGCCGTCAATTAAATTGCCGTAGGAATTAAATACTCTGCCTAACACCTGGTCAGAATACTCTACAGAAAGGCCTTCCTCTTCTTTTTCCACATCCATGCCCTTTTTCAGCCCAAATACGCTGTCAAAGGGAACTGCCGTGGCTATGCTTCCCTCCAGCTCTGCCACCTCAAACCGGCGCCTTCTGCCTCCCTCTTCCACATACAGCACATCCCGCTTTTTCACAGGAGCATTATTTAAAAGTATTTCCACATTTAATTCAGAAACAGAGATGATTTTTCCTGCTATCATGGTATCTCCTCACTTTTGTTTACTGTCCTTTTGGCTTTTCATTTTTACAAAGCTGTCAATAACCTTGGCGAACTCTTTTTCCCTGCGCTCTTTCATCTCCAGCCTTTTATTCTCTTCTTCTATTTCATCAATCCGCTTCAGGGAATCATTGGTGGCGTTCTGGCGCATCAGGTTTTCCGCCGCCCTGCTGAACACGTCCGCCAGCATAACCTGATAATTTACATAGGACATAATAAGGTCCTTTAACAGCCGGCCTATATCTCCCTCCACCACAAAATCGTCGTTATTTTTTCTGGCGTTTTGAAGCTCAACCGGGTATACCTGCTTTCTTCTCAGCTGAATATCTGCAGTATTTACATAGTGATTATAAATAATATTGATTCTGGAATACTGCATCCCATTGATTCCCGCCACTATGGCTTCCCTTACTTTTGCCATATCCTCCCGGAATTCCTGGCTGTCCATGCGAAACAGAACCTGGCCTTCTCCTCCCGGATACAGCTTTTTTCCAATGAGAATTTTGTGGCAGTCCCTGTCCGCCCTGATCTCCTCATTAATTCTAGAATTAAAATTACTGCAGAATCCAAAATCACTTCCCAGATACAGATTCAGCTGGGGGCCGTTTTCATTTACCTTCAGCAGCTTTTTGTCCAAGCTTAGATTCCTGTTGTTTACAATACCGTCTATCATATCCAGAAGCTGTTCTTCCATCAGCTGATATTTATTAGCCGTCCTTTTTGCACTGTCCACTCTTAATAAGGAGTGGAAATTCATTACCTTTACAACATTGCGTACATTCATCAGGTCCCCCTCTGTTTTAAGAAATGATTTTGCTGAACCTTTGGATAATCTGTTCCTGAGTCATAGGAGAATATTTATACTGGTTTAAACCAGACAGCAAAAGCTTGCCTCTCCTTAATTTCTCCCTCATTTCTACGCTCATTTCGTCCTCATTAGCCAGCTCGTACACATCTTTTGTCTCCAGATAGCTTAACAGCTCTCTTCTCACTACTGCTCCCAGCTTTTTCATTTCATCTGTCTGCACAGAGCCTCCTAAACGGGATACAGAAAGACCGTAATTCACAGCCGGCTTCTGGCCCTTCTGGAAATTCTTAGCTGACAAAATAATCTGGCCGTCTGTAATGGAAATAATATTAGTAGGAATATATGCAGTAATGTCCCCGCCTTTTGTCTCCACAATAGGCAGAATGGTAATAGAGCCGCCGTCCTTGTGCTGGCAGCCCTTTTCCAGCAAGCGGGAATGTGTGTAGAAAATATCTGCCGGGTAGGCCTCCCTGCTGGGTGCCTTTCCCATTAAAAGACTCATTTCCCTGTGTATATTGGCATGGCGCTTTAAGTCGTCAATTACTACCAGCACGTCGGCCCCGGCCATCATATAATCCTCGGCAATGGAAAGAGCCACGTAGGGCGTTAAATAAAGCATAGGAGAAGGATCGTCGTTAAATGCAGCCACAATCATGGTATGGTCCATCGCCCCTCTTCTGTAAAGCTGCTGGTACACGTCCCTGATATTTTTCTTGGTTTTCCCCACGGCCACGTAAATACACAGCATCTGCTTTCCCCTTTGATTGGCAATAGCGTCCAGTCCAATCTGGGTTTTTCCGGTTTTTTTATCGCCTACAATCAGCTGTCTCTGTCCTTTTCCCACCGGGTAAATCAAATCGATGCCGGCAATTCCCGTTTCCATAGGTCTTTTCACCGTTCCCCTGTCCATAATGGGAATGGGAGCTTTTTCAATTTCCATAGGCCGCACATTATCAAAGGAAGAATTATTCATCCGGTCATGGCCAAAAATATCTATTACATGGCCGATAGAATCTTCTGAGTATAAGGCGTTAAACTGCTCCCTTGTAGCTACTGCCTGGTCCCCCACATAAATAGAACCGGCCCCTGTTACTACAGCCACCATACAGGAATGGCGGCGGATAGAACTGACATAGCCTATTCCGCCGGCTCCTATTTTCACCTTTTCCATAAACGCCGCCTCTTCCAGACCGGCCACCTCCAGAATGTACTCCTTTACAGAAGTCACCCGACCTACCTGGTAAACGTTGTTCTGCTTCTGTATTTCTTCTATTTTCCGGGTGATCAGCTCGTCCAAATGTCTCCCCATAGCTTCCTCCTGCTTGAATTAAATACTATAATCATACATACGTCCTTTATATACAATTCTGGCTCCCTCGCATATAGAGGAATCCTCCTGGTACAAAACCTCCCCGTCCTCCGCCTCATTTACCTCTAAAACTTCCAGGGGAATCTGTACTGTCATTTTGCTGTCCAGCCTGGCATTTTCTGCCTTCACCCAATCTGCAAAACCCACAATATCCCCGCTTTTCTGCATCTTTTTCCACTGACAGAACACCTGAGCTTCCTCCGGGGACAGAATTTCTTTTAGAAGAGCCTCCTGCTGTTCTAAATTTAAGGAGGACAGCCTGTACAGATTTTCAAAATCCAACAGCTCTTCTAAAGCTTTAAACACCTGCCGCAAAGCTCTTTCTTCCCCTGATTCTGCCTCCTCATCTTTTAAAGCCTTAGCTAACTGGCTGGGGGAAAATGCAAACTCCGCTTTTACTCTCCTGTATGTTCTGGAAAACGCTTCATCCTGATAAGGAGCCTCTTTTACTGTCCCGGAAATCTGCACAGGCAGCGACATCTCTCCAACCCCGGATTTTTCGGTTTCAGAAATAGCAGAAAGACTTTTTATTCTCTCCCTTTCCTTTTCCAGCTCCTCCAGCTGCCTGCTCTTTTTCTCAATTAATTCATCATACATGCCAAACAGGCGGCCTGCGTCTCTCTCCACCTGCTTCCCGGTTAGCCGGACCATCTGTCTTAGGACAAACAGCATAAACAGATTCATAACCGCCAGTACCAACAGTACTGCAATAAATATATACAGCATAGGAAACCTCTATTTTCAGGATAACAGCGGGTTAAAGAACAGCAGCATAAATACCAGGGCAAACAACAGTAAAAGCAGTATGGTCAACACAATGGCCACCACCATTACGCCCTGTATAATATCGCTTTTTGTTTCCGGATTCCTGCCAATAGCCTCCGCCATTTTAGAGCCTAAAATTCCCAGGCCGATTCCTGTTCCCAAAAACGCCAGCCCTAAAATCAAGCCCACTGCCGTCATTGTGGATGCTAAAATATTTTCCATAGTTTATCTCCTTTTACTCTTCCTGCTCTGCTTTATGGTCAGAAGTTTTCTCATTGTCCTTTAAAGAATCATCATCCTGATCCTGATCTTTTTCAGCAGAAGGCTCTTCCTCCTCACCTTCTGATTCTGAGCCATCAGAAGTGTCCTCTTGGTTTTCATCTTCCCGGCCCTTATCTTCAGTCTCATTATTTTCCGTATTCTCGCCGGAGCCTCCGGCTTCGCCGGCTCCAGTATTCTCCTGGACGCCTCCGTTTTCCGTGCCGCCGTTTTGGCCGTTATTCACGCTTCCATGATTCTCTCCAGTCTGATTGCCGGCACCATTGTCAACGCCACCGGTGCTGCCGCTTCCGCCCGTATTACTGCCTCCGTCAGTGCCGCTTCCGCCACCGGTGCTGCTGCCGCCTGTATTACTGCCTCCGTCAGTGCTGCCGCTTCCGCTGTCTGTGTTACTGCTTCCGCTGCCCTCTGACGGTTTTTTCCCTTCATCAGCAGCGCTGCCATCCGGGATAATGATTTCATCCTCATCCAGAATCTCTTCATCAATAATTTCCGCGTCTCCGCTGAATCCCGGCACTAAAAAGGAGCATGTGGCAGTTAAAGTTGTTTTTCCCTGCTTCATTTTAAGCTCCAGGGTTAAATACTCTCCGCTTAAACCGCTGTCCTTTCCATATGTGATGCTTCCCTTAACTACTCCGCTGGCCATATTGTTAGCGTTAATCACTACGTCCACATCTCCCACTGTATCGCTGCCCTCCAGCAGTCTGACAGACGGAGAGTTTAAATGAAGAGACTTATCAAATCTGGCTTCAAATTCAATGCGGCTGTTCGTAATCTTATATATGGAAAGGTCAATTTCATTGGCAGTTGTCATGGCGTAAGCCACGTCCATTACAACTGTGTTGCCCTCCTCATCCAGATAATATAAAGTCAGCTTATATTTAGAGTCTTCTTCTAAATCGTAAATGGAAAATATGTAGTCCGACGGGTCCAGGTCAAATACCTGGGCTGTATCTTCTATAATCTGAGAATTATTTCCTGTCCTTTCTGCCTTCAGCCGAATAACGCTATAATTCATCAGAGGGTCATCTACTACATAATAAACATCTATAGATGCAGGGTAGGTTTCCACCCTTTTTAAATACATTCCTTTTCTTCCTGTTACAGTCTCCCCGGTTCCTCCAGAACCTCCGGACATGCCGTTGCCTCCGTTTCCGCCGGTGCCTCCTGTACCTCCGTCTCCGCCGTCGCCGCCAGAACCGCCGGTTCCTCCGGAACCGCCCTGGCCGCCTAAGCCTCCAACACCGCCGAGGCCGCCGATACCGCCGGTTCCTCCCTGGCCTCCAGTTCCTCCAAGGCCGCCTGTACCTCCCTGACCCCCTGTGCCTCCGTTGCCGCCTCGGATTGTCAGTTCAATCACATCAGGCTGAGTCTCATACACTTTATTTTTTGTCTCCCCCAGCACCTTATCCAGCTCAATCATTCTGTCTCCATAGCTTAAAGTCATCAGCTCCAGGTCCAGGGACATAGAGCCGCTGCTTACAAGGGCAGGCTCTGATGTTTTCACATTTACCGACTTGTTTAAAAATCTGGCATTTCCATTTTTGTCCCTGGAAATATACAAATATTTTCCTGTATTTACATGTCCTGTACTGTCTCCTATCTGCTCTCCTGTAACCAGATAATTATTGTCGCTTAACCTGAAAAAGCTGGGCGTATTTAAGTCGGATACAGCTGTATACTCATTAATGGTAGAAATGCTGCCGTTTTCGTGAATCTGATACCCGTCTGCAAATACCTTTAAAATTCCGCTGCCCTCATCCATAATTACAGACTGTTTTCCCAGATTATATTGTCTGTCCCCGTCTGTAAGTATAAAGCTGTCGTCCCATCTTTTCTGCACCCTCCCTTCATTGGCCAGCACAATTTCCTGATTGGCCGAGTCGTATGCCACGCTGTCAGCGGCAATCACATACACATTTTCCTGGCTTGCCAGCACATGTCTGATGCCAAAAGCCATTCCTCCAGTAGCCGCCGCCACCATAAGCCCAAACAGATTGAACATCAGCTTTGTTTTTTTATTTAATTTCCGCATCTGTACATCCCCCTATCTGCTCCAGCCTCGTTTTCTGTCTATAATTGCCGCCATCACTGTTTTCTGTGGCCATGACCTTAATCTTTTCGCCCTCAGTCTTGCATCTGTCTGAGTTGCAGTTACATTTAAATATTTTCCTTCATTCTGAGAAATTCTCAGGAGAGGGGTATTAATATCGTCCCCGTAAAACTCTGTTACTACTGTATATCTGTCTGCTTTTTCAAATGATATATCCATAGTAATTTCAGTTTTCTCAACTCCGCTGCCGCTGACTGAGGTCTTCAAATTATCATCTGTAAGAGCCACATAGTTTGTGTCTTTTCCGTATATAATATCCTCTGTTTTTGGCATAAAGGAGCATCTTACATATTTCAGTCTGTGAAGTCCGGCTGCATTGTACAAGGTCATTACCACATGATTTGCATCCTTCTGATCCAGAGTAACTTCATTTTTATCAATTAGAATACCTGTTTTTCCAATGGTTCTCTGTTCATACTCTGTCAGCATCACAGCCTCGCTTGTAGGTGAATCTAAATCTGCGTCAATGGAAATCTCTTGTTTTCCCTCCAGCTCCTTGTCCATAATGACAAACATCTGCACCTTATAATCGCAGTCCAGCTCCAGGCCTGTCAGCTCCAAAGTTCTGGTTCCGTGGGTACAGTGGGCCTTTAACGCCGCCGCTGTCTCCGGATCGCAAATATCATCCCAGTCTACAACCTCCCAGTCGATAGGCGTTTTCTTTTCTGTATCGTCAGGCTCATACTTTGCCTTCATAATTCTGATTACATATCCGCCCCACAGAGAATCTAAGGTTGTATTGTTGTATGGGTCTGTGCCATCCCGTCTGATGGGAATATAATTTTTATTTCCATCTAATTCCGGCGCCCCGCTTTCTGTCAGCTTTACATATGCCTCAGAAGCTACTACGTGGCTGGAATCCCCCAGAGAAGTAGTTAAAATTAAATCCTGCTTTGGATTATTAGGATCATCTGTATTTAACTCCTCAATCAAGCGGATAGACACCTGATTGTTAGGCGTAACCATAGGCTTATAGCTTAAATCCTTGGACCACTGAACGCCGGCGTTCAGGCTTTCATAATCTGCCTGAGAATAATCTGTCCCCTCCGGATATGCGGAGATTCTCACTGCATAAGTCCGTCCCGGGAAAATTCTTTTCTGTCCCTGGACAGGAGCCGGCGGGGCCAGGTTATACCGCATATAATTGTCCTTCTTTGCCAGCTGCCCCTTAGACGGCTGGAAAAATCTTTGCTGTGGGTCAAACTGATTAAAGTCGGCTCCTGTTTTTGCCGATCTTTCCTGCAGCTCCTCATAACTGTAAGCCAGCTTAGCCGGGTCAGGGTTATCTTTGTCAATTCCGTCTGTTACGTCATAAATATCATACCTGAACTGCACCCCGGTAATAGAGTCCACATCATAAAGCAGCTGAATCATTTTATAGTTGTAATATTCATCTATAATTTCTTCATTTTTAATAGTAATATCTACTTCTTTTAAAGTCCGGAAATTAAAATATCCGTCCTTTCCTTCAATATCCTTAAATATAACTGGTTTGCTTCCCTGACCGCCTGAAAGAACAGCAGACAAATACACTGTATAATCTGTATCCTTTGCCAGGCCGTCTAAAATTACTTTATATGTATCCCCCTCCTGTCCCTTTTTCAGTTCCTCCATAGAAATTTTCTTTTCTATGACAGAACCGCCGGATACAGGGGCCACTGTGAAAATAATTTCTTTATTTGCATTACCTGAGCCCTGAATTAATTCTTCTACCTGAGCCGACAGCTTAAAATCAAACTCTGTCTGATATAAAGCCGGCACAAACTGCGGATCGCGGACAACTGGTATAATGTAATCCAGCAGCTGTCCTTTTAAGGTCTGGGCGTCCTTTCCTACCTCCATATATTTAGGCACTATTACTGCCTGAGATCCGGAATTGGTGTAAGAAGCTCCCTTCTCTCCAATGGAAAGATTCAGATTCCACGTAACATTTTCATCAAATCCGCTTTTTAAAGGCAGCTTAATATTGTCTCCTGCAATTTCTGTATTGCCGGAGGACTTAAAAATACTTCCCATAATTGAATTCTGGGATTCCAGATTATTGCCAGAGCTAATTCCGTAATAAGCGCCTCCGTCCAGCTGCAAAGCAATAAAATCATTTGCATCAGGCTTTACCCCATATCCATACTCTTCTTTCGCATAAATTGGGCGGACTGTAATGCTGAAGGTTTTTCCCTTAAACTCAGCTACGTCATTTCTCAAAATAGAAGCATAGTAAACATTGTTTCCCCCAGCCTCTACAGAAGCAATCACTGTCTTTTGCAGCCCCTGTCCGTCAGTGAAATATGCCTGAACTCCGGCCAGCTGATTATTATTCTTCTCCTCTCCCCCTGGAATGTTCATTTCCAGAAGCACACAGTTTTTCTCCAGCTCATCCTGGTCAGAACCGCGTTTTAAAGAACTAATGGCAGGAGGATTTAAGTACACATTGTGCTGCTGCTTTGCCAGCTCTCTGTCAATTCCATCATTATTTTCCCCGTCGTTAAAGGCCTTATATCTGCCTCTGAGAACTAAGGTATCTTCAATTTCCTTATTGCTTCCATAATTCAGGGAGAATTTAATTTCCTGATATTCCTCAGATTTTTCAGGATCATACTTCTCTTCTGTTTTAGACAGTCCCGTGCCTCCGTTCCAGGAAAGAGTAAAGGAATCTTCTGTCAAAGCTTTATCTGGATCATTGGCTTTTATCTTCCATACAGCCTCCTCAGAGTTTAAGGATACAGGATAAACATGATACTCCGGCTTAATTCTGGGAGCTTCACAATTTCCGTCATTTTCCTGACTTCTTAAAACCTGGCTGACTCCGCTGTATTCAGGATACTCATATGGATATTTATATTGAGGATTATCATTTACATCCAGAATAACATCATATGCAAATACATACCTGTTTCCTCTGTCCAGATCTTTTTTATAAATATAAGTGTAATTATTGTAAGGGCTTCCTGATTTATTTATTTTTCCTGTCTTTCCGTCATTGTCGTCTCCTCCAATTAAATAAATCATGCCTGGAAGGAGGGAGCCCCAGCCTTCCTGGTTTCTGGAATAAGTGTAAACAGCCGCCGCCTGAGCCTCCATTTCCTCCAAAGGATTGTCCTTAGAAACCTTATTAATTTCAGCGTCATAAATTTCTTTATTAAAAGCGTACATAATATACTGTTCAGCAAAGCTGCCGCTGTTGTCATACTGAGGCTCTAAAATAAATCCTAAAACTGCTGTGTTAGGAAGGGTTTCATCTACAGGAAGTCCCATGCCCACAGCCAAACTTTTCGTCACAGCCGTCACCTTTAAAGGATCGTCTGGAATAGCAGGAGGCGTCTCCAAAGGACTTAAAGAAAGGGTTTGATTCTCCACCTCTATCTTATTTACAAAATCCGTCTGATTTTTTCCAAATCTGTAATCAACAGTAGCAGTATAATCCTCCAGATAATCAATAATCAAAGTATAATTTCCTCCCTGAATATTGCTGTCATTAATGTGGAAATCAATATTTGTAATATTAAAATACGGCTCTTCTGCGTCTGTTTTAGCAAATACAGTGTCATAGAAGCTGCTTTCATAGTCTAACTTATTATTTCCGTCTATCTGCTGTCTGATTTCAAATTCCTTTGTGTAGGTTCCTATGGTACGGTTTCCCTGTTTTAATGTAAAATGAGCGCTTTGAATTTTGTGGGCTTCATACTGGCCATAGGAAGAAGCAGTTCCGTCTGTTCCTGTTTTAAAATATATTTTGGCGTTTAAAGCATTGGCGCCCCCATCCTTCACTTCCTCCATGACAGCCTGAATTTTCTTTGTCCCCGGAGTTTTTACAACAGTAGTAGTCAAAAGCTGTGAGGTAGAGCTGTCCTTAGGCCAGCCGTACAAGCTGAAGCGATATGTGGTATTGGCCTTTAATCCTGTCAAATTCACAGGAACCGTGGCCACCTGGGTATCTCCGGAAACAGTAGGATCTGAGAAATATGTATAAACATCATGCTCTCCGATTAACTCATCATAAACCCGCACAGTTAATGGCTTTGTCTGCTCTACATCTAAAAGCGCCCCGTTAAAATGAATTTCCAGATCGCCTTCAATTGTTTCATATTCCTGCTTATTAAGCTTAAATACAAAATACGGCACTCCCGTTTCCTGATCAATATAAAAGGGTTCTGTGGCCGGGGATTCATATTCTACTGTCTTCTCATTGTCATAAAACTCCACTACCAGCTTAACTATATAATCTGTATCTGTTTTTATTGTTTCACCGTCAGGATAAATGGCAATGGTATCCATACCGTTTCCATACACGCTGGTTACAAAATCTCCCAGCTTTCCTCCGGCAGACTGGTACACGTCATATCTGTAAGCCGTGATTCCGTGATCTTCATCTACAAATGATTCTGTTCCCCCTGCATCCGGAGTTGCGTCCGGACGAATCTCAAAATATCCTTTTGGATTGTTGGCCACCACCGGAGGCTTTGTTATAATTGGCGCCTTTTTCAAGGTAGTGTAGGAGGAACTGGACACAGAAACAAAGCGATTCGTTTTTACATCAAAAACCTGCAGTTCCAACTCATAGGTAGTGTTGCTTTTTAAATCACTAAAGTCCACGGTTTTTGCCTGTGAGGTCAGCTCCACCTCCTTTTCAATGGAGGAGCCGTTGTCTGCCTTTAAAATCACCTTGGCTTTAGTTACGTCTGAATAAGGCTTTTTCTCTAAAATAATTGACAGAGAATCTGACATTCCTACATGGTATTCTTCCACCACTCCATATGAGGAGGTGGAAAAGGTTCTGTTAATAAATATTTTAGAGCCCTCTGTCTGCTCCTGGTCCTCTACATTAGTCAGGCGGTAGGAAACGTCAAATGAAAGGCGGTACTGGCAGTCAGGCTGCAGCTGGTCAGTGGAAAAGGTAATGTCGTTAAATGAGGATAAGCTGTCAGCCTCATATTTTTCCGCTGCCACCTCTGTATTGCTTCCTATATCTACAATGCGGACAATTCCTTCTTCCAGCTCTACTCCCTCTACATCGTCAGGATTATCCACGGCAATTGTACCTTTTGCCTCTGATACATCATAGTCAAATTCCGTCAGCACATAAGCAGGCATCACTACTTTTTCTGTATCAGTCGTAGTGCCGCCTCCGCCTCCTGCAGAACCGGTGGAACCGTTAGAGCCATTGGAACCGCTTTTTCCGTCATTTCCGCTGGAACCGCTGCTTCCTGCTGAGCCTTCTGAACCTACCTGGCCGTCCTCCCCTTTTTCGCCGCTGTTTCCCTCTTCTCCGTCGTCCCCGGCCTGTCCTTCCTGTCCTTCTTTTCCGTCCTCGCCCTTCTGGCCCTGCCGTCCATTTTCTCCGTCCACAGTTGTAATATCAAATTTAGGAACCTTTAATTCTCTGTCAGCTGCCGGAGTTACAGGAATCGTACCTGTTTCATCCATAGTAATCTCATCAAAGGTCAGGCTGACTTCCCCCTGCTGAAGCACAGCTTTATTCTCCAGGTCCAAAGCCGTGCCGTCTGACAAGCTGATTAAGCTTCCTACTGCCAAAACCTGAAAAGCTTTCTCCTCATTCGCAATCTGCACAACCCCTTTATCTACATAGACAACCTCCACATATCCATTGGTTTCTACTACCTCCTGATTGGGAAGAGTAATCTCAATAGACGGGGAGGAAACTAAATATTTATTGTCATTTACCTTCCATATATAATCCTGAAATTCTAAGGGAGTTCCCTGGTTATCTAAAAAATATTTTTCATTTTGTCTGGCCATTACAGAATCACTGCCTAAATTGTAGTAATTCAGCAGACCATTCTGCAGCTGGTTAAATTCCAGCACAACTCCCTGTTTAAAGGTACTAATAGATTCATCTGCATAGTGAATAAAAAAATCCTGGGAAAGCTCTTTCTTTTCCCCATTCATATCTGTAAAAGCAATTCCGTCAGGATAAACCTTTTTATATTTTGTACCAGCAGTAAAATAAACAGGATGGGGCACGGCGTTTCCATTTTCTCCCTCCTGTAATTCCAGCACATATCCGTCCCCGAAAAATGCCGGCGCGCTTCCCTGATTTCTGATCGAATAAATAAAAACTCCTCCTGTGAGGATTACTGCTAAAATCATAACAAATACAAAAATTCTCTTGCTCATCAGATACTCACTTCTCCTAAGTTATTTTGTTTCTTTTCCATTTTATATTGTTATTCTATACCCCCCCCCCGGCATACATGGTGGGGGTATTTTTTTATTAAAAAAAATTTAAGACATTTGTATTATACATAAATAATTTTGGACAGTAAAGCTATTTTTTCAAATCTTTATATAATTCTGCAAATTAAACAATTACTGGAATTATCTGCTACATATTTTGGACTTTTTGAGCATCAAAATAAGCATCAAAAAAACCCGGAAAGCAAAGCCTTCCGGGCCATTTTATACTTGGACACAAATCATGCATACACATGAAGTTTATATTCGATTGAGAACCTTTATTTGTGTTTCACAAAAAAGTTCAATGATTCTTATTCAACGATAGAAACTACTCTACCAGATCCTACTGTACGTCCGCCTTCACGGATAGCGAAACGAAGTCCCTGCTCCATAGCTACTGGGTGGATCAGCTCAACAGTCATCTCTACGTTGTCGCCAGGCATACACATCTCTGTGCCAGCTGGTAACTCGCAAACGCCTGTAACGTCAGTTGTTCTGAAGTAGAACTGTGGACGGTAGTTGTTGAAGAAAGGTGTATGACGGCCACCCTCGTCTTTTGTCAGAACGTAAACCTGAGCTGTAAATTTATTATGGCATTTTACAGAACCTGGTTTAACAAGACACTGTCCTCTTTCGATTTCAGTTCTCTGAACACCACGAAGCAGTGCGCCGATGTTATCGCCAGCCTGAGCCTCGTCAAGGAGCTTACGGAACATCTCGATACCAGTTACAACAACCTTACGGCTCTCCTCTTTAATACCAACGATCTCAACTTCGTCAGATACGTGAAGAGTACCACGCTCTACTCTACCTGTAGCAACAGTACCACGGCCTGTGATAGAGAATACGTCCTCTACTGGCATCAGGAATGGCTTATCTGTGTCACGAACTGGGTCTGGAACGTAGCTGTCAACTGCAGCCATTAATTCCAGGATCTTGTCGCCCCACTCGCTAGATGGATCTTCAAGAGCCTTTAATGCAGAACCCTGGATGATTGGTGTGTCATCGCCTGGGAACTCATACTCTGTTAACAGGTCACGAATTTCCATCTCTACTAATTCAAGAAGTTCTTCGTCGTCAACCATATCGCACTTGTTCATAAATACAACGATATAAGGAACGCCTACCTGACGGGACAGAAGGATGTGCTCTCTTGTCTGAGCCATAACACCGTCTGTAGCAGCTACAACCAGGATAGCGCCGTCCATCTGAGCAGCACCAGTAATCATGTTCTTAACGTAGTCAGCATGTCCTGGGCAGTCAACGTGTGCATAGTGTCTGTTCTCTGTCTCATACTCAACGTGTGCTGTAGAGATAGTAATTCCACGCTCTCTCTCTTCTGGAGCCTTATCAATATTTTCAAAAGCAACAGCCTCACCTGTACCTAATCTCTCATGCAGAGTCTTTGTGATAGCAGCTGTTAAAGTTGTTTTACCATGGTCAACGTGTCCGATAGTACCAATGTTACAATGCGGTTTGTTTCTTTCAAACTTAGCTTTAGCCATTTTATAACGTCCTCCTTAATTTGCGCCCTGTTGAGGGCTATTATAGTTTTCTATATCTAGGCTGTCTTTAATTATATTCTATTTGAACACGATTTTCAAGCCTATTTTCCGGGTTTCCGGCCGCGAATTAAGCTGCCGGAAACCGGTAAAGCAGATTATTATTTGCCTTTTCTTTCAGCAAGAACTTTCTCCTGTACACTCTTTGGTACTGGTTCGTATTTCTCAAAGAACATGGAGTAGTTACCACGTCCCTGTGTTCTGGAACGCAGGTCTGTGGAATATCCGAACATTTCAGAAAGAGGGACAAATGCTTTGATCATCTTTCCGCCGCCAATGTCGTCCATACCTTCAATACGTCCGCGGCGGGAGTTAATATCGCCGATAACATCACCCATGTAATCCTCTGGTGTTGTTACCTCTACCTTCATAATTGGCTCCAGAAGGATAGCGCCTGCTTTGTTCATGGCATCCTTAAATGCCAGAGAACCAGCGATCTTAAACGCCATCTCAGAAGAGTCAACCTCGTGGTAGGAACCGTCGTATACAGTAGCTTTAACGCCCAGCACTGGGAATCCGCCTAAGATACCTGCCTTGGAAGCTTCCTCAATACCTGCGCCGACTGCCGGGATGTATTCCTTAGGAATCGCACCGCCCACAACAGTAGACTCAAACTTGAATACTTCTTCTGCGTTGGCATCCATTGGCTCAAAGTGAACTTTACAGTGACCGTACTGTCCACGTCCGCCAGACTGTTTTGCGTACTTGCTGTCTACATCAACAGCCTTTGTAAATGTCTCTTTGTAAGCAACCTGAGGAGCGCCTACGTTAGCTTCTACGTTGAACTCGCGAAGGAGACGGTCTACGATAATTTCCAGATGGAGCTCACCCATACCGGAGATAATTGTCTGTCCTGTCTCTGCGTCAGTTCTTGCGCGGAATGTAGGATCTTCTTCAGCCAGCTTTGCAAGAGCCTCGCCCATTTTGCCCTGACCAGCTTTAGTCTTAGGCTCAATAGCGATATCAATAACTGGCTCTGGGAATTCCATGGACTCCAGAATTACTGGATGCTGTTCATCACAGATTGTATCGCCAGTACCTGTTGTCTTAAATCCAACAGCTGCAGCAATATCGCCAGAGTAAACCTTGTCGATTTCCTGTCTCTTATTTGCGTGCATCTGAAGAATACGTCCAACACGCTCTTTCTTTCCCTTTGTTGCGTTCAGCACATAAGAACCGGAGTTCATAGTACCGGAGTAAACGCGGAAGAATGCCAGCTTACCAACGAATGGGTCTGTCATAATCTTGAAAGCCAGAGCTGCGAAAGGTTCTTCGTCAGAAGAGTGTCTTTCTATTTCATTACCCTCTAAGTCAACGCCCTTAATAGAAGGAACGTCTAATGGAGAAGGCATAAATTCAATAATTGCATCCAGAAGCTTCTGAACGCCTTTGTTTCTGTAAGCTGTACCGCAGCATACAGGAATAGCGGCACATGTACATGTGGCTTTTCTCAATGTAGCTTTCAGCTCTTCTACAGAAGGCTCCTCACCTTCCAGATACTGCATCATCAGATCATCGTCTAATTCGCAGATTTTCTCTACTAATTCTGTACGATACAGTTCTGCATCATCCTTCATATCCTCTGGGATATCAGTGATGGAGATATCATCGCCCTTATCATCATTGTAGATGTAAGCTTTCATTTCAAATAAGTCGATAATACCCTTAAATTCATCTTCTTTGCCAATAGGAAGCTGAATGCAGATTGCATTCTTTCCTAATCTTGTTTTAATCTGATCTACGGCTCCGTAGAAGTTAGCGCCTAAAATGTCCATCTTATTGATGAAAGCCATTCTTGGCACGTTGTATGTGTCTGCCTGACGCCATACGTTTTCAGACTGTGGCTCAACACCGCCCTTTGCACAGAAAACGCCTACAGCGCCGTCCAGTACACGAAGGGAACGCTCAACCTCAACTGTAAAGTCAACGTGTCCAGGAGTATCAATAATATTGATACGATGCTCTAATGCGCCTGGCTTTGGCTTACAGTTTTCCTGCAGAGTCCAGTGACAGGTTGTAGCAGCGGAAGTAATTGTAATACCACGCTCCTGCTCCTGCTCCATCCAGTCCATAGTGGCGGTTCCTTCGTGAGTATCACCAATTTTATAATTTACACCAGTGTAATAAAGGATACGCTCTGTTGTGGTGGTTTTACCAGCATCAATATGAGCCATAATACCAATATTTCTGGTTCTTTCCAATGGATATTCTCTTCCAGCCAATGGATTTTCCTCCTTATGATTTAAAACCAAGCATTTACGCGCATTTCTTTAAGAAACCTGCGCCTGCCGTCTGATTAGAAACGGTAATGAGCAAATGCTTTGTTTGCTTCTGCCATTTTGTGCATATCTTCTTTTTTCTTTACAGATGCACCTGTGTTGTTGGCAGCATCCATGATTTCGTTAGCCAGTCTTTCTTCCTGGGTTTTCTCGCCTCTCTTGCGGGAGTAGAGAGTAATCCAGCGAAGTGCAAGAGCCTGTCTTCTTTCTGGTTTAACCTCGATAGGTACCTGGTATGTGGCTCCGCCGATACGTTTAGCCTTAACTTCCAGAACTGGCATAATGTTGTTCATAGCCTCTTCAAATACTTCTACAGCGTCCTTGCCTGTCTTCTCTGCAACACGGCCGAATGCGCCGTATACGATCTTCTGGGCAACACCCTTTTTACCATCTAACATAATGTTGTTTACCAGCTTGGTAACAACCTTGTTATTGTATAAAGGATCTGCCAATACGTCTCTTTTCTGAGTATGTCCTTTACGTGGCACGTTACTTCCCTCCTTAATCATTGTGCACGGCTTTTACCGCGCTTATTAAATCCTCGGTACTCACGCGGCACAGCTTCCCCACTGCGCTTTAGTGTCGTGCTCGGTTCCTCAATCTATATTCCTGCAACCTACAGGGTCAATATCAAAAAGTCCGGCACTTAAATATTATTGCGTGAATTATTTCTTGTCTTTTGGTTTCTTAGCGCCGTACTTGGAACGAGCCTGTTTCCTGTTAGCAACACCTGCTGTATCCAGTGTACCTCTGATAATGTGGTATCTGGTACCAGGTAAGTCTTTTACTCTTCCTCCACGGATCAGAACAACGCTGTGCTCCTGAAGGTTGTGTCCCTCTCCTGGAATGTAGCTTGTTACTTCGATACCGTTAGAAAGACGAACTCTGGCGATTTTTCTCAGAGCAGAGTTTGGCTTTTTAGGAGTAGCTGTCTTTACTGCTGTACATACACCTCTCTTCTGCGGAGCAGACATGTTGGTTGCACGCTTCTGTAAAGAATTGTAGCCTTTCTGAAGAGCCGGAGCTGTAGACTTCTTTTCTGTAGTCTGTCTTCCTTTTCTAACTAACTGGTTAAATGTTGGCATTCTTTTCACCTCCTGTGATATTGTCTGTGGTTGCGCTTAAATCAGCGTATTTTTGCATACAAAAAACGTATCCTGTTTTCGCACGCTTCATTATTATATCTACATTGCCATTTTGTGTCAAGGGTTTTTCCCAAAAACTGACGAAAACCGGGAAAATTAAAAGCCTTCCCGCCGTCTTTGTCTCCGCAGCTGAGCCCGCTTCTCCCCTGTGGCCCAGGCATTTTTTTCTTCCTCAGTCTCCAAAATCAGCTTAGGCACCTTGGCAGGTTTTCCCCCCTGAATAGCCACATAAACTAAAAACGCTCTATTTACCATATCTCTGGAGCCGTCCAGACTTTCTACAAATGTGTCTACCTGAACCTCCATTGAGGTATTTCCCACATACGTAACTTTCCCCACCAGCACTACGTTTTGGTTAGGCAGCACTGGCTTTACAAAATGCAGATGATCTACTGCGGCAGTGGTAACTGCTGCATTGCAGTGGCGCCTGGCTGTAATGGCCCCTGTTTCGTCTATCCAGGCCATCAGACTTCCTCCAAACAAACGGCCTGCGGCGTTTAAATACCTGGCTCTCACTATATACACCTGCTCTGTTCTGCTTTCTGAAACTTTCTTATACCTTTCTTCCATTATTAATATCTCCTGCTTTTTTGTTTTTGTTTCTTCTATAATTAACAGAATTAAAAAGCGCCTCTGGGCCGGAAGCTTTTGATTGGCAGAATACAAAGTTTTTTTATGAATCAGGAAAGAGCTGCCCTGAAAACATAGTTCAAAGACAGCCCTTCCTGTTTATTCTTAGATTTCAATTTCTTCTGCAATATCCAGAACTTCCTCAGCGTTTTCCTCGTCGCTGAGCATGATTTCATCATCCATAGACATGTCGGTATCCAGCTTTACTCCACGGTATCTCTTCATACCAGTACCTGCCGGAATCAACTTACCGATAATTACATTTTCCTTCAGACCGATCAGATGATCCACCTTTCCGTTAATGGCGGCCTCAGTAAGAACCTTAGTAGTCTCCTGGAAGGAAGCGGCAGATAAGAAGGAATCTGTAGCCAGGGAAGCCTTTGTAATACCTAACATTACCTGTTTGCCCTCTGCAGGCTTCTTGCCTTCTTCAATTAAGGCTTCATTCATATCGTTAAAGTCCAGAACGTCCATAGAAACTCCCGGCAATACGTCTGAATCTCCACTTTCCTCTACCTTAATCTTCTTTAACATCTGGCGCACAATTACTTCAATATGCTTGTCGTTAATTTCTACGCCCTGGAGACGGTATACACGCTGTACTTCCTGGATCATATAATCCTGTACTGCCCGAACTCCTTTGATTTTAAGAATATCATGTGGATTTACACTACCTTCAGTCAGCTCATCGCCGGCCTCCAGCACCTGACCTTCCTGAACCTTAATTCTGGAGCCATAAGGAATCAAATAGGTTTTGGAATTGCCTGTTTCATTATCTGTAACAACGATTTCTCGTTTTTTCTTTGTATCTTTAATGTTGACTACGCCGCCAAACTCAGCGATAATTGCCAGACCCTTTGGCTTACGCGCCTCAAAAAGCTCCTCTACACGGGGAAGACCCTGTGTAATATCGCCGCCGGCAACGCCGCCTGTATGGAAGGTACGCATAGTCAGCTGTGTACCAGGCTCACCGATAGACTGAGCCGCAATAATACCTACTGCCTCTCCAACCTGCACCGGCTGTCCTGTAGCCATGTTGGCGCCGTAACATTTTGCGCAGACTCCAATATGGGATTTACAGCTTAAAACTGTACGGATCTTTACAGAATCTCTTCCCATCTTCTGAAGCACCTTCATCACTGCAGCCGCACGTTTTGGCGTACACATGTGGTTTGCCTTTACAACTACTTCCCCTGTGTCAGGATCTGTAATTGTCTCTGCAATATATCTGCCTGTCAGTCTCTCTTCCAGACTTTCAATAGTCTCCTGTCCGTCTGCAAATGCCTTAATCTCCATAAACGGAATGCTTTTTCCCTCACAGCAGTCAGTTTCTCTTACAATTAAGTCCTGAGATACGTCTACCAGACGTCTTGTCAAATAACCGGAGTCAGCTGTACGGAGAGCCGTATCAGACAGACCTTTACGAGCTCCATGAGCGGAAATAAAGTACTCCAATACATCCAGACCTTCACGGAAGTTAGACTTAATAGGAAGCTCAATGGTGTGTCCTGTTGTATCAGCCATCAGACCTCGCATACCGGCCAGCTGCTTAATCTGTTTGTCAGAACCACGGGCTCCGGAGTCGGCCATCATATAAATATTATTATATTTATCAAGGCCTGTCAGCAGATCGTGAGTAAGCTGATCGTCAGTGTTCTTCCATGTCTCAATAACTTCTTTATAACGCTCTTCCTCTGTAATAAGACCGCGGCGGAAGTTTTTAGCAATTCTGTCTACAGTGGCCTGAGCGTCTGCAATCAGCTTAGGCTTGCTTTCAGGCACAGTCATGTCGGAAATAGAAACTGTCATGGCTGCTCTTGTAGAATATTTATATCCAATAGCCTTAATATCGTCCAAGGTTACAGCTGTCTGTGTAGCTCCGTGAACATTAATAACCTTTTCCAGAATCTGTTTTAACTGCTTCTTTCCAACGTGGAAATCCACTTCCGGCTTTAACTCGTTGCCTTCAATGGTTCTGTCTACAAATCCCAGATCCTGAGGAATAATCTCATTGAAAATGAAACGTCCCACAGTAGACTCTACCACGGCGCTGTGTACAGTTCCGTCTGCCATAGGTCTTTCTACTCTTACCTTAACTCTGGAATGTAATGTAACCACGCCGTTTTCATAAGCTAAAATAGCTTCATTTACGCTCTTAAAGCACTTTCCTTCTCCCTTGGCTCCCGGTCTTTCCTGAGTCAGATAGTAAATTCCAAGTACCATATCCTGAGAAGGAACAGCCACAGGGCCGCCGTCTGAAGGCTTTAACAGGTTGTTAGGGGACAGCAGCAAAAAGCGGCACTCAGCCTGAGCCTCTACAGACAAAGGCAGATGAACAGCCATCTGGTCGCCGTCAAAGTCAGCGTTAAAAGCAGTACAAACAAGAGGATGGAGCTTAATAGCCTTACCTTCTACTAAGATTGGCTCAAAAGCCTGGATACCCAGTCTGTGCAAAGTAGGAGCGCGGTTTAACATAACTGGATGCTCTTTAATAACATCCTCCAGCACATCCCAAACCTCAGACTGAAGTCTTTCTACCATTTTCTTAGCGTTTTTAATGTTGTGAGCCGTACCGTTGGAAACCAGCTCTTTCATAACAAAAGGCTTAAACAGCTCAATAGCCATCTCCTTAGGCAGACCGCACTGGTAAATCTTTAACTCCGGTCCGACTACAATAACTGAACGTCCTGAATAGTCTACACGTTTTCCCAACAGGTTCTGACGGAAACGTCCCTGTTTACCTTTCAGCATATCAGAAAGAGATTTTAAAGCTCTGTTTCCAGGTCCGGTTACAGGTCTTCCTCTTCTTCCGTTGTCAATGAGAGCGTCTACAGCCTCCTGCAGCATACGTTTCTCATTGCGGACAATAATATCAGGAGCTCCCAGCTCCAGCAGTCTGGCCAGACGGTTGTTGCGGTTAATAATTCTTCTGTACAGATCATTCAGGTCAGAAGTAGCAAAACGGCCGCCGTCCAGCTGTACCATAGGGCGGATATCCGGAGGAATAACAGGAATCACGTTCATAATCATCCATTCCGGACGGTTGCCGGAGTTGCGGAATGCCTCCACAACCTCCAGTCTTTTAATAATTCTGGCTCTCTTCTGCCCTGTAGCTTCTTTTAAACCTTTTCTAAGCTCTTCAGAATCCTTTTCCAGGTCAATGGCCTGCAAAAGCTCCTGAATTGCCTCAGCGCCCATTCCCACACGGAAAGCGCCGCTTCCATATTTCTCTATTTCATCACGGTATTCCTTTTCAGACAACACCTGTTTGTACTGAAGAGCAGTCTGACCTGCATCCAGCACAATATAGGAAGCAAAATACAGAACCTTCTCCAGAGTTCTGGGCGAAATGTCCAGAATCAGGCCCATACGGCTTGGAATACCTTTAAAGTACCAGATATGAGACACAGGAGCAGCCAGTTTAATATGTCCCACACGTTCGCGGCGGACGCTGGCTTTAGTCACTTCCACGCCACACCTGTCGCAGATCACACCTTTATATCTGATCTTTTTATATTTTCCGCAATGACATTCCCAGTCCTTTGTCGGTCCGAAAATTTTCTCACAGAACAAACCGTCTTTTTCTGGTTTTAATGTTCTGTAGTTAATTGTCTCCGGCTTCTTTACCTCGCCGTGGGACCACTCCAGAATCTTTTCCGGGGAAGCCAGACCAATCTTAATGGCGTCAAATGTCAATGGCTGATAAGTTTCATTTGTCTCAGGCATGTATGATACTCCCTTCTACTTATTCTTCGTCTTCAAAAGCCTCATCGTCATCTGTTTCAAAGGCATCGTCAGCGAAATCGTCGCTTTCCACATCCACCAGCTCGTCACCCTTAAATTCCTGCTCCTGATATCCGTAGGAGCCATAGGATTCTTCCTGATTGTAGTGTCTGTCGCCTTCTATGATGGAACGCAGGTCAGTATCGCCGTAGTCAATATTCTCTGTCAGCTCTACTTCTGTGTTATCGTCTCTTAAAACTCTAACGTCAAGTCCCAGAGACTGCAGCTCTTTCAGAAGTACCTTAAAGGACTCCGGAATACCTGGCTCAGGGATATTTTCACCTTTGATAATAGCCTCGTAAGTCTTCACACGTCCTACTACGTCGTCAGATTTTACTGTAAGGATTTCCTGCAGAGTGTAGGAAGCGCCATATGCCTCCAAAGCCCAAACCTCCATCTCTCCGAAACGCTGGCCGCCAAACTGAGCTTTACCTCCTAATGGCTGCTGTGTAACAAGTGAGTATGGGCCTGTAGAACGAGCGTGAATCTTATCGTCAACCAGGTGATGAAGCTTCAGGTAATGCATGTGTCCAATGGTAACAGGGCTGTCAAAGTACTCTCCTGTACGTCCGTCTCTTAAACGAACCTTACCGTCTCTGGAAAGAGGAACTCCTTTCCACAGCTGTCTGTGGTCTAAATGCTCTTCCAAATACTCCATAACTTCTGGTTTTAAAGTATCTTTATATTTATCCTGGAATTCTTCCCAGGTAGAATTAACATAATCATTGGCCACATCCAGAGTATCCATAATGTCAATCTCGTTTGCCCCGTCAAAGACAGGTGTGGCAATGTTAAATCCAAGAGCTTTTGCAGCCAGGCTTAAATGAATCTCCAAAACCTGACCAATATTCATACGTGAAGGCACGCCCAAAGGATTCAGCACAATGTCCAAAGGACGTCCATTTGGCAGGAACGGCATATCTTCTACTGGAAGCACGCGGGAAACAACACCCTTGTTTCCGTGACGGCCGGCCATTTTATCACCTACAGAAATCTTTCTCTTCTGGGCAATGTAAATGCGCACTGTCTCGTTTACTCCAGGTGACAGCTCGTCGCCGTTTTCTCTTGTAAACACCTTAGCGTCCACAATAATACCGTATGCGCCGTGAGGCACCTTTAAAGAAGTATCACGAACCTCTCTGGCCTTCTCGCCAAAGATGGCTCTAAGCAGTCTTTCTTCTGCTGTCAGCTCAGTCTCTCCCTTTGGAGTAACCTTGCCCACCAGAATATCTCCGGCGCGAACCTCTGCTCCGATGCGGATAATACCTCTTTCATCCAAATCCTTTAAAGCGTCCTCGCCTACGCCTGGAACATCTCTTGTGATTTCTTCCGGTCCTAATTTTGTATCGCGGGCCTCAGCCTCATACTCTTCAATATGAACAGATGTATATACGTCTTCCTGAACCAGTCTTTCACTTAACAGAACCGCGTCCTCGTAGTTGTAACCCTCCCAGGTCATAAATCCAATAAGAGGATTCTTTCCAAGAGCAATCTCTCCGTTTTGTGTAGACGGGCCGTCGGCGATTACTTCCCCTGCCTGAACGTGATTTCCCTTGAAAACAATAGGCTTCTGATTGTAGCAGTTGCTCTGGTTGCTTCTGGAAAACTTAATCAGACGGTACACGTCTCTGTTTCCGTCGCTGTCTCTTTTAATAATAATCTCGTTGGAGGCAGAACGCTCAACTACGCCTGCATTCTTTGCCACCACGCATACGCCTGAGTCTACTGCGGCCTTAGATTCAATTCCAGTTCCCACTACAGGAGCCTCTGTCATCAGAAGCGGCACTGCCTGACGCTGCATGTTGGAGCCCATCAGGGCGCGGTTGGCGTCGTCGTTCTCCAGGAAAGGAATCATGGAAGTAGCTACTGAGAATACCATCTTAGGAGATACGTCCATCAGGTCTATATTTCTCTTCTGGAACTCAGATGTCTCCTCACGGAAACGTCCAGATACATTGTTGTGAATAAAGTAGCCGTTTTCATCTAAAGGCTCGTTAGCCTGAGCTACAATAAAGTTATCCTCCTCGTCTGCAGTCAGATAAACAACCTCATCTGTAACTCTTGGATTTGCCGGGTCCGTCTTGTCTACCATACGGTAAGGAGCCTCGATAAATCCGTATTCATTTACCCTTGCATATGTTGCCAGGGAGTTAATCAGACCAATGTTAGGACCTTCAGGCGTCTCAATAGGACACATACGTCCGTAATGAGTATAGTGAACGTCGCGGACCTCAAATCCGGCTCTGTCTCTGGACAGACCGCCTGGACCTAATGCAGAAAGACGTCTCTTGTGAGTCAGCTCTGCCAGAGGATTGTTCTGATCCATAAACTGTGACAGCTGGGAGCTTCCAAAGAACTCTTTTACTGCAGCTGTTACAGGCTTAATATTAATTAAGGACTGAGGAGTAATGCCCTCCATATCCTGTGTCGTCATTCTCTCACGAACTACACGTTCCATTCTGGAAAGTCCGATGCGGTACTGGTTCTGAAGCAGCTCGCCTACGGCGCGGATACGTCTGTTTCCCAAGTGGTCAATATCGTCAGCCGTTCCCACTTCCTCCTCCAGATGCATATTGTAGTTAATAGAAGCAATAATGTCTTCCTTTGTAATATGCTTTGGAATTAACTCGTGAATATTTTTGTGAATCGCTTCCTTGATCTCTTCCTGGCTTCCACATTCTGACAGAATAGTTTGAAGCACTGGATAGAATACTAACTCTGTAACACCAACTTCCTCCGGATCAAAGTCCACATAAGCAGACAGATCTACCATCATGTTGGAAAGCACTTTCTGGTTTCTTGTAACGCCCTGAATCCAAACGTGGGCAACGCCTGCGTTCTGAATTGCAGAAGCCAGCTCCTTATCTACAGATGTGCCCTTTTCTGCAACGATCTCGCCTGTGGACTCGTCTACTACGTCCTCAGCCAGAACATGACCGGCGATTCTGTTTTTCAAGTGAAGCTTTTTATTAAATTTATATCTGCCGACTTTCGCCAAGTCGTATCTTCTGGGATCAAAGAACATACTGTTCAGTAAGCTCTCTGCACTATCAACGGATAAAGGCTCGCCTGGACGAATCTTTTTGTACAGCTCTAAAAGACCATCCTGATAATTGTCAGATGTGTCCTTTCCAAAGCTGGCCAAAAGCTTAGGCTCCTCGCCGAACAGATCAATAATCTCTGCGTTTGTGCCATATCCTAAGGCACGAATCAGCACTGTCACCGGTACTTTTCTGGTTCTGTCTACACGCACATAAAAAATATCATTGGAATCTGTCTCGTACTCCAGCCATGCTCCTCTGTTTGGAATTACAGTGCAGGAATACAATTCTTTACCGATTTTATCATGGCCAATGCCATAGTAGATGCCTGGGGAACGTACCAGCTGGCTGACGATTACTCGTTCAGCGCCGTTAATGACAAAAGAGCCAGTATCCGTCATAAGCGGTAAGTCACCCATGAAGATCTCATGTTCATTGATTTCATCTTTATCTTTATTGCAGAGTCTCACCTTTACTTTTAAAGGCGCTGCATAAGTAGCATCCCGCTCCTTGCATTCTTCGATTGTATATTTGATATCGTCTCTACACAATGTAAAGTCTACAAATTCCAAACTTAAATGTCCTGCAAAATCAGCGATTGGAGAGATATCATCGAAAACCTCTTTCAATCCCTCATCAAGGAACCACTGGTAGGAATCCTTCTGAATCTCAATCAGGTTAGGCATATCAAGAACTTCTTTTTGCCTTGAAAAACTCATTCTAAGGCTTTTCCCTGCATGGACCGGACGCATTCTGCTTTTTTCCATTGACGTTTCACCCCTGTTTTCTTTTTCTATCTATAGACATAGTGTGCCCAAAAGGCACATGCCTCCACAATAGTGCACATTACATATTATCATAGGGTTGTCAAGGTGTCAAGGATTTTTTACTTGCACTTTTCGTCAAAAAATGGTATACTATCCCAGATAGGTTTGTCCTATAAAATATGAACAGAATAACGAACCCGGAGGTAATCCCCATGCTGAACACATTTTTAGATGTAGTACTGGTTATTATGGTACTTGTGTTAATCGCATTAGTAGTACTTTATTTTTTAGGCCGAAAGATGGAAAAACGCCAGATGGAACAGCAGGCCGCCATTGAAGCCGCTGCCCAGACTGTGTCCATGCTGATTATTGATAAAAAGAAACTGCGCCTGAAAGAAGCCGGACTTCCAAAGATAGTTTACGAGCAGACTCCCAAGTATCTGCGCCGTTCTAAAGTACCGGTAGTAAAAGCAAAAGTAGGACCTAAGTTTATGACTCTCATGGCTGATGCAAAGGTATTTGAAGCCCTTCCTGTAAAGTCTGAGGTTAAAGTAGTTGTCAGCGGAATCTACATAACAGAGATTAAAAGCGTAAGAGGCGGCACCATTCAGACCCCGCCAAAGAAAAAAGGATTTTTTGCAAGATTTAAGAAAAATAAATAAAACCACAAAAAAGTCTGGTATGTGGTACCAGACTTTTTTATATATTATATATTTTTATGTACTATATATAAGGAAGAAACTATTCAGAATATTTCTCAACAACATCCCAGTTCAGCTCAATTCCAAGGCCCGGGCCTTCAGGAACCAGATAGCTCATCTCCTTATCGTGCTCTAAAGGATTCTTCAAAAGCTCTGTTCTTAAAGGATTAAAGTTTTCTTCTGATTCAATAAACGGCACGTTAGGCAGGGAGGCTGCAAAGTGAATATTAGCCGCGGTCAGCACTGCCGAGAAGAAGGTGTGGGGGGTAAACAACTTATTGTAGGCCATAGTGAGAGCCGCGATTCTTCTGCACTCAGTAAAGCCTCCGCTCCACCCCAGGTTTGCCTGAACCACATCTAAAGCTTTCATGGAAAGCAGCTCCTTATATCTGGCCAACCCCTGCTCTGACTCGCAGCCTGCCACCAGAATATTTTTCAGCCGGGCAGTCATTTTCACGTAGCCTTCCACATCATCTGTTCTTGCCGGCTCTTCTATCCAGAAAATCCCCAGCCTGTCCAGATCTGCTTCTGCAGCCAGCACATCCTCCACTGTCCATGTACAGTTCATATCCAACATCAAGGTTTTGTCTTTTCCCACTGTGTTTCTCACCAGCTCCACCCGCTTCATATCCTCCTCCTGGGAGATGGTAAAGCTGCCGTTTCTCATATACTGCAAAGGCATTCTGAAATTCTTTCTGGATCTGCCCACCTTCATTTTAAATGCGCTGTAGCCCTTTTCCAGATAGCCTTCCATTTCTCTTTTTAAGTCGTCCTCTGTTTTGTCCTGTCCATAAAATCCGGCGCTGGCATAGCCTGACACCTTATTTCTGTTGGCGCCGAACAGTCTGTACAAAGGCATACCAGAAGCTTTTCCTACAATATCCCACAAGGCGATATCGATGCCGCTGGCAGCTCCCATAACGATTCCACGCCTGCCGTTGGCCCAGTTGTTCCACAGCATTTTTTCCCACAGTCTCTCTGTGTCTAAGGGATTTTCCCCTATAAGTAAAGGCTTCAGCTGGCTTTTCACCACCTCCGCCATAGCCTTTGGGGAAGCCCCAAAGGTAGCGGATTCTCCAATGCCTGTCAGCCCTTCATCTGTTTCCACCAGGATTAAAAACGCTCCTCTTCCGTAGCAGCAGCTTAAACCGTCGGCAATAAATTTTTCATAAGGAAATTTTAAGCTAATTGTTTTAATATCTGTAATTTTCATTTATTTACCTCCATATTCACGCCTTAAACTTCACTACTTTAATAAATTAGGAAGAGTGAGGGACATTGGAGGGGCAAATGTAATAATCATAAGGTCCAGAATCAGTACTCCAAAATAAATCACTAAGTACTTTAACATGCCTTCAATTTTTACCTTGGCGCTGTCGCAAACCACATAAAGGTTTACTCCTACCGGCGGAGTTACCATACCGATAGCCAGGTTTGTCATCATAATAATACCAAAGTGCACCATATCTATGCCTAAGGTGGAGGCTACCGGAGCCAGCAAAGGAGCCAGAATAACCATGGCAGCTCCTGCTTCACAGAACATACCTACAATTAAAAGCATAACGTTTACTAACAAAAGGAATACAATTTTGCTGGAGGACATGCCTAAGAAGGCCTGAGCCACAGCCTGAGGGACCTGTTCCTTTGTCAGCACCCAGCCAAACGCATTAGATGCAGCCATAATCATTAAAACTGTAGACATTGTCAGCACTGAATTTAAAAGGATTCCCTTTAAATCTGCCAGCTTAATTTCTCTGTAAATAAAGATTCCTACAATCAGACCGTAAAATACAGATACTACCGCCGCCTCTGTAGGTGTGAAAAATCCTGTGTAAATACCTCCCAGAATAATTACCGGCATAAGCAACGCTAAAATCGCGTCTTTAAATGCACTGATTCTTTCTTTTGCCGACTTTTTCTCTGAAGGCACAAAGCCCTGTTTTTTTGTAAGTATGTGGGCAACAATACAAAGAGTGACACAGATGAAAATTCCAGGTATAAATCCTGCCATAAACAAGTCGCTGATAGAAGTTTCTGTAGCTACTCCGTACTGAATTAAGCCAATGCTGGGAGGGATAATTACTCCCAGCTCTGCTGAGGAGGCGATTGTAGCCGCCGCAAAATTTTTGTCATATCTGTTTTTCAACATTTCCGGAATAATAATTGCGCCTACTGCCGCTGCAGTTGCGGCGCTGGAGCCGGAAATCGCCGCAAAGAATGCACAGGTCACTACCGCTACCATTGCCAGTCCGCCGGAAATATGGCCAAATAAGCTGTTGCACAAGTTTACCAGACGTCTTGAGATACCGCCGGAGCTCATCAGGTTGCCTGCCAGCACGAAAAACGGAATTGCCAAAAGAGTAAAGCTGCCGCTGCCTGCAAACATTCTCTGAATTACTACAGAAAGATTTACGTCTCCTGCCATTAAGGCTAATGTTGATGAGGCCCCCAGCACAAACGCAATAGGAAGACCAATAATCAGCAGCACAACCATGCTGATAAATAATACTGCCGTCATTATTTCTCACCCTCCCCTGCAAAAAGATAATATACCATTAAAACTGTATTAAACAGCATAAATACTGCTCCTACAGGAATGGCCGCGTACATCAGCCCCATAGGCATTTTCAGTACCGGCGTAGTCTGCCTCCAGACCTGAGCGCAGGTCTGAAAGCCGATTTTAATAATTACACATAAAAAGATCACTGTAATAACATTTACAAGTAAAGAACATATTTTTCCAACATTTTTAGGCACAACCATATATAATATTTCCAGTCCTACCATGGAACCTTTTCTTATGCAGAGCGCCGCGCCAAGAAAAGTACACCAGATTAAAAGATATTTTGATACTTCCTCGCTCCACGGAATAGAAGCATGAGCCAGCCTGAAAACCACCTGGGCAAATACTACGACAGACATTACTGTCAGCATAACAATGGCTACAAAGGCTAAAAGCCCGTTTACCCCTTTGTCTACTGCCTTAATTCCCTGTTTCATATACCTTTATTCCTCCTGATTACTCTGCCTTAGCACCCTGAATCTTTTCTACAATGTCGCCAAATTCTGCCTGGTACTTATCATAAACTGGTTTTGTAGCCTCAATAAATAACGCCTTATCCACCTCATTTACTTCCATGCCGTTTTCCTTGCAGCCCTCCAGCATTTTGTCCAGCTCCTGACCGCTTAACTCTCTTTCGTAAGCCACTGTTTTCTCTAAAGCGTCTGCAACCAGCGCCTGCTGCTCTGCTGACAGCTTATTCCATGTAATTTCACTTACCATTACAGGGCATACTGGATAAAAATGCTCTGTCAGAGATAAGTATTTCTGAACCTCATAGAAACGAGAGTTGTAAATTGTAAATAAAGGATTCTCCTGTCCGTCTACAGCTCCTGTCTGAAGGGCTGTAAACAGCTCGGAAAAGCTCATAGCAACAGCGTCCATTCCCAGCTCTCCAAGAGCGTCTACACATACAGAGCTTTCCAGAGTTCTCACTCTTAATCCCTTACAGTCCTCTGGGGTTGTAATAGGCAGCTTAGAGTTGGTCATGCTGCGGAAGCCTAAGTCAAATGTACCGAAGGTTTTAATTCCTGAGCTTTCCAGGTTCTTAAAAATATCCTGGCCTACTTCACTGTCTAACACCTGGAACGCCTGCTCTCTGCTGTCAAATAAATAAGGCAGGTTAAATACGTCCATGCTCTGATCAAAGCCGCTTAAAGCTGCTGCAACGGCAACAGAAATATCAATAGTTCCCATCTGAAGGCCTTCCGCCATTTCTCTTTCGTCTCCTAAAGCTCCGTTAGGCTGTACATCTACAGTAATCTGACCGCCGCTTTCTTCCTCCACCAGGTCTTTAAAATATAAAGCCGCCAGCTGATATGGATGGCCCTCTGCCTGCCCATGTCCAAATGTTAAAGTAATGGATTCAGACGTTGTATTTGCTGCCTGTCCTCCATCTCCTCCCTGCTGTCCGCTTTTTCCGCATCCTGAAAGTCCTGCTGTAAGAATCAGCGCTGCTGTTAATACTGCACAATATTTCTTCTTCATCATCTCTTTTTTTCTCCCTCTCTTTTTTCTTTATAAATATCCTCTGCCCATCTGCTAGATATTTTGTATATTTTTATTATAAAAGACGGCCATTCTTATGTAAAAGCATTCATCTTGTATACAAGATGAATATGAAATATGCATATGTTGTCGCCTTTTGTTGAATTAGAAAATTGAATATGTTACAATACCATCAGTATTAAGTGCAGAAAGCTTCAGTAAGGGGAGGGGACATACTGGTTATGGACATGAATTTAAAGAATATTGCATATGAGGTGATTAAAGGTAAAATTATCACCTGCGAATACCGCCCCAACACCTTTTTAAGCGAGGCATTTTTGATGCAGGAAATCGACGCCAGCCGCACGCCTATCAGGGAAGCCTTAAATAAATTAGAGCAGGAGGGATTTGTGCAGATCATCCCTAAAAAGGGAGTGGTTGTCACCGCCCTTTCTCTCAACGAGGTCAATATGACATTTGAAGCCAGGCTGCTTTTAGAGCCTTATATTATTCATCACTATATGGAATTTATAAATTTACATAAAATACGGGAAATTTATTCTCAGACTGAACACCTTGTTCCCGGAGAAGAGTTTTACGCCGACTTCTGCCGTCTGGACGACACCCTTCACCGGCTGATATCAAGCGCCTGCTCCAACAAGTTTCTCAATGAGAGTCTGATTCACATTTATGACCAGAACAACAGAATCCGGATTTTAGCCGGGAAGAATATTTGGCAGAGGCATATAGAAGCGGCCAAAGAGCATCTTGTTTTAATGGATTTGATTCTCCAGGGCAAAAAAGAGGAGGCTGCAGAATCTATTACTAACCACTTAATTAAGTCTAAAACAGAAGCCATCCGCTCTCTCATTAATGAGCAAATGCCTATTAACTAAAATTTTTCCTTAGTTTTATGGAATATTTATTGAAATAAAAAAGGCCTAAAATAATCAGTTCAGTGAATCCCTTTGATTATTTTAGGCCCCGCCTTTTTTAATTATATTTTTTTATGACTGAAGGTGAAGAGCCGCCCCGGCTCTTGGGCGCACATCCACTACAATATTGCAGTTAGCCATGTGCTCATAATTTACATCCAGAGAATAGTCTACTGTCACCTTTAAGTTATCCTCCTGCTCATCTACCACAATATCGTTTGTACTGATTTCCACAAGCATCTCCCCAAAAGGCGTCATATAACAGGAAGTGTTCTTTTTATTTTTTTCAAAGGCCATATGTACCTGAATACTGCCTTTTTTTATAATATCCAAACCGCCGGAGTGGATTTTAATAGTATTTTGAATAACATCCTCCCCGCCTTCCTGAATCTCCTCATATCTGATATAGTGCTTTCCATTTTTATTGTAATAATCTCCTGCTGTAATCAGCTCTACATCATTTGTATCTCCCTCCAGCAGCTGCACGCCGCTGATGCTGATAAGCACGTCTTTCGTCATATATTAAAACTCCTCTATATCTATTTTCCTTACCTCTCCCACCTGATTTGGAAGAATGGAGGCAGCAAAGCTTGTAAATTTTTCCGCCAGATCGCTGACAAAAAATTGAAATTTTTCCTGCTCCTTTACGCCCTTTTCACAATCCAGGCCATGTTCCTTTAACAAGGTCTTTAATTCAATGGCCGTCTCATATGCAGGGTTTACTAAAACTACGCCTTCCCCCATAATCCGGCCTAAGGTGGACCTGATTAAAGGATAATGAGTGCAGCCTAAGACTAAGGTATCCACATATTTAGCTTTTAATTCTGATACATATCTGGAGGCAATTTCATCTGTCACAGAATCGTGAAATAAACCTTCCTCCACCAGGGGCACAAACAAAGGGCAGGCTTTTCCAAAAACCTGAATTTTAGGATCTAATTTTCTGATTACCTGAGTATAAATACCGCTGTGAATAGTGCCTTCTGTGCCAATAACTCCTATTTTCCCGCTGGCAGTAGACTGCACCGCCGTTCTGGCGCCGGCGTTTATTACCCCAATAATAGGAATATCCACCTCGTTTTTCACTGTCTCCAGGGCATAAGCGCTGGCTGTATTGCAGGCAATCACAATCGCCTTTACGTTCTGGGTTTTCAGAAAACGGATAATCTGCCTAGAAAACCGGATAATGTTTTCCTTTGACTTGTTTCCGTAGGGCAGTCTGGCTGTATCTCCAAAATATACTACCCTCTCGTCCGGCAGCTGGCGCATAATTTCCCTGACTACAGTCAGGCCTCCGATTCCGGAATCAAAAACTCCCACAGGCGCATTTCTGTCCATATTACTTGTTCTCCTTATTTGTCATACCTGTGCATAGCCAGATCTATTAATCCCTGAACCAATTTGGCCTTATCCATTCCGGCAGCCTCCCACAGCATAGGATACATGCTGATGGCGGTAAAGCCGGGCATAGTGTTGATCTCATTAAATACAATCTGCCCGTTTTCCTTTACAAAAAAGTCTACTCTGGATAAGCCGAAGCCGTCTACAGCTTTGAAAATTCTGACCGCCGCGTTTCTGACCTCTTCTGTGGCATTTCCTGGAAGTTCCGGGTTCACTACTGTTTTAGACTCTGCGTTGTAATATTTGGCGTCAAAGTCGTAAAAGTCTGCTGCAGCCAGAATCTCCCCTACTCCTGAGGCCTTTACTTCTGCGTCTTTGCCGCCGAAAACAGCGCATTCTATCTCTCTTCCTATAATTGTCTCTTCCACCAGAATTTTAGAGTCATGGCGAGCCGCCTCTGTCAAAGCCGCCTTTAATTCTTCCCTGTCATCCGCCTTTCCAACTCCTCTGGAGGAGCCTGCATTAGACGGCTTTACAAATACAGGGTAAGAAAACTTTGCTTCCACCCTTTCTACCGCCTGGTCCATAGCAGTTTCCACCTCATGTCTTCTCACAGCCACATAATCCGCCTGCTTCACCCCTAAATCATCTACAATAATTTTTGTATATAATTTATCCATGGAAACAGCAGAGGAAAGAACACCGCAGCCTACATAAGGGATTCTGGCCAGCTCTAAAAGCCCCTGAATCGTTCCGTCCTCCCCAAATAAGCCGTGAAGCACTGGAAAGGCTACGTGGATCTTTACTTTCTCCCATGCTCCGTTTTCTAAAATCAACGCGCACTGTTCTGTGGCGTCAGGAGAAATAAAGGCCTGGGCCTTGCTTTCTCTCCAGGCGCCATTTTCAATACTTTCTATAGAATCCGCCTTTACCCACCGGCCCTCTTCTGTAATTCCTATTAACAATATATTATATTTTTCTTTATCAACGTGGTTTGCAACATTCAGCACTGACATACAGGACACTACATGCTCTGATGACTGTCCTCCAAAAATCACTGCCACTGTCTGTCTGTCCATAATTCTTTATCCTCCAATTTCTTTTCCTAGAAGTGTCTATATTATAGCACACCTGGTTACAATTACAATTAGAAACCCAAAATTAAACATTTTCAACAAAAAATAGTTGAGCGCCAAAGCGCGAAACTATTTGCTACCCAAAGTTCGCCATAGCGAAGTTTGGGGTTCCCGTAGTTTTTATGAAACGAGGAACGAGTGAAATAAAAAAAGTAAAGGAGCAAATTTATATGAATCGTAAATTATATCTTGTTTTATCACTTTCCTGTTTTCTTATTGCCGGCCTTACATACGGAACCGGGCGCCGGCAGGCGGACGAGGCTCTGGCTCTTCGTCTGGCGCCTTCTATTCTCCGCTTCCATATTTTAGCCAACAGCAACAGCAAAGAGGATCAGGAATTAAAGCTAGAAGTCCGCTCTTATCTTCTTCATCTGATTCAGCAGGACTTTCCCTCTCCCTCCGGCAAGGCGGAGCTTTGCGCCTACTTAACAGAGCGCAAAGACTTTCTGGAGAGCCAGGCGGAAACCTTTATGCAGGAAAAAGGCTACGGCTATACTGCTCAGTTAGATATTGTCTCTGATTATTTTCCTCAAAAGGCCTACGGCGATATGGTATTTCCCTGCGGCACCTATGATGCAGTCCGGGTTACTATAGGCAATGGAAAAGGACACAACTGGTGGTGTGTCCTCTATCCTTCTCTGTGTTTTGTTGATCCTGTATCTGCAGTAGTGCCTGACTCCTCTAAAGAGCAGTTAGAATCTGCGCTGGAACATGAAGATTATCTGCGCCTTCAGAAGCCGGAACATAAACTTCGTCCCAAAGGACGTTTTAAATTGGCGGAGCTTTTTCAATAAGCCGCCTTACATATTTACTTTTGACTGTCCAGCAAATCTTTTAAGGCCTCGTCGCTGTCGTCAATCCAAATATCCTCTTCCTCTGAAGAAAGGCCTAAAAAAACTGCCAGCCTTCTTTCATCATCACTGTTGTTCCACTGTGTAATATATGTATCAATTTCCTCAAAGGGAATTTCTCCTGCCAAATATTTTTCTTTAAATGTCATTAAACGTCCCTTTCTTTAATATTTCTGGAAACTGTAATCTCCTGGTTATCAATATGCTCCCGCATAGCTTCCTTCACTTCATCCATTTTCCGCTCTTTTAATCCCTTGAGAATGTGCTCGTGCTCTATAAGGAGAATCTGTCTTTTGTCTGCTTCCTTAATATACTCTAAACGGTAGCGGTACATTTGCTCGCGCAGGTTATTTAAAAGCTGAATCAGGCGCACGTTGCCAGTTCCGTTATATATAATATCGTGATAATGCTCGTCCGTCTCCGCAATGGCCATAGCCTCCCCTTTGTCCACAGCGGCCTTAAAGTCCTCCTGAGCGCTTTCCAATTTCTTAATATCTTCCTCTGTCATTCTCTGACATGCCAACTCCACAGCCAGCACCTCCAGGGCTCGTCTTACCTCCAGCACATCTCTCAGACTTTTCTCTGAAATCTTTGCCACCTCCGCGCCTTTTCTGGGGATCATCAGCACAAGGCCTTCCAGCTCCAGCTTTCTAATAGCCTCTCTAATAGGAGTTCTGCTTACCCCCAGCCTGTCTGCCAGCTGAATCTCCATCAGTCTTTCCCCTGGAGCCAGCTCGCCTTTTAAAATCGCCTGTCTTAATGTATTAAAAACCACGTCTCTCAGGGGCAAATATTCGTTCATTGTCACCTTTAAATTATACTCCATGATTGGAAACCTCCTTGCAGTTGTAAAAATTCGTCAAATATACCTGTTTTGCCAGATCTGCTCCCTGTCCAAAGCGCATCTCCTCATAGGCTTCCTCCGCAGCCTGAGGCCGGGTAAATACGCCAAATACTGTGGGACCGCTGCCGCTCATCATAGCATTTACAGCCCCCAGGCTTATCATTTGGCTTTTAATCTGGCTGATCACCGGATATTCCTTTTCCGTCACTTTTTCCAGTACATTTCCAAATCTGGAGGTGACTCCATATAAATCTTTTCTTTTAATTGCCTCTACCATTCCGTCAATATCAGGATGATCCTCTTTCTTCAAATCATTGGCGTGAAGATTTTCATATACAAACTTAGTGGAAACATTAATTGCCGGCTTTGCAATCAGCACCTGACACTGAGGCATAGGCGGCAGGGGAGTCAGAATCTCCCCAATTCCCTGAGAAAGGGCCGTGCCTCTCATAATACAGTAGGGTACGTCAGCCCCTATTCTTACGCCCCGCTCCATCAAAGCTTTTTTCGTCAGCCCCAGGCCAAACATTTTATTTACTCCCACTAAAACAGCAGCCGCGTCGCTGCTGCCTCCCGCCATACCTGCTGCCACAGGTATAAATTTTTTCAGTTTAATTTTAACGCCTTCCTCAATGTGAAACTCATCCATTAAAAGCTTAGCCGCTTTATATACCAGATTATTTTCATTACATGGAAGGTAATACAGATTGGTTTCCACCTGAATGCCCGGTTCTTCTGTCCGAATCAAATCAATTTTATCGAAAATGCCAACTGTCTGCATAATCATTTTCACTTCATGGTAACCGTCTTCTCTTTTTCTCAGTACATCAAGTCCCAGATTTATCTTCCCATAGGCCTTTAGTCCCAAATGGTTTATCATTCTCTACTCCCCTGTGATTCGATTGTATTTTTCTATTTTTTTGTATACAATATATTATATACTCTAAACAATAAAAATACAAGCACTTTCCTTGGAAAAAACTAAACGCCTGGACAAACAGCCTGAAATTTTTTATAATAAAACAGAAAAAACATCCAGAAAAGGAGATTTAAATATGGCGAATCCAGTAGTAACTATTGAAATGGAAAATGGAGACGTAATTAAGGCGGAGCTTTATCCGGAAATCGCTCCAAATACAGTAAATAATTTTATCAGTCTGATTAACAGCGGCTTTTACGACGGACTGATTTTCCACAGGGTAATCAGCGGCTTTATGATTCAGGGCGGCTGTCCTGACGGAAACGGCATGGGAGGCCCAGGCTATTCTATTAAGGGAGAATTTAATCAGAACGGCTTTATGAACGCCATGAAACACGACGCAGGAGTTTTGTCTATGGCAAGAGCCATGCATCCTAATTCCGCCGGTTCTCAGTTTTTTATTATGCATAAAGCGGCTCCTCATTTAGACGGAGCATACGCTGCATTCGGCAAGGTAACTGAAGGTATGGACGTAGTAAATAAAATCGCCGACGTGCGCACTGATTACAACGACCGCCCTATGAAGGAGCAGAAGATCAGCAAGGTTACTGTAGATACCTTTGGAGAAGTGTACCCAGAACCGGAGAAATGTTAATCTATGACAACCACGCGACAGATCACTATTTCCGGTGTTTCTCACACCGTCGTCCTGTCCGATGATTCCACAGCCCTTCAAGCTGCCAGCGCAGCGGGAAGGGCTGTTGTAGGATTGTGGGACAAAAACCATCCTGACAAGTCTCTTTTTCCTGCCTTTTATGTAATTGAAAATATAGAGCAGGCGGACCGGGATTTTCTCACAAAGGTGGTTCTCCGTCACCTGGGCCTTCCATGGGAAATCTGCTGCACCAAACGTTTGACTATACGGGAATTTACCTTAAATGATGCAGAAAATATTCCCGGCGGGGAATATTCAGGACCTGGAGACTTTGTTTTCTTATCCCAGGAGACTTTATCTGCATATATCAAACATCAATATACATTTTTTGAGTATGGAATTTGGGCTGTAATTGAAAAAGCGAAAGGACAGCTTATAGGAAAGGCCGGTCTTTCAGATCTTCCCCAGGAGGTTTTGGCCCAATTTCCAGCTCTTCAAACTTTTGATTCTGTTTTAGAGCTAAGCTACCATATTTTTTCTCCCTACAGAAATAAAGGGTACGCTTTGGAGGCCTGCACGGCTATTTTAGATTACGGGGAAACATACGGACTTCCTATAGCCGCCCGGGTTTCCAGCCTGAATAAGCCTTCCATGAGACTATTAAAACATTTAGGGTTTACTGAGATGGGGACATGCAGCCCCTGTCCGGGGGAGAATATTTTGCTTTATATCCGAAAGAATTCGCTTTTCCCTGTATAAATTCTTTGTTCTCTCATAAAAATAATGCAAGAACCATGTATTTATGATATAATTTATTAACAGAATTTTAACAGCGATCTATAGCAGTCTATAACAATTTATTACACAGCCAGGCGCAGCAGATTAAAAAATTTGCAGCTTGGCTATTTTTAGGAGGAATTTCTATGCTTTTTCTAATTAAAGGCGCTGATGCCTTTTCCCCAGAACCATTGGGAGTAAAGGACGTACTATTTGACGGCTCCGGCATCCTTTCCATAGGCGACAGTATCCCTGATTTCCCCCCTTATAATGTGCAGGTAATAGACGGCTCTGACATGTATTTATTTCCAGGATTTATAGACAGCCACGTGCACATTTTAGGAGGGGGCGGGGAGGGCGGTTATCACACCAGAACCCCGGAAATTAACCTTACTGATATTACTATGGGAGGCGTCACCACTGTTGTAGGCTGCCTGGGCACTGACGGGACTACCAGAAACATGGCTTCTCTTCTGGCAAAAGCCAGAGGACTTTCTGAGGAGGGGATTTCCACTTATATTTACACCGGCTCCTATCAGGTTCCTGTAAAGACTTTAACCGGCTCTATTATGGATGATCTGATTCTTATTGACAAGATAGTTGGAACAGGTGAAATCGCATTGTCGGATCACCGCTCCTCCCAGCCCTCTAAAGAAGAATTTGCCCGCATTGCGGCGGATACCAGAGTAGGCGGCATTTTATCGGGAAAGGCTGGTCTTGTAAATATTCATATGGGAGACGGCCCCCGTATGCTTTCATGGCTCAGATATGTACTGGAGAAAACAGAAATTCCCGCTTCCAATATGCTTCCCACTCATATTAACCGCTCTCTGGCTCTTATGAAGGACGGCATAGACTACGCGAAAAACCTGGGCGGTTATATTGACCTGACTACCAGCTCTGATCCTGATTATCTGGAGGAGGACGAAGTAAAAGCCTCCGCCGGGCTGCGGATGGCTCTTCATGGGGGAGTGCCGGAAAGTCACATTACCTTTTCTTCAGACGGTCAGGGCAGTCTGCCTGTTTTTGACTCCAACCGCCAGCTAATAGGTTTAAGCGTGGGAAAGGTTTCTTCTTTGTACAGGGAATTCCGGGATGCAGTTCTCACAGAAGGGCTGCCTATTCAAAAAGCCCTGCTGCCTGTCACCTTAAATCCTGCTACTCTTTTAAAGCTGGGTAAAAAAGGACGTATCGCCTTAGGCTCAGACAGCGACCTTGTTCTAGTGCGGAAGGACTCTTTAGAAATCGACAGCGTATTTGCCCTGGGACAGTGTATGGTCCGGGGAAGACAAGCCCTTGTGCGGGGAACCTTTGAGGGTTAATTACAGTTGTTTTAATAGGTTTTCATTAGGCTGTTCATGGTTTGTTCACAAATCATTTAAAAACCTTTCATATTAATAACATGATTTCTTCATGTTTTCCTCCTATACTAAACATGTAAACAGTTAAAGCTGTTTCAAGCAGGTTACAAGATTTTTTTCATAATACTTGAGCTGATTTATAATCATCAGCTCTCCTCCCTTTTAAAAATATAAAAACGGCTGCTGCCCAGGATTCACTCATCCTTTGGCAGCAGCCGTTTTTAAGCTGTCCGCTTTTTAAAATCACTAAGCTGCAGTTTACCGCATAATAATATATGCCAGATATCCGGAGTAAATAAGTATCATCGCCAGGCCCTCCATCCTGCCGATTTCCATTTTGGTCCATGTCACCACCCATCCCAGAATGCTGACTCCCAGCAGGAAAATCATATCATACACATTGATTATTTCCACTGTAATAGGATGAAGCAGACTGGACAGGGATAAAATAGCCAGAATATTAAAAATATTAGAGCCAATTACATTGCCCATGGCTAAACCGCTTTCTCCTTTACAGGCGGCTACAGCAGAAGTAACCAGCTCAGGCAGAGAGGTTCCCACGGCTACTATGGTCAAACCGATTAAGGTCTGGCTCATGCCGAAAACTGCGGCGATCTGGCTGGCGCTGTCTACTACCAAGTTTCCCCCCATAATAATAGCCGTCAGGCCTAAGGCAATATAGAAAATACATTTTCCGGGAGGCAGCAGCTCTTCCCGTTTTTCCTCTTTGGTCCTGTTTTTTAAGGCTGTCTTTATGGTAGCGTACAGAAAATACAGGAAAAATCCAAAAAGAACGAGCCCGTCTATTCTTCCCAGCTCTAAGTCAAAGGCAATCATCCCCAAAAGAACTACAGATACAACAATAGAAAAAACAAAGTCCCCATATAAAATTTTTTTATTGGCCGCTACTGGCAGCAAAAGACTGCTGACCCCCAGAACTACCAGCAAATTAAAAATATTGGAGCCGATTACATTGCCCACTGCAATACCGTTATTTCCTTCTACTGCCGCAGTGATGCTTACAGCGGCCTCCGGTGCGCTGGTTCCAAAAGCTACAATAGTCAGCCCTATAATCACGCTGGGAACACGCAGATATTTTGCGGCGGCAGAGCTTCCGTCCACAAAATAATCGGCGCCCTTTACCAGCAGTACAAATCCTACAATCAGCCATACATATATCATCAGTATTTTCCTTCCCAAGCTCCTCTTTCATCCTCAGGAACCTTTGTATACATTTTACAGGAGTATAAAAAAGTTTTTCTCAATTGTCAAGTGCTCCCACCTGTTTTCTCAGCAGCATAAGGCCAATAAGATTAGGCACCGCCAGCAGCCCGTTCCATATGTCAGAAAACTCCCAGACAGTTTCCAGTCTGGCTAAACACCCCAGAAAGACTGCGTTTAAATACAACAACATATAAATTTTCTCGCCGATTTCTCTGCTTTTTGGAACCCGCTCCGTCAAATAGGACACTGCCTGTTTTCCCATATAATACCAGGCAATGATTGTGGCAAATGCAAATACTATCATAGAAAAGGCTACAAAATATTCTCCTGCTGCTCCCATTTTTATGGAAAAGCAGTAAGCTGTTAAGGCCGCGCCGTCTACGTCTGCAGCTTCCGGCCTGCCTCCTGTAGCCAACAGTATAACAAAAGCTGTTAATGTGCAGATGACTACAGTGTCAAAAAACACCTCAAACATGGCCCACATTCCCTGCTTCTTTGGGGTAGTATCCTCGGCGGCTCCGTGCAGCACGGCTAATGTGCCCAGGCCTGCCTCATTTGAAAATACTCCTCTGGAAATTCCGTACTGCAGGCTTTTGTTAATACAATATCCGGCAGTTCCCCCAAAGACTGCGGACATATCAAAGGCGGAGCGGAGAATCCCTGCAATCATTTGGGGAATCTGCTGATAATAAGAAAATATGATTATCATGGAAAATATAAAATAAATTCCCGCTGAGACAGGCATCAGCCTTTCCGCCACAAGAGAAATTTTGCTGATTCCTCCCCTGATTACAAGAAATACTAAAATGGTTACAAGAGCCCCGCAGACAAGCCCAGGCATTCCCAGAGAGTAGCCTGCTGTGTCTGCCAGGGAATTGGCCTGCACCATGCTTCCCATTCCCAGAGAGGCCATAACGCAGAAAAAGGCGTACAATATTCCCAGCACCGGCATGTGAAGCCCTTTATCCAGATATACCATTGGGCCGCAGACCCATTGGTCCTGTTTATTTTTATACCGATACTTTAACCCCAGCACAGTTTCAGAATAGGCAGTCATCATTCCGATTACAGCGGAAACCCACATCCAGAATATAGCTCCCGGCCCTCCTGCAGTTAAAGCTGTGGCTACTCCCACAATATTTCCGGTTCCTATAGTGGCGGCCAGGGCGGTGCAGGCTGATTGGAACTGGCTGACTTTCTTTTTTTCTCCAGCCTGCTCCCGCCGGACAGTTTCCTCATTGTCCTGCCCTCCGCCTAAGCTTCCCACAGTCTGCCCCATCCAGTACCAGAATTTTCTGATCTGGAAAAACCGGCCCGAGAAGCTGTAATAAAATCCTACGGCTAAAAATGCAAATAACAGCCAGGGACCCCACACAATTTCATTTATTTTATGTATCACATACTCACTTCTTCCATTTCTTTTCCTGTCGCATTTTATGTAAAATTATGATAATATATACTTAGAATTTGATATTTCGGAACTTTATGAAAGAACAGGTGACAATATTATGCCAGGTTTTACCACTCACTATATTTTAGGCATGAAAGTATATAACAGCCTTCCCAACCAGCAGCTGAAGTATATAATTGCCAAGCACCGCTGGCTGTATCAGCTGGGTCTTCAGGGGCCGGATATGTTTTTTTATAACATTCCTATTCTGCGCCACCGGGATTACCGCAATGTAGGCTCTTATATGCACGAGAATCATGTCAATGATTTTTTCAGAAATTATCTGAACCGTATGTCCCAGCTTCCATATAAGCAGCAAAGAGAACAGGCCATGTCTTATCTGGCAGGCTTCTTATGCCATTATATCGGCGATTCCATCTGCCACCCTTATGTTTACGGCAGAACCCACTATAATGTGAAAAGCCCTACTACTCACCAGTACGCTCTCCACGCTGCCTTGGAAAATGATATTGACGCTATTCTTCTCAGCAAGTACAAAAAGAAAAAGCCTTCTGAATTTAATCAGGCTGCCACCATCTGTTTAAACGGGCTGGAGATGCAGTTTGTTTCCAGATTTTTGGCCTCCTGCATTAATGAAACCTACTATCCCATCAGCCATGAGAATAACTTTCAGGTATCTCCCAGAATGGTTTACCGCTCTATTTTGGCGATCCGTTTTGGCTGCCGCACCTTAGCCGACAAATCCGGCAGGAAAAAGAACAGCATAGAATTTGTAGAGTCCTTATTTTTAAAAAATCCTATTGCGTCTACTAAGATTGTCACAGATCACGTTGAAAACCCCAGAGAATGTTTGAATCTGGACCACCAAATCTGGTGCAATCCCTGGGATAAGGGCCTGGCCTCCAACGCCTCCTTTGTGGATCTGTTTATTCAGTCTCTGAAAAAATGCAGCACTGTTTATTACCTGCTGAATCATATTTTAGTAAGCAGCGTTCCCATGGAAGAGCAGGATTTTCACGCTTTGCTGGAGCAGTTAGGCAATTATTCCTATCACAGCGGTCTTCCTATTGAGGATTAATTTTTTCTTTCCACAAAACTTCAGGAGGTGCTTTTCACATGGCAATTCAGCTTCACAATGAAGAAGAATGGCGGCTTCTTGCAGATACGGCGGCCCTGGCGGGAAAGATTATGCTGGTGTCCGGCGGGGAAACCTACCGGGTGGAGGACACCATCCGGCGGATTCTTTCCACCTCTGGTTTTGAGTACTGCGAGGCCTTTGTAGTGACAACAGGGATTATTATTACTTTAGAAGATAAGCAGACAGGAACCATTACTCTTACAAGACGTGTGGGAGAAAAACAGACGAATCTTGGAAATATTGCAAATGTAAACAAGATTTCCAGACAATACTGCCAGGGAAAGCTTTCCCTGGCAGAAACTTATCATATTCTGAAACGGTTAGAGCCTGTCAGCTATCCTGACTGGATTACATTTCTGTCTATGTGTCTCACTGCTTCCAGCTTCACATTTATATTAGGAGGCGGCTTTCCTGAATGCGCCACCGCCGCATGGAACGGCCTTTATTTTATTATCAGCAAGCTGATAAACAGAAAGCTTCAGGTCAACGGTTTTGTTTTTAATATGGTGGCCTCCTTTTTTATGGCCTTTACCAGCATCTGGGTTCAAAAATTGCTTCTCCCAAATCTGCTTTTAGAGCCTTTAATCGCCGGCTCTATTATGGCTTTGCTGCCGGGACTGGCATTAACAAACGGAATCCGGGATACTTTAGCCGGAGACTATATGTCAGGGGGAGCCAGAATTGTGGAGGCATTTGTCATCGCCGCTTCCCTGGCAATTGGAATCGGCGCAGGCCTGTTTTTAGGCGGGACTATTTCAGGAGGTGTGTAATGGTCTTACACTTTATTGGCGCATTTATTGCCGTCATCACTTTAAGCATTATTTTCTGTGTTCCCAGAAAGTTTCTGGCCTGCTCCAGCATAACCGGCGCCTTAGGCTGGGTGCTGTATTTAGGCCTTATGAATCTGGGGGTTCAGGAAATGCTTGCCATGTTTTCCGCCGCCTTTGCAGTATCTGTTATTTCTCAGATTTTCGCCCGGTTCTTTAAGGCGCCTGTAATTATTTTTCTGGTGCCGGGAGTTCTGCCTTTAGTTCCCGGCGTAGGAGTGTACCGTGTGGTTTACTATCTGCTTCTGGAAAACAGCTCTATGTCCGGCTATTATTTTTTATACACATTGCAGATGGCCGGTATGATCGCCATAGCTATTTTTCTTACAGACACTCTATTTAGAGTATTGTTTTCTTAATAGAAGAGGCTATAAAAACAGGGCAATGCATTATGCATCGCCCTGCTATTATTTTATAAGACTGTCAGCTTACTCTATTACCTGATCTCCGTCCTTCATAATATAATGCTTTTTCACTCCCAGATTATTCATCCAGCGCTTTGTAGTCTCTGTGGCAAAATTGCCGCTTCCCGGACCCGAGCCGCCGTCGTTATCCCACAGCCACTGAGGCGTTGGCCACAGACAGATTTTAGGGCGGAATATTTTGTATACTTCCTCTGTAACTCCATCCTGGCCATGGTGAGCCATCTGGATTATGTCGCATTTCAAAAGATCTGTATCCCATGTTTTAATCAGCTTTTCCCCGCCTTCACGGCCCAGATCTCCCAGAAAATCAATATAAACCCCATTTACATTAATCATGTAGCACACAGAGCTATTGTTGATAGCGTCTGTGTCAAACTCAAAGTGCTCGTTAAGGACTGTAATCACTACGTCGTCTACCTGAATCTGTGTATCCTTTTTAATATCCCCGTGAAGAGCTTCTGCAGGCAGCTTGTCCTCCAGGTTTTTCATAAAGTTTTCCACTACCGCCACATCTGAGGCTGAAGATGTTTTTTTATAAAAGCTTAAAGGTCCCAGGGAATAGTAGACGTTTTCAATGGTAATCCCCTGCTCCTCCCTGGCAAGTATTGTATTTAAGGCTCCTACATGGTCAATGTGAGGATGGGTAATCAGCCATGCGTTGACATGACCGCCCTTGGCCTTTAAGGTCTCCACTAAATGATCTGTGTCGTGGGGAGTTCCTCCGTCTACTACAATCAGCCCGCCGTTTTTTGTCTGTATTACTGCAGAAAGCATCTGGCTGTTGCTTTGGTTGGCTAAAAGTGTTAAATTCGCTCCGCCTAACAGCTTTTCCTCTTCCTGGACATTTTCAGCTTCCGCCTCATTTCCATTGTCAGCTGTCTGAAACAGGCCCATATTCCCCTGAAGCAGCGCTGTTCCAGATGCATCTTCCTTCTTTTCGCCGCCTCCCAGAAGAATTGCAGCCCCCATAAATCCTATCAGGCAGTTTACTGCCCACCGTCTCCAATTTTTCATAGGTTCACCTACTGCTTGACGCTTTCAGCCTCTGGTTTATTTAAGTCAGTGATGCTCATTTTAGAAAGCCATCCCTCTGCTGATACAGGGTCCTGGTTTCCAGCTACAATTACATCATCTACCAGCCATGTACTCTCATCCTCTTTTGTGCTTTCAGGCATAACCTGAATCCACATATTGTGAGTTTCTGCAAATCCGCCGTAATAATTGTCTGAAGACATTGCATAGTTGGCGTCCTGATCTGCAACTGCATCGTTGCAGGCTCCGATTAAAACAGTAGCGTACTCTAAAGCTTCCTCCTCAGTGGTTTCATCATCTACTGTAACCATAATGTAAGCGCTGTCTTCATCGCTGTTTACCTCAATACCTTTTCCGTAAGGAAAGTCTTCTGAGCCTACATAATCAGCATTTAAATCCTCCTGTACCTGGCCCCAGTCAATTACAATGCCTTTTTTTAAGGACATATCAGGCGCTGCGTCCTTTCCCTCTGGAGTCACAATATTACTTTGTGTACATCCGCTTAATAATACTGCACAGCCAAACATGGCTAAAAATCTCTTAACTTTCATTTGTAATTCCTCCTTACTATTAGACCATTGTATTATATCGAAAGTCTTAGGATTTTTATAGGGGTTTTCAAAAAAAGTCAGAAATTCTTCATATTTTCCCCTTGCTTTCTCCTTCCATCCATGGTAGTATGTTCAATATATTTTATTTTTATCATTTATTGAACAAAATATTTTAAAGGGAGACTCTTATGTTAAGAAAACAACTAGATTGGATCACCACTGTAATACCATTTATAAGCATTTTAATATTGTGCGCCTTATTTATTCTGAATCCTCAGGCTTCTTCTAATGTTTTAGGAAATATCCGCTATTTGCTGGGAGACCGCCTGGGAAGCTATTATCTGCTTATAGGGCTGGCTGTATTTATATGCTCCCTTTATATGGCATTTTCCAGATTTGGAAATATTCGTCTGGGAAATTTGGAGAAGCCGGAATATTCTTCTTTTAAATGGGGCAGCATGATGTTTACTGCCGGTTTGGCAGCCGACATTTTATTTTACTCTATCTGCGAGTGGATGCTGTACGCCTCTGAGCCCCGCATTTCAGATTTGGGTGGGATGCAGGACTGGTCCTCTGTTTACCCTCTGTTTCACTGGGGTCCTATTCCCTGGAGCTTTTACATCAGTCTGGCAGTTGCCTTTGGCTTTATGCTTCATGTAAGGAAGAGAAAGAAGCAGAAATATTCTGAGGCCTGCCGTCCTCTTTTAGGAAAACATGTGGATGGTATATTGGGAAAGCTAATTGATCTGCTGGCTGTTTTTGCTCTTTTGGCTGGCACGGCCACCACCTTTTCTCTGGCAACCCCTCTTCTCTCCATGGCTGTCAGCCGGGTATTTGGTTTTTCCACCAGCAATCTTCTTACTATTGTTATTTTAGCGGTTATTGGAGTCACTTACACTGTTACTGTATATTTTGGAATGAAGGGGATTTCCAGGCTGGCCGCCTCCTGCACATATTTATTTTTTGCCCTGCTGCTTTATGTTTTTATAGGAGGGGGAGAGGCCCAATACACTGTTGAAACAGGTATTTCTGCTTTAGGCAGCCTGACCCAGAATTTTATTGTTATGTCTACATGGACAGATGCATTAAGAACCTCCTCCTTCCCTCAAACATGGACTATTTTCTATTGGGCTTATTGGATGGTATGGTGCGTGGCTACCCCGTTTTTCATAGGCTCCATCAGCCGCGGAAGAACTGTGCGCCAGACTGTGCTGGGGGGATATTTCTGGGGCTTATCAGGCACATTTACTTCCTTTATTGTGCTGGGCAATTATGGACTGGCTTTAGAAATGAAGGGAAGGGCAGATTTAATGGGGGTTTATCAGGCAACCGGCGATTTGTATCAGACCATTCTCACTATATTTGAGACCCTCCCATTTGCCCAGGTAGCCTTAATCCTGCTGGCTGTCACTATGATTGCCTTTTACGCCACCTCCTTTGACGCCCTGGCCTTAGTTGCCTCCTTCTATTCATACAAGGAATTAGATTCAGACCAGGAGCCGGACAAAAAGGTAAAGCTGTTCTGGTCTGTGCTTCTTATGCTGCTGCCTATTGCATTGATCTTTTCAGAAAATTCAATGGCTAATCTGCAGACAGTTTCTATTATTGCCGCCTTTCCTATTGGCATTGTTATATTTATGATCTTATACAGCTTTTTTAAAGACGCAGCAGCTTATTTAAATGAAATGAAAAAATAATCTAAAAAACGGGCCTGTCAAATTTTTCCATATACTTTGGATAAAATCTGACAGGCCCGTTTTTACAGCGGACAATTCATTTTGCTTAACAATATTTTTAATCTTCTTGATCTAAATTATCAAACATATCTGAGTCATAAAACTCTCTGATGGACATTCCAAACCCATCAGCTATTTTCTTAATGTTTACTATTCCTGGATTTCTGCTTTTTCCATTCATAATACTTTTAAAGGTCGATGGCGGCATACCCGACTGATAAATAAGCATGTACTCTGTCATCTGCTTATTTCTGCAAAGTTCCTGAATCCGTCTACCTGTAGCTTCTCGTACATTCATGTTTATCTCTCCCTTTCTACCATATAGTTTAGTAGAAAAAGAAACCAAATCAGGTCGATATATCGACCCAGAGATAAAAATGCATAGTCTCATTTTGGATATTATCTTCTGTCAATATTTTCTGTCTCATCCACAATGTAGATCGGACGATCCTTTAACTCGCTGAATAGAATTCCAATATATTCTCCTATAATCCCTACTATTAAAAACAACACGGAGAACATAAAGCATATCAGCACTACTATAGTGGCATACCCTGAGGGCGCTCCTACGCGCACCCACGTGAAAATTGTATAAATCATCATCAGGATTCCTAAGGCCCCTGAGCCTAAGCCTGCATAGATTCCCAGCTTTAAAGGCATATTAGAAAAGCACAGGATTGTATTTACTGCAAAATAAAACAGCTTTTTTAAACTGTATTTACTTTGTCCCGCCACCCTGGCTCCGGCCTCATAATTCAGATTGTGTACGCGAAATCCCAAATTCTGTACATAACCTCTGAGAAAGCGCACCTTTTCCCTGTAATTCTCCTTTAATACCCGGGCTACTTTGTGATTTACTGCAAAGAAGTCAGAGGCGTTGGCCTCAAAATTCACATCTGACACTTTATTAATAAACCAGTAAAAGCCGGCTGAAGTAATATTTTTCAACAGCCCTGCAGATTGGTTCTTCGTTCTCACCATATTTACAATGTCAGTTCCATTGTCCATTAGCTCTAAAATTTCCGGAATACATTCCGGGGGATGCTGCAGATCTGCATCCATGCATATAACTGCATCCCCGCTGCTGTAATCAATCCCTGCAATCATGGCGGCCTCATGCCCAAAATTTCTGGAAAAGGAAATGATTTTCACCTGACTATCTTCTGCCGCCAGATCCTTCATAACCTGAAGACTTTCATCCTGACTTCCATCGTTGACAAAAAGCAGCTCATATTCCCATGTAATTTCTCTGAGAACCTTTACAGCCTCCCTGTAAAATTCCGGCAGAGCCTGTTCCTCATTGTACACTGACACTACTACTGAAACTTTTTTCCCCATAGGCTGTTACTCGTAAATTTTAATCTGCATACTGGAGTGGGAAGGCACTCTTTTTTCCTCTGGAGGCAGCTTCATATAATCTCCATAAAGCTCCTTTAACACCTGATGATAACCTACAGGCGCCATGTAATATCCGCCTTCAAATTCCAGCAGCGTACATTTGCATACGCTTTCTCTGTCCACAGTTACATATAAAAAATCAGGCTGGTAATTGCTGTAATAGAAACGGCGGCACTTCTTTCCGTCCCACATAACCGCCAGCTTTTCCTGAAATTTGTTCAGCCACTTCATAGGCACCGCCTTTCCCACAAAAGAAAGGCAGCTGATCATAAGCTTTTCAGCCCCGCGATAGCGGGACATATCTAAATGGTATCTGTGGCCCATTGCCATACCGTATATGGCCTTGTGGAGGAATCTGACTATTCCCGCCTCCCAGTCTCTGTCCGGCAGCTCGTCCAATATAAATATATCCACCCACAAATGGGTCAGCTTGTTGTCGTAATATTCCATTTCCGGCCCGTCCTCATGCTTTTTGCTGGGCAGGTAAAGAATTCTGGGGGTAAAATCATAAAACCCTTTTCCCCGGTGAAATGCCTTATAATCCATCAGCTCCATAGTATCCGGCAGCTCTCTTTTCACCACTTTCATAAAAGCCTTATAATTTGACCTGGTAAAGGCAATGTCCACATCATCATCCCAGGGAATAAATCCCTTATGTCTTACTGCTCCTAAAAGAGTGCCGGCGTCCATTAAATATTTGATTTTATATTTCCGGCAGATCCGGTCTACCTCTTTTAATATTTTCAGGTTTGCCTGGTGTACTTTTTCCAGTCCGTGACTTTCTTCCATTTTATAACCTCGTCTCCTTAAATAAGCACTGCCTTCTTAATGGTTTCCGCCATATAATCAATCATCTCATCTGTCATCCCAGGGTACACCCCAACCCAAAAAGTATCTTTCATAATTCTGTCTGTATTTTTCAGGTCTCCGCAGATTCTGTATCCTTCCTTACTTCCCCTCATCTGGTCAAAGCAAGGATGCTTTGTCAGATTTCCTGCAAACAGCATACGGGTCTGAATTCCGTTTTCTTCTATATACTGAACCGCTTTATTTCTGTCTGTGCCCTCCTTACAGGTAATTAAAAATCCAAACCAGCTGGGGTCTGAATTCTCACAGGCCTCCGGCAAAATCAGCTTTTCTTCTGTTCCTGCCAGTCCTGCCTTCAGACGTGCAAAATTATGCTTTCTTCTTTCTACAAAGGAAGGGAATTTCTTTAACTGAGCGCAGCCTACTGCAGCCTGCATATCAGTAGCCTTTAAATTATAGCCAAAATGAGAGTACACATATTTGTGGTCATATCCTAAAGGCAGCTCCCCGTACTGTCTGTCAAATCTGTGGCCGCAAAGGTTATCCCGTCCAGAAGGACAAACGCAGTCTCTGCCCCAGTCTCTGAAGGAGCGGATAATTTTATTTAACAGAGGATTGTCTGTATAAACGGCTCCTCCCTCTCCCATTGTCATGTGGTGAGGCGGATAAAAGCTGGAGGTGCCTATATCGCCTATGGTGCCTGTAAACTTAGTATTTCCGTCTATGGTATAGCGGCTTCCCAAGGCGTCGCAGTTGTCCTCCACCAGCCATAAATTATGTTTACGGCAAAATTCCTTCACTGCCTTTAAATCAAATGGATTTCCTAAGGTGTGGGCGATCATTACTGCCTTTGTCTTAAGAGAATATGCTTCCTCCAGCTTTGTCACGTCAATATTGTACTGAGGAATCGTTACGTCCACAAATACAGGCACTGCCCCGTACTGAATCACCGGAGTAACTGTTGTAGGGAAACCGGCTGCCACTGTAATAATCTCGTCCCCTCTTTTTACCTGTCTGTCCCCTAAAAGAGGAGAGGTCAAGGTCATAAAGGCCACCAGATTGGCTGAGGAGCCGGAATTAACAAGGGCGCAGTATTTCACTCCCAGGTACTCTGAAAGACCTTTTTCAAATTCATCTGTATATCTGCCTGAGGTCAGCCAGAATTCTAAGGAGCTGTCCACCAGATTTACCATCTCCTCATGGTCATATACGCGGGAAGCATAGGAAATTCTGTCTCCCGGCCGGAACTCCTTTTTCTTGTTGTGGTATGTGTCGCAGTACTGGGAAACCATTTCTAAAATCTGCTGTCTGGCCTCCTGCTCTGTCATATTGTCAAACATGTTTTTCCTCCTTTTCTATGAGAAAAATTCTCTGATTTGTCTGTCTGTCACCGCCAGCATATCTTCCCCTGCCAGCCATGATTTAGACCACTGAACTGTTTTTTCCACAGCCTCTTTTACATGGTATCTAGGCTGCCAGCCAAACACCTTTTTCACCTTGGAGCAATCCAGCTTCAGGAAATTCGCCTCGTGGGGCCCTCCGTCATACTGGTTGATCCACTTAGCGTTCTCCCCCCACTGACTGCAGAAAAGATCCACCAGCTGCCCTGTAGTAATACAGTCCCTGTCGTCAGGGCCTACATTGTAATAGCCCTCATAAGCTTTGTCCTCATACTGCTTCATAGCTATTGTTAAATACATGGCTAAAGGCTCCAGCACATGCTGGTAAGGTCTGGTGGAAAACGGATTTCTCACAATAATATCTTTGCCCCGGGAGGCCGCTCTAATACAGTCCGGAATAATTCTGTCATTGGCAAAATCTCCGCCGCCGATTACATTTCCCGCCCTGGAAGTGGAGATGGCGCAGCCGCCGTCTGCAAAAAAGGATTTCTGGTAGCTGTGAGTAATAAGCTCTGAACAGGACTTGCTGTTAGAGTATGGGTCATAGCCGTCTAAGGGATCATTTTCCCTGTAGCCGTACTCCCACTCCTTGTTTTCATATACCTTATCTGTTGTTACATTTAAAAATGATTTTACGCTGTCCGCAGTGCGGACGCACTCTAAAATATTCACCGTACCCATAACATTTGTCTCATATGTGTACGCCGGATTTTTGTAAGAATCTCTTACAATAGGCTGGGCTGCCAGGTGAAACACTATTTCAGGCTTTGCCTGATGAAATACTTTTTTCAGTCCCTCTAAATCTCTAATATCTCCTATTACGCTGTTTACAGTTTTCTCCAGCCCTGCAATCTGAAATAAGGACGGATCTGTAGGTGGATTTAAGCTGTAGCCTGTTACCTTTGCCCCAGAAAGCGTTAAAATGCGAATCAGCCAGGAACCCTTAAAGCCTGTATGGCCTGTTACAAGAACGGATTTACCTTTATAAAATTTCTCCAGCTCTGTTAAATTCATAGATTATCTGCCTTTCTCTACTTATCCCAGATTTTCCACGGCGCCTTTCCAGACTGCCACAGTTCCTCCAGCTTTTTCATTTCTCTCTGAGTGTCCATACACTGCCAGAAGCCGTCGTGGTAAAAGGACTTTAACTGCCCCTCTTCTGCCAGACGTTTCATTGGCTCCTGCTCAAAAACAGTGCTATCGTCCTTTAAATAATGAAAGATTTCAGGCTGAAGCACCATAAAGCCGCCGTTAATCAGGCTTCCGTCTCCCTCTTCCTTTTCCCGGAAAGAAGTAATCGTATTATTGTCTCCGATTTCCAGCACTCCCTTTAGCTGGCTTAAATTAACAGTTGTAATTGTAGCTATTTTCCCGTGGCTTTTGTGGAAGTCCAACAGCTTCTTTAAATCTACATTGCAAACCCCGTCCCCGTAAGTAAGCATAAACGGCTGGTCTCCAATAAAGGGCTGAATCCTTTTTACTCTTCCTCCAGTCATAGTAAGCAGCCCTGTATCCACCAAAGTTACTTTCCACGGCTCCGCATAATTATTGTGCACCTCCATCTGATTATTGGCTAAATCAAAGGTTACATCTGAGGTGTGAAGGAAGTAATCTGCAAAAAATTCTTTTACTACGTACTGTTTGTATCCCAGACAAATGACAAAGTCATGGAACCCAAATTGGGAGTAATATTTCATAATATGCCAGAGAATCGGTTTCTCCCCTATCTCAATCATAGGCTTTGGTTTTAAATGGCTTTCCTCGCTGATTCTAGTTCCCAGGCCTCCTGCCAGTATTACTACTTTCATTTTATATTCCCCTTTCCCTCTTCTGTCAGTTTCTGAATACATTTAAATGATTATCCTCCAGGATTTTTAAAGCCCTGCGGATTCTCTCCGGATCTTTATATTGGAACCATGTTTTCAGTTCATCATCATCATAGCTGTTGTAATCCCTGGCCATTTCCTCCACAGTCATCCCCCACTCCTTCCTGTTGTGGGCGATTCTGATTTCTCTTTCTGTAGTATAAAAATTTCCTGCCAGCATAATCACGCACCAGGCGGCAGCTGCAATTCTTATCCATTTTCCCTTTAGCCTGTCCCACAAAAGTCCTGCCGTCAGCAGGATTCCCAATATACCCACCTGAAACTGAAGGGCGTAGCGGGAGCTCATGCCGTAGCTGTCTCTAAGGAATATCCACCGGGACATTAAAATCAGCACGTGGTTCATTCCCCCTGCCATAATCAGCATCAGGGGAAGAATGGTTTCTTTATACAATTCATAGCGGAAATTCAGCCACAAGCCCACTGCATAAGCCATCATTACAAGCAGCCCCAATCCGTACACGCAGGCGTAGGGAATCAGGCCTTTATTCACCAGCTCCTCAAATGCCTCCTGTCCCACCGCCATACCTGCAAAGGACTTGATAAAAAATTTTACAAACAGCATAGGCTGCTCTAAAAGCACAGGCTGCACAGGCCCGTCATAAGCGCCTGCGTGTTCTGTCACGGCAAAGGAGCTGCTCCACATGTATAAAAACAGCGGAATTAAGGTACAGACTGCATATTGTCCATAACGTTTATCCCATTTTTTTGTCAAAATCCTTTTTCTGGCTCCGCAAAAGCCAAAAGCCAGGAGAAGGGTGCCTGTGTATACTGCGCAGTAAGGCCCTGCCACACAAAGAGTAATAAAAAACGGCAGCGCCATCATGCGGATATGATCTCCTTTTTTCCCCTCCCCGCTTTCCATGCGGTCAAATACAATATAGTGGTAGTAAAAGCAGGCAAAGGCCAGAAAATGCACCCAGCCGGTTCCGTTTGTCAGCATCTCCCACTTATTTAAGCTGAAAAACAAAAGCATCAGCCATAAAAACCATCCTGTATGCAGCTTTCTTCTCCTGGAATACCCCCCTAAGAAAACACCTGCCAGACCCAGGCCGGCAGCCCCCAGCATTAAGTCAAACAATACAGAAAATCCCAGTACCTCCACATTAAAAGCTCTCACTGGAAAGTTTACGGGAATTCTGGTAAGAATATCTGCCACAAAAAACTTTTCAGGGTTCCACACATCAGGCAGGTAGGAAATAATCTGTCTAATATAGTCTGAGTAGGGCATATCGCAGGCCGCGGCCCTTACATACCAAAATACAAATAGAAATCCTGCCAGAGGCAGGGCGTAATATATCCAATTTTCCTTAATACTTTTTTTATTCATAAGCTCCATACGCTTTCTTGTAAAAATATTCCAGTGCCTGCACTGCCGGCTTTGGCCAGAACTTAGCAAACATAGCCAGCTCCTCTTCACTTCTTTTATTATTCTGTATCCACTTTTTAGTGGTGGCTCCGCTGTGAACCCGGTAATAAATCAAAGGCCGCTCTACACATATAAAACGTCCCCTTCTTTCAGCCAGGGAAAGCAGAGTATCCCAATCTAAGGTATAGCGGAATTCAGACTGAAATAAATGGTCCCCTAAAATCTTTTTCTGGTAAGTGCAGGCAGGGCAGCATATAGAATTTCCAAACATAAGAGCCGCTTTTTTTACCCAGGTGAAATGATTCCACTTAGGATTCCTTAATGGCAGCCTGAGAATTACCTTCACCCACTCCACCAGCTTTTTCCCTTTTAAATCCCTTTCCTTTACAGTCACATAGTCTGTAGTAAACAAGGTCATGTCCGGATATTTGCCGTAGTATTTTAAAAGAGTTTTTACATAATCTTTCCCGTACATATCGTCCTGATGAGCGATTGTCACCAAAGGGCTGTCCGCCTTATCATATGCAAAATTCCAATCATCCTGAATATCGCTTTCTCCCTGGCGCACATAAACCGGGATTTTATATTGAGCAGCCAGCTTTTCAATATACTGGCTGGGGGTTGACGTACATAAAATAATATTGGTTTTTACACTCTGGCTTACCAGGGATTTCATACAAGCCTCTAAATAAGGGGAATCTCCATAAGCACAGATAGCAAATGTGTGTTTTGTCATTTCTTTTCTCCTACAAAGCAAAAAAATGCTCCTCCAACATAAGGCAAAAGGCGTGGTAAATAGGAAGATGAAGCTCCTGGATTTTATAAGTCTCCGGCTCAGGAACTATTACCGCAACGTCTGCAGCCTTTCCTAAAAGACCTCCGTCCTTTCCTGTAAGAGCTGCAATTTTCATCCCCTTGGCCTTGGCTACAGCCACAGCATAAGAAATATTTTTAGCGTTTCCCGAGGTGGAAATCCCTAAAAATACATCCCCCTCTTTTCCGTATCCATATGTCTGCTGGGCCACCGCCAAATCTCCGTCCACATCATTTAAATACGCCGACGTTAAAGCCGGGTGTCCCACTAAAGAAATCGCAGGCAGACATCCCTGAAGCTTTGCCGCTAACTCATCTGCCTTTTCAGGATCTGCTTCTTTCAGCCTGGCCTCAAACTCCGGTGAAACTCTTCTTTTCTTTAAAAAACCTTTCATCAGCTCCCCTACAATATGCTCCGAGTCTGCGCAGCTGCCGCCGTTTCCTGCAATCAGCAGCTTCCCACCCTGCTCATAGCAGTCTGCCGCCAGCTGATATAAATTCCAAATATCCTCCTCCACCTGCTTTAACACAGGATATCTTTCTGTCAGTTCATTTAAAATCTGCCTTTCCTTCATGTGATTTCCTTTCTGTAATTTATATCATAGGAGCGCTTTCCTGTGATAAAATAAAATCCACAGCCTCCTTCATAGTAGATGCATAAAAGCAATATATTTTTTCTGCCTTTCCTGCCTTCACCTGGCTGTGAAACTCTTTTCCATAGCCGGTGCCTATAAGGATACCCGGCACTCCATATTTGTTTCCCGCCTCCACGTCGATCAGCTTGTCCCCTATCATATAGGAAGCTTTTTTGTCTATAGAAAACTCCTGCTCCGCCATTTGAAACATGCCGGTTCCCGGCTTGCGGCAGCTGCACTCTGTTTTATATTTTCCAATTCCGTGGTGAGGGTGATGAGGACAGTAATAAAACTTGTCAATATGCGCCCCGGAAAGGCTTAAAACCTGGTTCATATACTGGTGAAGACGATTTACGTCCTCCTCCGTATAATAACCTCTGGCCACTCCTGCCTGGTTGGTGATTACTACCACCTTATATCCTGCCTGGTTCAGCCTTTTTATTGATTCCGGCACATCTGAAAAAAGCTCCATGTCCTCCGGCTTATAAAGGTAATTAACTTCTTTATTTAAGGTGCCGTCCCTGTCTAAAAATACTACTTTATCCATTTTCAGCTTTGATCTCCCCGCCACGTAATCACGCCTGATTTCACATCCTGAATAAATTTAAAATAATCCTCCGGAACGCCGATGTCAATAAAATATCCTTCATTCACAAAGCCTCCTAAGCGCTTCTCTTCCTTCAGCCATTTAGGAATCATCTGGTTTTCTAAGGACACCTGCCCTTCTGGAATCTCTTCTAAAAGCTTTGTTTTCATTAAATAAACTCCGCCGTTAATTGTGCCCGGCTCTTTTATCTCTGACTTTTCATTAAACCCTGTAAGCATATGATCTGTAAGAACTGCCTTTCCATATCTGGAAATGTCAGGAACCTGCCGTAAAACTAAAGCCATATCCAAACTTTTTTCTTCTGCAATTTTCTTTAAGCGGCTGTAATCTAAACGGTAAAAGGTATCGGCATTTAAAACGAAAACCTGCTCCTCGGTCACAAACCGCCCTGCATTTTTAATGGCTCCTGCAGTGCCTAAAAGAGTTTCCTCATAAGCGTAGGATACGCAAATTCCAAAGTCCTTTCCGTCCCCAAAATATTCCTCCACCATAGACCCTTTATAGCCTACGGCAAAAATAATATCCTGAATTCCGTTTTCAGAAAGCTCTTTAATTACATACTCCATAAAAGGTTTATCTTCTATAAGCGCCATAGGCTTAGGCCTGTCGCTTACTACGCTTCTCAGCCGCGTTCCCAGCCCGCCTGCCAGTAATATTGCCTGCATAAGTATATAAGTCCCTTCTTTTTAAAAATACAAAAAATATTTTATCATTTTTCTTTCAAAGTTTCTACCTGGTTTCCATTACATTTTTCAGCTGTTTTTCTGCCGCCTGACAATATTCTGCCGCCGCTGTGGAGAGCAGCCAGAAAAATCCCCACTAAAACAGCTCCCAAAACCTGATATCCAATGCCTATAATATTTTTCTGAATATAGTTTTCCCTGATCAATAAAGGCATATATTCAATCACCACAATATTCATAACAATAGGGGCATATATATGGTATCCCATAATGTACAGGCTGCACCGGCCGCACAAGGCCAAAAAACCTTTTATAACAGGCGCTTTAGTTAAAATCCGGCTGACTATAAAGGTAAGATAAATACCTGCCAGAGCTGTTAAGTAAAATAGAAAAACATTTCCAAATACTGCCGCGTTCATATCTACACGGCCGTTTTTTAAAACGCCCAACAGCCATATCAAAGCCGCAGCCAAGGCTCCTCCTGCCTGAAAGGCAAAGGCCTTTTTTTTGTCCTGCATCTGCAGCCAAAGCTCCGCCCTTCTAAAATAGGCGCCGGCCAGAAAAAATATCTGGGAAATAAGAGCCAGTTCTATACTCCAGGGCAGCCGCTTTACATGCTTTAACAGCCAAAAGCCCAGTACTGCCGCTGCCAGACAAAGAATTTCCTCCAGCCCAAAAACCTTTTTTCCCGCCTTTTTTTCAGCGGCCAGAGAAATTCTGTGAATGCCGTAAAATGCCAAATTGGCCAAAAAGAACATAGGCATAAACCACAACGGCGTATTGACGCTGTCGCTTCCGGCAATATTTCCTTGAAATATTTTGGCTATGCCAATGTGAAGGGGGGTGTACCCCTCAGGCCAGGAAAGGAGAAGGGATACAATGGCAAAAAGAAAATAAGGACGTACCAGCCTGTCAAATTTTTTCACAGCAAATTCTCCGGCCGTTCCATCCTTTTTCCCGTCAATCCAGTATCCGCCTAATAAAATAAATAAGGGCAGATGAAAGCTGTACACCAATGTGCACAGCCTTCCATCATATGAAAAGTAGTTCTGATGTCCCAGAACAATTAAAAGAATCCCTATTCCCTTTGCAATGTCTAAATAAAGCTTTCTTTCCTGTTTCATCGTTTAAAGTCCTCTTCTATCCTGCTCCAGGCTCCGTCTATACTAAAATACTTTTTAATATATTCCTGAGTGGCCAGACACAGTCTCAGGCATTCTTCTGGATTCTTATAAAGATCCGCCGCTTTTTCAGCAAACAGCTGCTTGTCATCCTCCACCAAAAGCACTGTTTCTACATCAGGAATTCCCTCTGCTCCCACAGAGGTAGTAATAATAGGAGCTCCGTTGTAAATAGCCTCTACAACCTTTCCCTTTACTCCCGCGCCGTAGCGCAAAGGCACTACTACAATCCGGCACTCACTGTACAGTCTGGCCAGCTCCTCTTCACTTACAAAGCCTTTTACTATAATGCCGTTTTCCGGCTGCTCCAAAGCTTTAATCTCCTCTGTTACCTTAGAGCCTACAATGTAAAACGGCGCTCCTGTTTTCCTTCTGATCTCCGGATAAATTTCTTTGGCAAACCACAATACTGCGTCCGCATTTGGAGGATGGGAAAACCCGCCTACAAACAGCAGCCCTTCCCTCTTTTCAAAATCCTGATTTATATTTTCCAGAAATTCCTCATATACATAGGCCGTAATATCCTTTACCTTAATTCTGGAATCTATGTCGTGAATGGCCTCCCGCTCAATATATGAGGGATAGTAGGAAATATCTGCCTTTTTCATAAGAGACAGCTCTACAGAACGCCAATAGTCAGAGGCTTTCTTCTTTTCCTCATCCCCAGTCAGCGCATATTCCCTTCCCTCCCTTAGGAAATGAAGGTCATGGCCATAATAAATTACCTTTATATCTGTATATTTTTTTATAAAATCAATGTATTTGCTGGCAATGTGAGGCCTATTTAAATAGGCGTACCCGATTTCACTGCCGTTCTCCTTCAGCCAGTCCCAAATTTTAGACTGGAATTCCGGTCCGTAAAGTATTTCAATTCCCATTTGCTGAAGCGCTGTAGAATACGGCTCCTGGTGAAGGAAATTATCTCCTAAAAACTTTACTACATAACCTTTTTTCAGGAACATTTTCAAATACTGATATGTGGTCTTAGAACCTGCGTCCCGGTCAAAGGTAGGCACATAATGATCCACCACCAGTATAATTTCCTTGCCCATACTTCTTTCTCTGGCTCTAATCGGGTTGGGATTTCCATTGTTTACACACTGTTTCTTAAATTCTTCCGCCCACTTTTCCTGCAGCTTCCTGCTGTTCTCCACCTGATACCGCTTTAACCCTGTTCCGTTTACATCAGTGCCGTTGGAGACTCCCTCAAAGTGAATCACCTTTGAAAGAGGCTGGTAAACAACTCTGTACCCTGCTTTTCTCACCTCAAAAGCCAGGTCTGAGTCTTCGCAGTAAGCCGGAGCAAATCTTTGGTCAAAGCCTCCGATTTCATTCCACAGCTTTAACGGCAGCAAAATAGCTGCTCCTGAAATATAGTCCACGTCTTTTACATAATTATATTCCGGCTTATCCGGGTCGTCCAGCCGTCCGTAATTCCACCCTGAGCCGTCGCTCCATATAATGCCGCCGGCCTCCTGAAGACGGCCGTCGGGATAAACCAGCTTGGAGCCCACCATTCCAATAGATGAATCTGACTCAATTAAGGATACTAAAGAGGACAGCCAATTTTCTGTCACCTGAGTGTCATTGTTAAGAAACATAATATACTTGCCTCTGGCAGCCTTGGCGGCCTGATTACAGTTTCTTAAAAATCCCTGATTTGTCTGATTTCTCATAATTACTGCATTTTCCACATATTTATTCAAATCCTTAGTGGCGTCTGTAGATACGTCGTCTGCAATAATTACTTCATAACTTATATCCTTTGTGTGCTCCTCAATAGACCTGAGGCAGGCATAAGTATAGTGGATCTGGTTGTAAACAGGTATCACTATAGATACTAAAGGCGCCTCTGCTCTGGGAAGACGTACTTTGCCGTATATTCTGTAGTCATCTCCGATTTTAAAATCACCGTCTATTTTATTTCTGCCTTCTTCTGTAAAATACAGCTTTAAATATTGGCCTGGGTGAACCAAAGTATTTTTTCCGTAGGACATGATTTTTCTTTTTCTTGTGCCCTTTGGAAAGAAGCGGTTATACACTGCCCCCAGTTTTCTTCTCACTCTGTAGGGCAGGGAAATGTGGCGGTTCAGCACCTGAACAGTCTGAGCCAGCTCCCCGTTTTCTCTTCTTAAATCACTGATAATGATTTCCAGATTTGTCACGTGATTTTGAGTCAGGCGCTGAATTTCTTTTAGCTTGCTCAGCTCTGTATCCCTGTTCTCCAGCTCATACTCCAGCTCTTTCATATGAGAAAGCTGTTCTCTGGCTTCCTTCATTTCCTCTTCCACCCCTACCAGATCTTCCACAGGCCTGTAGGTTTTTCTGTAATTTAAAAGATATGTTTCCTGGTTTTCTCCGTGCACATAGTGCTGAAACCTTTCTTCCATTTCAGCAAAGACTTTGCACTGTTTTTCTGAAACGCCAAATTCCTGGAAATATTCTTCCAAATTGGCGTATTCCATTAAGCTGTAATATTTTCTGTAAAAATAAAACAAAATTCTATAACGGACAAAGGACAGAGGCACCGGAAAATCATAAACCCACTCATAATCAATTCCATACCAACCGTCTTCTGTATCCAGTATGTTTTCCAAAAGGGCGTCTATGTTTGTCACAGTCATAGAATTGTCTTCTATACGGACAAATTCTCCAAACACCTTGCCAAATTGTTTTGTAGGAGTAAAGGGAATCAGGCAGCCTTCCTTTACACTGCATATTTTTTCTATTGCTGACTCTAACGCCGCCACAGGAGCCCTGCCCTCTGTGATTTCATGGCCCAGCTGTTCTGCTAAAGTCTTTCCCTCTAAATATGGAAAACGCACTTTAAAACCGTCTGCAGACACCTCCGGCTTTGCCGCCTTTAAAAAACAATGCTGTTTTCCAAGACCTTCATATTTATCCAAAAAAGAGCAGATATGAGCCCTTCCCTTTTCTGTAAGAGCCTGCTTCTCCACCCAGGTAACGCCGTTTTCTTCCAAAATCACTGTCTTAATCTGAAATTCTTCTTTTCTTGTCCTGTTGTATTTTACAAACTTAATCTGTTCCATTTTTTCTCCATATCATTAAAAAAGAATTTGCAAATTCTTCAAACTGGCCCTCCTCACAAATCATGTCGTAGGAAGCCCCAATGTCCGCCTTTAAAAATTCCGGATAATCGTAGGAAATAACAGTGCCTGATAAATCTCCCTTTTCCGGCAGATAATTTTCCGAATAAATCTCCACAGGCAATTTATAGTCCGGAAATGGATAATAGCACACAGCCTCCGGCCCCATTAACTTTTTCAGCCGCTTTCTCCCAATAGAAAACTGTTCTCTGGGCGCTCCCGCCCAGTGCTTTAAACCAGAGGGATTATCTGCCGCCGCCATTAATACTCCTCCAGGCGCCAGAAGGGATTTGGCTGTTTCCAGTTCCCTGGAAGCCTTATCAGTCAATGTGCCTGGAAATACAATGTAATGAAACGGGCCTTCTTTCTCTAAAGCAGAATTTTCCAGGTCTCCCAGATAATAAGAAATATTGCCCTGCCCGGACCACCTTTTTTCGTTTACAGCCAAGTCATTTTCGTCTCTGTCCAAAACGTAAACTTTAGCCAGCCTTCTGGCAAATAATCCAGTTAAAGCTCCACAGTCAGAACCTACCTGAAGCAGATTCTTTTCCTTATCAAAGGGATACCACTCCAGAAGATTTTCCCTGGCCTTTGACAATGCATATAAATACTCCAGATTTTTTTCCTCTGAAAGCAGCTTTTCTATGTTGCCCTCGTACTGTTCCAGCAGCTTAATCAATTCCTTTGCCCTGTTTTCCATTGCGTATACCTCATTATTTATTAGGCGTAAGCACGGCCTCCACCTGGGATTCCATGTCGTAAACTCCTACTGTATTTTTATTAGAAATAACTGTAATATTGGCCACGTCGTACAGGCGGTGATATACTACGTGCTCTCCATTTTCAAAGCCGGTGCAGCTCATGGAAAGCAAATATTCTCCTCCCTGAAGGGTCATCTTCTGCGTAAAGGAAACCTCATAAATATCTCCTGCCTTTACCGGCTTAATATCTGTGCCCTCAAACATAGTGTTGGTGCCGGATAAGTCGGTTCCCTTCTTATCTTTTATAGTATAGGTAAAAATAGGGGCCTGTATATCAGCGTGAAACTGAATTTTTTCTTTTATTGTAAACATTTCCCCTTTTAAAAGCAGATTTGTCAGGCTGCCTTTGGCGTCCACCAGACCTAAGTCTACAATCTCCGCCCGGCCGTCCCCATATTCAGTGCGATTGGCATTAATAGTAATCTTGTCCTTCATCAGTCCCTGATGCTTTCCTGCTTCAGCCTGGAAATTCTTATTTTCCAAAAGATTTTCTTCCTCCAAGGCATCCTCCCCGGAAAAATCATTCATCTTTGCCAGATCTTCCTCCAGAGAATCCATTCTCCCTGCCAAAATCTTTTTGTATAAATCCACAATTCTTCCCGGAGCGCCTTCTGCCACAAACTCGCCCTTATTCAGCAGAACAGCCTTATCGCAATATTTAATAATACTGCCCATATCGTGAGTTACCATTAAAATCGTGGTGCCGTTTTTTCTGATTTCCTCCATTCTGCGGTAACATTTAGACTGGAAGAAAACATCGCCTACAGAAAGAGCCTCGTCCACAATTAATATTTCCGGCTCTACATTAATAGCCAGGGCAAATGCCAGACGGACAAACATACCGCTGGAATAGGTTTTTACAGGCTGGTACACAAAATCCCCAATATCTGCAAAATCCAGAATATCCTGAAGCTTTCCCTCCATTTCCTTCCTGGAAAACCCCATCATAGTGCCGTTCATATATATATTTTCAATTCCCGTATAATCCATATTAAAGCCTGCCCCTAATTCCAGCAGGGCAGAAATCACTCCGTCTACCTTAGCCTCCCCGGAAGTAGGAGTAAGGACTCCTGTAATAATCTTTAAAATTGTGGACTTTCCGGAACCGTTAGTGCCTATAATCCCTACTGATTCCCCTTTTTTCACATGAAAGGAAATTCCGTTTAACGCATAAAAGTCCCTGTGATAATTCTTATGCACCGGACTTAAAGATTCCTTTAAACGGTCAATAGGCTTATCATATAATTTATAAATTTTCGTCACATTTCTGACCTCAATAGCATAATCGCTGTTTGTTTTATTCATTGGATTCCTCCGTCGGTGGTTCATAAACCTGAATTTATATGGCTTATGGCCTGCGTGGACATTATACCATACCTTTTCTTTTTTTTATAGAGGTTCTTTTTTTACAGAGCTATAATATTGGCTGAAAATTCCTTAAAAAATGTGAATTTATTGTAAATTTTAAAGTTTCTTGTTGACAAGGCAATTCTTCTATGGTTTAATCAGGGCAAATCCAGAAAAGGAGGGATAATATGGATTTTTTAACAATGACAATCGTCAAACAGAAAAATATAGCATTAATTGCCCATGACAGTAAAAAGCATGAGCTGATTCAGTGGTGCGAAGCAAATAAAGAAATTCTGAAGGGACATTTTCTCTGTGGAACAGGTACCACAGCCCGTATGATTACAGAGTACACAGGACTTCCTGTAAAAGGTTACAACAGCGGACCTTTAGGTGGAGATCAGCAGATCGGCGCAAAGATTGTAGAGGGGAGAATAGATTTTGTGATTTTCTTTTCTGATCCTCTCACAGCTCAGCCCCATGACCCTGACGTAAAAGCCCTGCTGCGCATCGCCCAGGTATACGATATCCCAATTGCCAACAACAAAGCTACAGCGGACTTTATGATTACCTCTAAGTTTATGGATTCTGAGTATGAGCACAGGATTATTAACTTTCACCAGAATATTAAGGAGCGGGCCAACACTTTGTAAAACCTTAAAAGTGATTTATATGGCCGGAAATTTCAGCAGCCCTGAGAAGGATTTATTTGTATTCTTCACAGGGCTGTTATGTTATTATGTTTCATTTTTCGTAAAAAGCCTACACCTCTCCCCCGTGGTCTCTTAACCACTTTCTTCTGACTTTATAATCAGGCAGAATCTGCTCCACCTCTTTCCAGAAAAGTGGGGAGTGGTTCATATGCTTTCTGTGAGCCAGTTCGTGAACCACCACATAGTCTAACACTTCCTCAGGCATTAGGGCCAGCTTCCAGTGAAAGTTTAAATTTCCCAGAGAGCTGCAGCTGCCCCACCTGCTTTTGGCGGCTTTCACTGTGATGCGACCGTATGTTACTCCCATTGCCTTTGCAAAATAAGCTGTCCGCCGCCTTAATTGCTCCCCTGCCATTTTTCTGTACATCTGTTCCAATTCAGGCTGTACTTCATAATCCTTAGGCGGAATCTGCTCCATTCTCTTTTTCTTTTCCTGGAAAAACATATACTTCTCCAATATCCAGGGGCTTTTTATTCCCACAAATTCTTTTACCTTATAATCCGGGGTTCTTTTAGGCACTCTCGCCTTTACCTTAGCCTCTGCCGTTACCTCCAGCCCCATAGTTCTTCTGGAGGAGTAAATCACTTCCACAGGAATACAGATTTTTTCGCCTTGAAGTAAAATTTCCCTGAGCATTAAATTCCTCTTTTCTCATTGCTCCCTGTACACTAGTGGCTATAATACATCTGAAAAATGTGGTCTAAGTTTTTTAAATACCTTTAAGCCTGCTAAAAACATTACTGCTGTAAACGCCCAGAAGTACAAGGTCAAAGTGGGCCTTTCCCAGAACCAGTTTCCTTCCAGAATACTGCCTCTGTAGCCTGCCACAATATAATAAAAAGGATTCAGCTTAAATACAGTCAGCACCCAGGGAGCCTTGTCCGTAAACATTTCTTCCTGGTACATAATAGGCACCAGCCACATGCCAAACTGAAGGCAAATACTTACAATTTGAGCCATGTCTTTAAAAAATACGTTTACAGCGCAGGTAAAATATCCGATTCCAAGAGCTAAAACTGCGGCGGCAAAGCTATAATAAAAAATCTGGAGCCATGTAATCTTAGGAGCCTGACCGTAGCACAAGGTCATTGCCAGCATAATTAAAATAAAAAAGCCGTGGACCATAAGACAGGAAATCAGTTTAATAACCGGCAGAATCTCCACCTGAAACACTACTTTTTTTACCAGGTAGTGATATTCCTGAAGACACCCGGTAACTGTATTCAACACCTCGCTGTAAAAAAACCAGGGCACGATTCCCGGCACCAGCCACAGCACATAAGGCACTCCCGGCACAGGCGGCACACTTTTAAATCCCACCTGGAAAATAAAGAAGTAAATCAGCACTGTCACCACCGGCTGAACAAACATCCACACTACGCCAAAATAGGAACCTACAAATCTTTTTCTAAAATCAGCCTTTGACAGATCCCAAATCAGCTTCCGTTTATTTACAATCTCTTTTAGCAGAGAAAGCACATATCTCATTGAATTAAATTCCTTTCTCTGGATGTATTTTGTCCTAAAACTGGAAGGTTTCTTTAAAGCCTCCCCATTTCTGATCTTTTTCAGAAATAATCAGCTCCATTCCAGGTTCTATAGGCCACTGAATTCCAATTTCCGGATCATTATAGGCCATTCCTCCCTCGTCTCCGGGATGGTAGAAGTCAGTGCATTTGTATGCAAATTCCGCCTCCTCAGATAATACAAGAAATCCGTGGGCAAACCCTTCTGGAATGTAAAACTGCTTTTTATTTTCTGCTGACAACACAACTCCAAACCATTTTCCATATGTTTCTGAGTCAGCTCTTAAATCTACAGCCACGTCAAAAACCTCTCCTCTCACAACCCGAACCAGCTTTCCCTGGGGAAACTGCTTCTGATAGTGAAGTCCTCTCAGCACGCCCTTTACTGACATAGACTGGTTATCCTGAACAAACACCATGTCAAGCCCTGCCTCCTGAAAGTCGTTTTGATTATATGTTTCCATAAAATAGCCTCTTTCATCCTTAAATACTGTAGGCTCGATTACATACAATCCTTTAATATTACATCGAGTTACCTTTATCTTTCCCATTGTGAAATCTCCTTTTTTATTTTACCTTTTGCCGGAGGAAACCGCCGGCATTCCTACTATACCACTAGATTCTCATACTGACAATACTGAACAATCTTACTGCGGCGTACACGTCGCTGCAGATTATGAGAAACAAAAGCTGCCTGTCATAGTTTTTTTTCAGCACCAGCCACTCATTTTTAAATGTGAGAAGAAATATAGGCAGAAGAGGCAGAAAATACCTTCCCTGAACGCCTAAAATCACCCTGGAGCTGGCGGGAGTCCAGGCCACCAGCATGGAAAACATAGTTGCGCCTGCGCAGGCCAGAAATAAAAACCAGATCCACGCCCTTTTCCATCCCTTGATATAAATTGTTTCATCCCCAGGCTTTTTTAACGCCATCACGACCAGGGCAAATGTCAGGAACAAAATAATAAAATAGGGCACGTCTAAAACCTGATCTATATTTCCCAAATACGCCCCAAACATTGTTAAATGATAATACTGCAGCTGCCACACCAAGGTGTTGTAAAACATTTCAATCAGTTTTCCCGGGCTGTGAAGAAGGCCGCTGAAGGTAAATCCAGGTTCCTCGGCCCATCCAATATAATTTTCCGTGCCTCCTGTATACACCTGGATTGTCTGAAGGTTAATTAAAACCATAGCCGCCCCATACACGAAAAGCACTGCCGCAGCCGCAGCCGCCCACTGCTTTAAGCCTCCAAATTTTCTCACCGGAATCAGCAGACAGAATCCCATACAGACAGCGTAAACCATTTTGCAGGGACCTACAATTCCCATGACTGCAGCCAGCAAAACCACATCCCTGATTCTTACATTTTTCCCGCTGTAAGCCAAATCCAGACAAATAGCCGCAAAGTAAATGCTTATACATATAATCATAGCATCATAGGAAAATGACGCGGCCAGGTGGAGAGTCATAGGCAGAAGGCCTACTGCGCACAGAATTTCCTTTCCAAACGGCATCCTTTTTACAGCCAGCCACATCACTGCAGTAAACATTAAAAGGTTAAACAGACGGCCTAAATATAAAAGGCCCAGGCCTCCTAAATTAAGGAGACGGCCTAAGGCAATACCGGCGCCAGGGGCCACATATGCAAGAGGGGTGGTGGCCACAGCTGTCTGCCCTGAAAGCACCGTCTGGTTATCCCCCGTTCCTTTTAAACCTCTTTTTTCAATTTCCCTGTAGGTTTTTTCCTCCAAAAATAATCCCAGGCCCTGTCCTGTTTCAGCCCCATCCTGGCTTCCCCCAGAGTTTTCTATAAATAAATCCTGGCTTCTTATATACACCCTTCCATTTTCATCTGTGGAAGGCTGCCCTAACATAGTGCTGGAAATTTTGTAAGCTGAAATATAATGGCGGATTTCATCAGGGGCTGATAAAGGCGGCAGCACAAAACAATATATCAGCCCCAGCAGAAGGCAGGCAGCTGCAAATATGGTTTCTATTTTAAATTTTGCCTTCCCTAAAAGCAGCCACCCTAAAGCAAAAACTGCGGCCAAACCTAACACAGCCAGAATCCCGTACCACCACGTTAAAAATCCGTCCTGGCTTTCCAGGGCCCCGGCTTTTACCCCCTGGTAATGCCACAGAGCCAGCAAAAGCACTGCCCCTGTCCCCAGAGCCCAAAGAATTTTCTTTCCTTCTATCTCCCCCAGTTTCATTTCCTGATCTCCTCTTTTTTCTCTGCCGCTTCCTTATTTTTTTCCCCACAAGACTTTTTTTCATCCCCGGATTTGCTTTCTGACCTTTCCTGGTCTAGAGCCACTCTCTGCACCAATTCTCTTAGCTTTGCCTCCAGCAGAGAAATCCTGATAGTCATGGAAAATACTTTTACCAGCAACAGGAAAATCACAAAGAGGAATATAAAGTTGGAGGTGGAGTAAGTTCCCACCAAATTAGACAGCCACAAAGCAATGCCTGGAAACAGGCTGAAAATCATCAGTATGGCTGACATAAACACCCAAAACAGAGAGTCCTCAATCTGTACCTTAGACTGGCGAATTTTGTGAATCATCAGCATCCCGGTGCCCAGAGAAGCTAAAATTAATACGATGCGAAGCATCACAGGAATCTGTAATCCCATATTATTTTTCCTCCTGCATCTTCCAATAATTTTTGTTCATGGCAAAACGTTTTACTAACCAGAAAGGCAGCTTTTCATACCGTTTTCCCAGCTGGTACCCTAAAAATTTAAATCCGCTGTTTATTACTAAACCTGGTATTAAATGAAACTTTTTCTTTCCCGCCAAAAATGCAGCCGTGCTTTTTACAAGGCGGACCCCCTCCCCCACAGAAGGCACTCCCTGAAATACCTCCGGGTGGTCTGCCTGGGACACTCCCAAATCAAAATTTCTGTGAAACTGCTGAAAACATGAGTAATTATGAGAATGAATCACCTTGGCCTTGGCCTCATATTGTACTGCATACCCTGCCTTTAAAGCTTTTGCGGCAAAAATCATATCTTCATTAAAAATTGTCCTGTTAATAAAGCCTCCCAGCTCTAAAAACTCTTTTCTTCTGTAAGCGCAGCACACATTGGAGGCAAAAAATGTTTTTATTCCCAGACGCGGCAGATCCTTTATGGTTTTTAACTGGCTTTTATCAGGATAATTAAACTGTCTTGTATATGCTTCCGCCATCCTGCAGTCCTTTTCAGCCAACTGGCGCCCGTAAACCTCAATTACCTGCTCCCCGTCCGGACCCTGATTTTCAAAAGCCTTTACTAAAGCCTTTGTCAGCTTTCCGTCCGCCGGCATGGCATCGTCTGTCATACACAGGAAAATATCTGCCTGAGAATACGATGCTCCCAGATTCCTGGCCGCCCCGTGGTCAAATTCCTCTTTAGAAATATGATGCACTTGTAAAATAGGACAGGCCTCAAATTCTTCCTTCCAATATTTTTTTTCTGTATTAATTACAATAATCTTTCTAACAGGAAGCTCCTGTTTTTCCAACCTTTTTAACATCTCCCTAAACTTAGGCCCCGGCTTATAAGAAGGTATAATCACATCTATAGTCACAGCGCTTCCTCCTTTGCTTTATTTAACAATATAAGCTGACACACAGTAAATCCTGCGGCCAGGCCTGCCATAAGAAGTAAATAGCTTAGGGCGGCCCCTGTAATTCCCATGCCTCCCACTAAAGTGAAGGAAAGCACGGCTCCCACTGCGGCCCCCAAAAAATAAATCCAAAAAATCAGATTTTGTTTTCTCATTATCACCAGCAGGTAATAGGACAGATTAGCCAGGGCATAAAGGCCCCCTCCTATAATTATCATAGTAAAGGGCAGGCTGAATCTAACCAGCATACCTTTATAATGTTCTCCCAGCAAAAGCTCCATAATCCCTAAGGCCCACGGCCCTAAAACAATGGCAAGGATTCCTGCCAGTACAGTGAGACCTGCAATCACTCCTCCGATTTTCCTGCTGATTTTAGTAAATTCCTTATAATTTTTCTCATTCCAGCAGTCTGTTAATCTGGTGAGAAAGGGACGGATAATAAAGTTAGCCACCAAATAAATAACAGAGGTAGGCATAAAAATAATATTAAAATATCCGTTCATGGCATCGTTCATTTTATAATCAATGGCATATTTTGCTGCGGAGAAAACGAAAAAATCTAAAAATACAGATAAAAATAAAAGATCTGTGTTTAAAAACAGGGATTTCGTTTTTTCTTTTCTCACATTATAATCTACAGACGGCAGAATCCCCGCCTTCATTACAGATAAGTTAAATAATACTACTCCCGCCGCCTGAGCCGCCACAGCTGCGCCGCAGGCAAATGTAAGGCTTTTTCCAATCTGAAAGCTGATGAGAAAGCATGTTACTGACAATATGGTTCGGAATGTATTGGACTTTCCTGTTAAATAAAGACAGCTCTGGCGCTGAAATTCCGACTCATACACATCTGCAAAACCGTCTATTACTTTATACACTACTAATAAAAACAGGATTACTGCTTTTCTTGGACTGTAAGGCCCTAAGACAGTCATACCTGTCAAATATAAGGCGCCTATTAAAATAGCCAGCCCTACGGTGAAAAAGCGCAGGTTCAGATAATCTCCAAAGGAATATTCCTTTTTTCCGTCTGTAATCTGAAAAGGGCGTATTCCAAAATACGCCACAATAAATAGCTGCTGCCCCAGAGCAGAAAAACCTAATGAAAAAATTCCTCCGTCGTCCTCCCCTGCCAGACGCATCACCACAAAAGCCAGAACCATAGAGGCAGCCGCGTATACGCCGCTTCCCAGAATATTCCAGATCACATCTGCCTTCTGCCGATTGTTCCCTTTATATAATAAAAACTTTTTTGCAAACCAGACCATTATCGTCTCCTTTGGCGGAAATTCTGGATAATTAAAATAGAAGCCAGCATACGGATCATGTACTTCATGGCCACCACAGGCTTTAAGTAGCTTTCCCCTTCCTTCCGCTGGTCAATCTTTACCTGAACCTCCCCAATTCTGGCCCCCTGCTTTAAAAGAAAGGACACTGTATCCGGCTCCGGCCCATAATTAATATTGTAGGCGAATTCCTGAATCATTTCCCTGTCAAACATCCGCATTCCAGATGTGGGGTCTGTTATTTTAACCCCTGTAGTAAGGCGGATGGCTAAAGAAATCATACGGCTGCCTATCATTCGCATAGAATTATCCTTTTTTTCATTGAGAAAACGGGAACCGATTACAATATTGTAGCCTTCCTTAATTTTCTCTCTCATAGGCAATACAAACTCCGGCCTGTGCTGACCGTCCCCGTCAAACTGAACAGCATATGAATATCCCTTTTCATATGCATATTTCATCCCTGTCTGAAAACAGCCGGCTAACCCTAAATTAACCGGCAGCTTTATTAAGTGGTAGCCCTTGCTTTCACAAATCTCCGGCGTTCTGTCTGTGGAGCCATCGCTGATCACCACATAATCCAGCTCCGGGTGATTCATAATCAGATTGTCCACTACATGCTCAATATTTTTTTCCTCATTAAATGCAGGGATAATCAATAGTACTTTGTCCTTCAAGATTTTCAGTCCTCCAAAATAATACGGCAGATTCGCTCTACAGTCTCCTGATCCAGATCTGCGTATAAAGGCAAGGTTAAAATGCCCTGGGACACTTTCTTTGCCACCGGCGTATCCTCTGGATGATACATGCTGCTGTAGCACTGGTAAGCATTTACACAAGGGTAAAAATATTTTCTCGGCGTAATATTGTGCTCCTTTAAACGGGCGTACACTTGATCTCTATTTAACCTGTACCCGTCAAATAACACCGGCATGTATGTATAGCTGTAGGCTATATTTTCCTGCTCCTTAACAAGGCGGATTCCCTTTATTCCTTCTAAACGCCCTCTGTACAGTTCTGTCAGTTTCTTTCTCTTTTCTATGTTCTGCCTAATATATTTTAAATTGCAAAGGCCCATGGCAGCCTGAAATTCATTCATTTTGCCGTTGCCTCCCACAAACTCTACAGACTCTTCTCCTGTAATCCCAAAATTCTTCAGCTGATACAGCCTGTCCTTCAGCTCAGGGTCCTTAAATACAACGGCTCCCCCCTCTATGGTATTAAAAACCTTTGTGGCGTGAAAGCTGAACATTGAGGCGTCTCCCAGGCTGCCTACTCCTGCGCCGTCAATCTCCTCCCCAAATGCATGGGCGGCGTCATAAATAACCTTTAAGCCGTACTTATCCGCAATTTTCTGAATTTTTTCCCAATTACATATATTTCCGTACACATGAACCGGCACAATGGCGCAGGTCTTAGGAGTAATCAGACTTTCAATCTTATTTTCATCTATGGTATAATCCTCAGGCTTAATATCGCAGAATACTGGTTTTAAACCATTTCTGACTATAGCGTGAGTAGTTGAAGCAAAGGTAAACGGCGTTGTAATTACTTCCCCCTCCAGCTCAAAGGCCTGTATAGCCATCTCCAGGGCGGTATGGCCATTGACAAACAGCTCCAGATTCTCCGCTTTCATAAAATCCCTCAGCTTTTCTTTCAGCTTTTCGTGAAATTCCCCCATGTTGGTCAGCCATGCCGACTCCCAAATCGGCTTCAGCATCTCCATATATTCCTCATAGGGAGGAAGAGAAGATCTGGTAACCAGAACCGGTTTTTCATTTTTCATCTTTCTATTACCTTCTTCTTACATATTGTTGTCATTTTTTTTACAATTTTAAGATACAAGGTGGAAAAAACAATTCATCTATGGCATTTTTCCCACATCTGTGTTAGATTATAGCATATATGATATTTTTTGTACAACTAAGATTTAGGAGGTTTACACCACTATGCACAGATTATTAAAGCATACTGCAGCAGCGCTTCTGGCAGCTTCGCTGGTGTTCGGTCAGGCTTTTGCAGCATTGGCTGATGAGGAAGTTATGGGCCCAGGCGCTTTTATAACAGAGGACGGTTCCTCCACTGCTCCTCAGGAGACAGACAGTTCTGCAGACCAGGGTGATACTGGTTCTCAGCAGACAGAAGGACAGACTGCTGATACTTCTCAGCAGGAAACTCAAAGTGAGCAGCAAACTGCCCAGGAGGAGATTCCTCAGGAGGTAGTACAAGCAAATACGCCATATACTCAGGCACAGGTTTACCGTCACGATAATGTGTGGAGCGACCCTGTAGTAGGGGACGGTGTGATTACAGCAGGCGACGCAGGATTTCGTTCTGCATGTATTTATTTAAATAATATTGTGGGGGATATTTATTACCGTACCTTTACCAGCTCTTACGGGTGGACCCCATGGGCTATGAACGGCGGACATACCTTAGTGTTCGGAGAGGGAACTGAGGTGGAAGCCATTCAGATTAAACTGGTGGGCTTTGCAGGAAATCGTTTTTCTATTTATTACTCCACCACTCTTTCTGACGGCACCCAGCTGGACTGGACAAAAGACGGCGGCACTTCAGGCACCATGGGACAGGGCAAATCTATCCGCACCCTTCGCCTGGCGCTTTGGGGAAAAGAGGGGGAGGCATTCCCTTATTCTACAGAACGTCCTTTAGATTCCGCCGCTTATGACGGCGTCATCACAGGTGAGGGCGTGGCTACATATTCCAACGGCAACGGCGCTCCTTTCACCGGATGGGGATGGAATTACAGAGACCGTTACTATTTTGTAGACAATCAGGCTGTCACCGGATGGCAGTATATTGACGGATATAAATACTACTTTGACGAGACAGGAAAGCTGGTAACAGACTTAGAGCCATTAATCGGCACAAGCGTTCCATTCCTGATTAAGATCAACAAAGAGATGAATACTACTACTGTTTATGCTCAGGACGGGGCCAACGGATTTATTATTCCTGTAAAAACCTTCCTGTGCTCTGCAGGCGACGATACGCCATTAGGCACTTATCAAACTCCTGCCAAATACCGCTGGCATTTAATGATCAACGACGTTTACTGTCAGTATCTCACCAGAATCACAGGCAGCTTCCTGATGCATTCTCTGATTTACGACAGACCTGACCCATATACGATGTGGCCGGAGACATACAATTATCTGGGCGTTGCCCGTTCCGCCGGCTGTATCCGCTTTAAAACAGAGGACGCCAAGTGGATTTATGACAACTGCAGCTTAGGGACTACTGTAGAAATCTACAATTCTTCTGTACCCGGCCCTTACGAAAGACCGGCCATTGAGCAGATTATTTCCATGGATCAGCATTATGATCCTACAGATCCTAATTTGCCTGAAAATCAGGGATAAAGTAAAGGGTTATTGTTAAATAATCAAGACCACCGGCTAAGCCGGTGGCTTGCTTTGACCCTATAAGGGTCTGTTACCGGCACTGGAGTCTAAAGACTCACCGAAATAGGTTCGCCAAGCGCAACATCATTTACCTACTAAGCCCTAAAGGGCTTATTTTATTTGTTTGCTTTTACTGGCTCATCCGTAAACGGGTCAATATACTCTTTCAGTGTCATCTGATCATATTCCAAATCTTCTTGTAACTGATTTGCTATATATTCCTGTATTTTCTTTGCATTTTTCCCTACCGTATCTACATAATATCCTCGACACCAAAAATGTCTATTTCCATATTTATATTTCAAATTTGTATGTCTTTCAAATATCATAAGTGTACTTTTTCCTTTCAAATACCCTACAAAATACGATACGCTAATGCTTGGCGGAATTTCTACTAGCATATGTACATGATCTGGACATATCTCTGCTTCTACAATTTTTACACCTTTTCTTTTGCATAACATACTTAAAATATTTGCTATATCCTGTTTTATTTTTCCGTATGCTATTTTTCTCCTATATTTTGGTGCAAATACAATATGATACTTACAATTCCATTTTGTATGTGATAAACTGTTACTATCCATATGGATACCTCCTTTGTTTATTAATGCGGTTGGCGAACCTTACATTAATTATAACACTGGAGGTTTTTTGCTGTAAGCTGAANATACAATATGATACTTACAATTCCATTTTGTATGTGATAAACTGTTACTATCCATATGGATACCTCCTTTGTTTATTAATGCGGTTGGCGAACCTTACATTAATTATAACACTGGAGGTTTTTTGCTGTAAGCTGAAGCAATTCTAACTCACCTGCATAACAGGTGGTTTATTTGTTTTCCAAAGTTCCGTTTTTCGGATCAACGAAAAACTCCACAATGGTAAACAGGGCTTTGCCCTAACAATCAAAAGGCCTTCTGCTTATTATGTACAAAGGATTTTTCCCGGTACAAATAGCAGAAGGCTTTCTTATATCCACTTAGTGTTAAATTCTTACATCTCCACTTCACAATATTTTCTGGCTATGTACATCTCCCTGGCCATGTTTTCGCCGGCTGCCGGCTGACCTTCAAAAATCCTCATGTGATCTTTTACCAGATCATAGCCTGCCTGAAAAGTAAAGGCAGCGCCTCCTGAAAATCTGGGATTACATTCCATAAAATACATTTCCCCATTTTGACTTTGAATAAATTCCATATTGACGCAGCCTTTAATATCCAGGTGAGCTGCTATGTTTTTGCAGGTTTCTTCCAGCTTCTCATCCCGGAACACATAAACGCTTGTTCCGGCCCCGTTTAGGGTCCTGAGAAGCTCCCTTCTGGGCACTGACCACGTTAGGTCTGAAGCAGGATCTCTTACTATGTCTACAGTAATAATATCCCCCTTGATCATAGGCTGAATCACATATTCCTCTCTTCTGTCCACCAGACCTAAATAATAGGGCAGCTTCGCCGGGTTCTCCACCTTATAAAGTCCCTGGCTGCTTCTGCCATTATAAGGCTTTAACACCACAGGTTCTGTAATTTTTCCCAGCTCTGCTTCTGACAGCCGTTTAGAAGGAATTGTTTTACACAGCTTTTTATCTCTGAGAAATGTCTCCAGGCTCAGCTTATCGCGGCATATTTTAATAGTTTTTTCCGGAGAACAGCACAAAGTTACATTTCCGGACTTTAAAGCGTCCCTGCATTCATTCCACACATCTACCTCTATATCTGTCAGGGGAAGGAGAAAATCCACTTTTTCTTTCTGACATACCCCCATCATAAAATGTATATATTCTCCCCTGTCAGATGTATAAGGAACCTGATAAAATACATCTGTGTTTTCAGACTGAGCGATCCAGCGCCTATTATAAATATCACATCCAACTACACGATATCCCATAGCTTTTAAGGATTTAATCACTATATCTGAAGCAAAGGATCCTATAGCTGTCACTAAAGCCGTTTTTCTCATGCCCTTCCCCTCCTTTTATTAACTGCATTCAGAAGATAACTAAAGCTTTCAACACGAAATACTGCAGACAGCAGAATATATACGCCTATTCCCACTAAAATCTGCACTGTCAGCCTGAGCCAGGCTCCCGGCACAAAGCCGCCAAAAAAGTATACCACCGCAGCCATCACTGCAGACAAAGCTACTGCAGGCGCCATATCTCTGCACTGCTGCCCAATACTGTAATTTAAAATTCTTTTATTAGGCCAGGCATTTATAAAAATACAAAGGAAGTCTACAAGAGCTTTAATGGAAACCATAACAATGGCTCCAAATTGGATTCCTGCAATCAGCCCTCCAATGCCAATTACCTTTTTCATTATTTCCAGTTTTAAAAACACATCGCTTCTCCCCATTGCGTTAATGGCCTGGAGGTTTGTAATGTGAATGGGGTAAAAGCAATAGGCAATACACATAATTCTGAGAAAAGGCACGCACATCATCCATTTTTCTCCCAGCAGGGCCAACACCAACGTGTCCGCTACTGCGAACATGCCAAGCAGCATGGGAAGCACTGTGTAAGAGCTAAGCTGAATGGCTTTTCTAGCCATAGCCTTTACCTGGCCCACGCTTTCCTGTTCCTTTGCAAATGCCGGCAGCAGCACTGACTGAATAGCCGCTCCTAAGTTTGTCACAATAATCTTGGGAAACTGCTCTCCTCTGTTGTAAACGCCTAAAACCTGTTCATTATATATTTTCCCCATAATCAGGCCGTATAAATTGCTAAACAACGTATCAATCATGGCTGCACACAATAGCTTCCATCCAAATCCAAACATTATGCGGATTCTTTTTATTGAAAACATCCATCCTGGCTTCCAGGACACGTCTATAAACAAGCCGATCATTAAAGCAAAGTAGTAGGAAACCTGCTGCCCTACCATGGCCCAGGCGCCCATTCCTTTATAAGCCATCCATATACTGACAGCCCCTGAAATTACAACGGCAGCCATAGTTGCCTTAAAAAGTCCTTTGAATTCCATTTCCCTGGACACATAAGCTGTCTGTACGGAAATTACAGAGCCGGGAAACAGAACAATAGCCAGCCCCCTGACAAGAGAGCACAGCTGGCTGTTATTATAAAATCTTCCAATCCACGGAGCCGCCATAAACAGCACTCCATACATCACCGCCGCCGCTGCCAGCCCAAAATAAAATACAGAAGAAAAGTCCTTTTCATCTGCTTTCTGTTTCTGGACCAAGGCTGTGCTGAAGCCATTCTGCACCAGCACATTGGCAATAATAATAAAGATGGAGATAATTCCTACAATTCCGTATTCTTCTGTTGTTAAAAGCCTGGCTAAAATAATAGCCACAATAAATTGAATTCCCTGAGCGCCGCCGTTTTCCAGCAGCTTCCAGAACAGTCCCTTTACTATTTTTTCTTTTATTACTGTATGTTCCCCCAAATCAGCAGTTCTCCTATCTATGTGAAGCCCTTTTACTTTCTCCACTGCAAAGCTGTTTTCTGCAGCCAGCGGTAAAATCCTGGGGCCATGTATTCCAGCCTGATAAAAAATCTGGTTCTAAGGTTTAATTCTCTGTAAAAAAGGCGGTTTTTCAACTGCAGCACATAATCATAATGCTTTGTATTTACCTGGGTAAGAAAATAAATTCTATTTACAGCTCTTACTGCCTCTTCATGGAATCTTCCCTTTGTCTCTTTGTCAAATTCCTCATACATTTCCTTCATTTCCAGATAATATTTTTCCTGCTTCGCCTGGTAATCTCCTGTTTTCATCTCATTTGTCCAGGAGCCGGCCACCCCCACCCGGTATACGCTCATAGGGGAATCCATGTACCAGGCATATCCTTTGCTTGCCATCATCAGCTGCATAGGAATATCCCCAATAGGGCAGTTCCAGTAATAATCCGGAATGTTCTCCACCACAGAAACGGGAAACATCATGGAATTCATTGCATAGCCTGATGTTTTGTCCACGATTTCTTCCGGCTCCACCTTTCTGTCCCCCTTATAAGGCCTCATGGCTCCGTCAGTATAAGAGCCGTCCACAGTAACCATTCTGGCGCTGTGAAAGCAAAGGCTGCAGTCCGGGTGAGCGTCTAAATATTCTACCTGTTTTTTTAGCTTATAAGGATCTGTAAAATAATCGTCCCCCTCGCACATGGCAATATATCTGCCCTGAGCTCTGGGAAAATTAAACAGTCCGCTGATATTTTTAATTCCCTTGGAATACTGATTTTCCGTCTGGTATATAGGCTTAATAATATGAGGATATTTTTTCTCATACTCCCTGATAATCTCCCCTGTTCTGTCTGTAGACGCGTCGTCGTGAATCAGCACCTCAAATGGAAAATCTGTTTTCTGCATAAGAAAACTGTCTAAAGCATCTTTTATATATTTTTCATGGTTGTAGGCCAGACAGCAAATACTGACTGTGGGCCTGTCCATTTTACTTTCCATATTATTATCCTTTACATAAACATCATCTGGCCTAATGTGCGGAACCAGGTATTTTTTGTAAATCCATAGCTGAGCATTATTTTAATTTTTCTCAGTCTGCCTGAATTCTGAAGGCTTAAAAATGCCTCCACTGTTTTTCTGTCACTTTCCTTCATCTGCCGACCATATATTTGAAGCAGACACTTAGCCTGGCCAAACATCCGCCTGTAATTCTCCCTTGCTTTGCCTCCGTCTGCAATGCGCTCTATGCCTTCCTCCAGAGTATCTGCCTTTCTGGCCCCCAGGCTGTTGCTTCCGTGCTGTCTGTAAAGATAAAGAGGCCGGTTCATACAGCCGATTTTTCCAAAACAGGCGGCCACTAAGGCGATCCAGCTATCATGCATCAGACACACAGAAGGAATCTGCTTAAAATAAGACAGCATGGCCTGATTCATTATCACAGCTCCCCCTGTTACGTTGTTCTGGACTAACTCCTGGCAAAGCTTTGTCCGCTCAGGAGAAATCTTTTGATAAGTAAAATAGCTGTCTGCAATTCTGTTTTTATCTTCATCTACTACTTCCATATCAGAATGGAGTAAAATCGGCATATGATCCCCCCATTTTTCCTCCATCTTCTGAATTTCATTGTATAGCAACCTCATTTTTTCCGGCAGCCACACATCATCCTGATCACTTAGCATTACATACCTGCCGTCGGCTTCAGACAACAGCTGCAGAAAATGATGTTCCGCTCCTCCTGAGGGCTTTTCTCTGTAAATTCCCATTACCAGCTTAGGATATTTCTGCTCATACTCTCTTATGATCTGTCTGCTGCCGTCCCCAGAGCAATCGTCGGATACAATCACCTGAAACTCCGGCGGGTTTTCTTGATGTAAAATAGAATCCAGCTGCTCCCTCAGGTATTTTTCTCCGTTATACACTGCCATTAACACTGTGATCATAGTAATAATCGTCTGCCTTTCCTTCGTATTTCACATGAACTCTACCACTTTAATCCAAGCACCTTACTGCACAGCCACACCTCTGCCATTACAATTCCAAAAAACATTTTGGCAAAGACCTGTTTCCCCTTTCCTATATGAAGATAATGAATAAAATAAAACATAGTGCTTTCATGGCGCAGCTTTTGTCTGCGGCAGATGTCCTTATATGTTTTAGATATAGACGCAGAATTTTCATGCTGGTAAAATACATTCAAGAGCTGTACTGTTTTATACCCGTAATCTTTCATTCTCCAGGCCAGAATATTTTCCTCTCCATACAAAAATACTCTTTCGTCGTATCCTCCGCATATAATCATTTTTTCTGCGTCAACCATAAGCATGGAGCCGTGAACAGCGTCCACATATACTGCCTTTTTTCCCTTTGTATAGCTTGCAGGATAGCGCAGAAACGGGCGGAATACCCGTCTGCACACCGGACCTGTATTCATTAATTCCCCGGCGTATGACAAAAGCTTCCACCCTGAAGCCTGGCTTCCGTCTGTTTTATCTTTCATGGTGGCTGCAGCTACTCCAACTTCGTCATGGCGGTCAAATACCTTCACCAAAGCCTTAATACAGTTCTCATCAAAATACGTATCTGGATTAGCAATAATCACATGAGTCATGCCCAGCGCCTCATACCCAAAGCGAACGCCTGCATTATTGCCTGCCCCGTACCCTTTATTTTCAGTCAGGCGCAGCACTGAAATCTTACTATCCTCCAGCTTTTCCAGTCTTTTTCCAGAACCGTCAGAAGAATTATTATCCACTACAATTACAGCGTCTAAACAGGCAAAATCCTTTACCCGTTCTACCTGAGCCGCTGTATTTTCAAAATCATTATAATTTAAAATGACACAGCCTATTTTTGCGGAGGCTTGTTTATCATCCATATTTCTTCATCGCTTTCTTTAAATATATTTTGCTGATTACCTGTCTGATGGGAGGACATAAAAAGGTAAGATAATCCATTATATGATAGGCCGCCATATAAGCTCTCGCCCCTTCTTCTTTAGGATATCCCTTCCAGGGAGTCTGCCTGAGAAATTTTTCATAAGCCAAACGGTAATGATTCCAGTTGCCTGCCTTCCACGGCCTTTCATCCCCCATATAATGAATCACCACCGGATGAGCCTTTGCTTTCATAAATTCTTCCTTTGGAATCTGCCTGTATGCAGGAGACTGTCTCACTAAATCCCAATAGTGAAAATACCTGTAATTGGTAAAAAAGTTACACGCCGGCATCAGCGTCTTAATTCTGCCTTTCAGCCCTCCGTTAATTAAATCCTGATCATTGGCAAACAGCTTTCCGTTTTTTTCCGCATACAGCTGTAAAAGCTTTGATTCTGCGTTTTCCTGGCGCCACGCCTGTAAATCAATTAAAAGCACTCCTGCATTATAGTAAGTATCTTCTGCAGAAAGTCCTAATTCCTCCTTAACCTGTTTGTAAATCGTAGGCTCAGGCACTGCGCCTATAATGCAGTCCTCTAAGTTCTGCTTCCATACATAAGCCAGGGATCTTACTACAACTGTGTCGCAGTCCAGATAAATCAACCGTTTTACATTCTCCGGAAGCAGCTTTCCTATAAACAGTCTTCCCAATGTGCTAATGTCAAACCGGCCTGTATCTACCTGATGAGAAAAACGGCTGTTTAGATCTCCGGCTTCAATATAGTGAATGTTCCGGCCATATGCTTCTCCTATTTGATTTAGCCTATCCCGGCTTTCCTGTCCCAGATTCACAGAAAGAATATATACTGTAATATTCTTCTCCTTTTTGCTGCTTTCAAACAGAGAACACATTGACACTCCCAGATGTCTGGCATAGTTGTCATTTGACGCGTAGACTATGTTCATATTTCTTCCTCCGCCGTATTATATCCCCAGCTCTGCTTTAGCTGCAGCCATAGCTGACTCTATCACCTTGTCCATGTCATAGTATTTATATTCTCCCAGCCTGCCGCCAAAAATAACATTTTCTTCTTTTTCCGCCAAAGCCGCATATTTGCAGTATAAATTTTGATTTTTTTCATCATTTACAGGATAATAAGGCTCCATGCCGTCCTGCCAGCTGACCGGATATTCTCTGGTAATCACTGTTTTTTCCTGAGCTCCAAACTCAAAGTGCTTATGCTCAATAATCCTGGTATAAGGCGTCTCCCGGTCTGTATAGTTTACAACTGCGACTCCCTGATAATTGTCTGTATTCTTTACCTCAGTTTCAAACCTTAGGCTTCTGTACTCTAGTTTTCCATAGCAATACTGGTAAAAGCTGTCAATAGTGCCTGTGTAGATTACTTTATCTCCCAGGGAATCATAATAAGCTTTATTCTCCAGATAATCTGTATTCGTTTTTATATGACAGCCCTGAAACAGCTTTTCTATGATTACATTATATCCGCCTACAGGTATTCCCTGATATAGGTCGTTAAAATAATTATTGTCATAGGTGTACCGCACAGGAAGGCGTTTAATAATAAAAGCCGGCAGATCTTTGCACTCCCGCCCCCACTGCTTTTCTGTGTAACCCTGAATCAGCTTTTCGTAAATATCCCTTCCCACAAGACTGATGGCCTGCTGCTCCAGGTTTTCAGGCTCCCCGGAAATCTCCTCTTTCTGGCGGTTAATAATGGCTTTCGCTTCCTCCGGGGTGGAAATCCCCCACATTTTGCTGAATGTATTCATATTAAAAGGCAGGTTGTACATCTGCCCCTTGTAGTTTGCCACCGGACTGTTGGTGTAACGGTTAAATTCAGCCAGGCTGCACACAAATTTCCAAACCTCCCTGTTGCTGGTATGGAAAATATGAGCGCCGTACTCATGGACATGAATGCCTTCTTCCTCCCTGCAGTAAATGTTTCCTCCAATATGGTTTCTTTTCTCCACCACAAGACATTTCTTTCCAGCCTGTTTGGCCAGATAGGCAAAGACTCCTGCATAAAGCCCGCTGCCCACCAGCACATAATCATACCTGCTCATCATATAAGCTCCTTGTCTCCAATTTTTCTAAAATACATTGTACTATAGGGTTTTAAAAATGTAAATGCGGCAAACAAAAAAGTCCGATCTCCCAAGGCTTTGCCTTTTAACAGGAAACCGGACTTATTTTTTATACTTTTCTAAAGTTTGGAATATCCAAAACTGTTTACTAAAGCGTCAATTTTCACTCCCTGTTTACAGTATGGACATTCTTCATTTACATATGCTTCATATCCAGGAATATCTTTATCGCTGAAAATACAGTGTACAGGGAATCCTGCTACCTGGTCTACAGAGCTGAAAATGGAAGAAACTCCGCATACTCTTCCTCCATAATAGGATACACAGTTCATAGCTGTGCGGATGGTTTTTCCGGTTGTCACAGATGAAGCTAAAATCAGAACCTGTTTTCCTAAAACCATTCTCTGCGTATTATCTCTTAAAATCATCTGTCTGATTTGGTTAAACTCAGGAGCAATAATAGAGATATTAGAGCCGTTGTTAATATTCATAATTCCGTTTTGTGACAATTCCTCCGCCATAAATGCGGCAATTACTTCTGTGCCCTCTAAAGCTAAAATTGTCTCCACCATGGTTTCCGCATAATCCTTTACCAGCTCCCTGGCAGTCTCCCTGGCATTATTATGGCGGCACTTTACAGTCGATACATCAATATATGTATTGACATGAGAGTGAGGTGTGGCAAAATGCCCGTACATAACCTTTACTCTTGACTTCGGGTTGCGTTTGGAACGAATGTCTTTAAAAGTTGTTTCCATAAAATACTCCCCCTTTACATGGTTAATTTCATGGTTATAGTATAGCACAAATATTCAGAATTCAAAAGTAAATTTATTAGTCTGTCTGATTTTTTTATATAAAAAAATCTGCCCATAAGCTAAACCGGCCATGGACAGATTTTTCAATAATATTAGTACAATAAACGGTTTACGCCGCTGAAAATGCCTCTGATAGAGGATCTGGTAACACTGGAGCTGATACCCACTCCATAAGTTGTCTTACCTGTGTTTTTATCCATAAGATGAATATATGATGCAGCCTGAGCTCCTGAACCTGAGGTTAAAGCGTGCTCGCTGTAATCCAGCACCTTAATGTTAATGCCCAAAGCTTCCTCCATACCTCTCTGAACGGCATCAATAGGACCATTTCCAATGCCCTCAAAGGACTTCTCCACACCGTTTTCTGTGTAAAGAACTTTTGCAAGAGTTGCAAACTCTCCAGACTCTGTTTCTGTATCTGTAATCTGACATTTTTTAAAGTGAAGAGGCTCTTTCTGCTCCAGATAACACTTTTTAAATTCATCCATAATCTGCTCAGGCGATACCTCGCCCTGCTTTTCTGAAATCTTCTGAATAACATCTGCAAACTCTTTGTGCATTCCCTTTGGAAGCTTAAATCCATAGAATGTATCCATTACAAAGGCTACGCCGCCCTTTCCGGACTGGCTGTTAATTCGCACAATAGGCTCGTACTCCCTGCCAATATCACTTGGATCAATAGGCAGATAAGGAACCTCCCAGATCTGGCTGCCTCTCTCTCTGAGAGCCTGCATACCCTTGTTAATCGCATCCTGATGAGAACCGGAAAAAGCTGTAAATACCAATTTTCCTGCATAAGGATGTCTGGGGTCAATGTTCATTTTTGTACAGCGCTCATATACTTCTGAAATATTTTTAATATCTTCTATGTTCAGCTTTGGATCAATGCCTTGTGAGAACATATTATATGCAATATTTAAAATGTCAATATTGCCTGTTCTTTCTCCGTTTCCAAACAAGGTGCCTTCCACTCTGTCGGCTCCCGCCAGCAAAGCCAGCTCTGTAGCTGCAATTCCTGTTCCCCTGTCATTGTGAGGATGTACGCTGAGAATAATGCAGTCTCTATTTTTAAAGTGGCGATGCATCCACTCAATTTGATCCGCATATACATTAGGAGTAGTCATCTCCACTGTAGCAGGAAGGTTGATAATAATTTTATTGTCAGCAGTCGCTCCCCATGTTTCCTGCACTGCTGTACATACTTCCAAAGCATATTCCAGCTCTGTGCCTGTAAAGCTTTCTGGGGAATACTCCAGAATCACCTGGCCGTCGTAATCCTTCATACACTCCTGAACCATTTTAGTTCCGTCTACAGCAATCTGCTTAATCTCTTCCATATTTTTGTGGAACACCACATCCCTCTGAAGAGTTGACGTAGAGTTGTAAATGTGAACAACCGCTTTTTTCACACCCTCTAACGCCTGGAAGGTGCGGCGGATTAAATGCTCCCGGCACTGGGTTAAAACCTGAATCACCACGTCGTCCGGTATCAGCTTTCTCTCCACTAATTGTCTTAAAAAGTCAAATTCTATCTGAGACGCTGCGGGAAAACCAATCTCAATCTCCTTAAAGCCCAGCTTTACAAGCAGATTGAACATCTCTACCTTTTCCTCCACTACCATAGGCTCAATCAATGCCTGGTTTCCATCCCGAAGGTCTACGCTGCACCAAATAGGCGCTTCTTTTATCTCATTATTAGGCCATTGTCTTTCTGGATAATCAACAACCGGAACTCTTTTATATCTTTTATAGTTTAACATATTGTCTCCTCCATTTTCCTGCACTGTCTTTTTGGCAGTCCTCATACACTTGTGTTTTTTTATTAAATTCGCATTACTCCGCCATGTAAAATCCCTGATATACTGCGGAGTCGATAAATCACACTGTGTCTGATCAGGATAAACATGGTAGGCGTTACAGGTCTAACCCCATATTCATCATTCCTTTTTAGCTGTATTTTCAGCTTTATTTTTCAGAGTATTATAACACGAATCAAAATGGAAGACAAGAATGCCAGCTATAACTAAATTTTATACTTCCTATTCCTTTTAGGACTATAAAAGTGGAGCGTCATTTTTCTTTAGATAAGAGAGAAGTCCCCCCTCTTTCATCATTTCCTGAATAAAAAGCGGAAACGGTTCCGCCTGATAAATTGTTCCTCTGGTGTGGTTCCAGATGATTCCTTTAGATAAATCCACCTCCAGCCTGTCCCCTTTTTGCGCTGCAACAGACGCCTGTCTGCATTCTAAAATAGGAAGGCCAATATTAATTGCATTCCGGTAAAAAATGCGGGCAAAGGACGCGGCAATTACACATGTAATTCCACTGGCTTTTATTGCAATAGGCGCATGTTCTCTGGAAGAACCGCAGCCGAAATTTTCACCTGCTGCAATAAAATCTCCCTGTTTTACACCTTTCACAAAATTTTCATCTATATCTTCCATACAATGCGCAGCTAAATCTTCCTCTTTATAAAGCGCCAAATAGCGGGCTGGAAGAATTACGTCTGTGTCTACGCTGTCCCCATATTTGAAAACCTTTCCTGCCATTACAATACCTCCTCAGGCAAAGCAATACTTCCTGCCACCGCGCAGGCCGCCGCTACCTGGGGACCTGCAAGATAAATCTCTGAGCTTTTAGCGCCCATCCGCCCCACAAAATTACGATTTGTTGTGGAAACACATCGTTCGCCGTCAGCCAACACCCCTACATGGCCTCCGTTGCACGGGCCGCAGGTAGGCATACTGATAATTGCCCCTGCTTCTATAAATTGTTCCGTCAGCCCTTCTTTCAACGCTTGAAGATAAGTCTCCCAAGTAGCTGGAATAATAATACATCTGACTCCAGGCGCCACCTTATGTCCTGCCAAAATCCCGGCCGCCTGACGTAAATCTGTAATCCTTCCATTTGTACAGCAGCCAATCACCACCTGATCTACAGGCAGCCCTAAACACTGTTTTACTGGTTTTACATTAGAAGGAAGATGAGGCTTAGCAATCATAGGCTGCAGCTGAGACATATTGATATCTATTGTACATACATATTGAGCGTCAGAATCTGCCTCTTCTGAGATAAATGGTCTTTTTACTCTGCCCTCTAAATACTCCATTGTAATATTATCTATAGGAAAAATCCCATTTTTGGCCCCCGCCTCTATCACCATATTACATATAGTAAATCTGTGGTCCATGGAAATATTTTTAATTCCTTCCCCGGTAAACTCTATACTTTTATATCTGGCCCCGTCTGTGCCCAGCAAACGAATTAAGTAGAGAATTAAGTCTTTTCCCCCGACAAATTCAGAAAAACTACCGCTTAAATTTACTCGTATAGCAGAAGGAACCTTAAACCAGCATTTTCCGGAATACATGCCCGCCGCCATATCAGTGGAGCCTATCCCGGTAGAAAACGCCCCTAACGCTCCATATGTACATGTATGGGAATCGGCGCCAATAATTAGTTCTCCTGGAGCTGCAAGTCCCTGCTCTGGCAGTAAAGCATGTTCTATTCCCATATTTCCTCCGTCATAAAAATGGGAAATTCTCATTTTCTCTGCAAACTTTCGGACTAAAGCACAGTTTCTGGCGGCCTGAATATCTTTATTGGGCGCAAAATGGTCCATCACTAAAACAATTTTTTCAGGATCAAATACTTGAGTGAAACCGTACTTTTCCATTTCTCCTATAGCAATAGGCGCTGTCACATCGCTTCCCATAACCAGATCTACTGAAGCATTAATTAAACTGCCTGCTTTTACCTGATCTGTCCGGCTGTGTCTTGCCAGAATCTTCTGGGTTACAGTCATTCCCATATTTTACAGCTCCTCTCCCATTTCTTTTTTAATCCTGTTTTAATCTTTTCTTATATTCGTCCACCTTATATCCGGCTTCCATTTCTGTCAGTCTTTCCATGCCCACTATTTTGTTATATTCCTCAAAGGTAGTCATTACAGCTCTATCCTCTGTGGCCTTTCTGTTCTTTTTCAGCAGTTCCAGCATATTTTTCATGGCTCTTGCCGCTGTAAAAATTGTCCCTACTGGATAAATAACAATGCTGAAACCTAAGGCCTGTATTTCATCTGCAGACATTACAGGAGTTTTCCCAAACTCTACCTGATTAGCAAATTTATATACCCCGGGAATAGAACCGACTGCTTTCATTTCCTCAGGGCTTCTTAACGCATCTGCATAAATAATATCTGCCCCTGCATCCCGGTATGCCTCCAGACGCCTGATTACTTCGTCCATATTGTGAGTAGCGCGGCAGTCTGTACGGGCAATAATCATCATATCATCTCTGGCCTCCACAGCCGCTCTGATTTTCTCCACATGTTCTTCCATAGGAATTACAGCTTTCTTTTCCATATGCCCGCATCTTTTGGGAAATACCTGATCCTCTAAATGCACTGCCGCCATACCGGCTCTTTCAAATTCCCTGACTGTCCGATATACGTTTAGCGGATTTCCATATCCTGTGTCAATGTCGCCTATAAGAGGAATATGTAATATAGCATTCATATTGGCGCAGACAGAAACCATTTCATTCATAGTCATCAGTCCATAATCAGGCTGTCCTAAAATAGAACCTGAGGCTCCGAAGCCGGTCATAAACGCGGCTTCAAAGCCTGCCTGTTCAATCAGCCTGGCAGACAAACAGTCATAACAGCCTGGAGCCATAATAATCTCCGGATTTTTTAACCTTTCTCTTAAAGCCCTGGCCCCTGATTTTTCACTTGTATTTCTCATCTGTTTCCTTCCTTTCACTGCTTTATTATTTTTTGTCCCAAGCGCTTACAGGCACATAAACATATCCTTCCATAATACGGCGGGCTGTACGGCCAAATACTGCCTGAACAATCCTTCCATTTTCCACTGCAGTATCACATGTAATAATCCCTGCCGGATGTCCGATACGTACCTTATTATCCTTTTTCTCCCCTCTCATTTCATAAACAACAGTACCGGGAGTTACTGCGGCGCATCCTGTACATACAGTTGCTGTACCTGAATATGTTTTGTGCATAATCTGCATAAACATATCTCTGGCTGTAAAGTCAATTTCCTCTTCCCTAATCACAGCCCCATCTATATGACTTTTATAATCCTGGGCCGGACCAATAAAAGCCACCATAGGAACTGCCTTAACTTTTTCTCTGGCAGTCCTTTTATCTGCAATTCCCATTTTCTCTGCTGCCGTGCAGCGTATGCTTTCTAACAATTCCAGCATTTCCAGGTTCGTGTCAATTTGATCCGGGCCTTCTGACCCCGTCAGACCTAAATCAGCCGCCTTTACAAATACCATAGGGCTTCCTGCATCTACCATGGAAACTGTTAAAGAACCAAAACCGTGAATTTCTATTACATCCTTTGGATTGCCTGTAGGCAGCAATTTTCCAGTTTTAGCTCCTATTGTACCGGCCATATCCATGCCAATATAAGCTCCTGTTCCAGGCGTTCCGTAAATTTTATAATCCCCCTCCTCTTTTGGCCTGCCATTTTTTACCGGCACTTGAGCCTGAAATACTTTGTCTGTATTTGTATTATATATACGCACAGTAGTCACCGGCTCTTCTGCCTTTACTAAGCCTTGATACAAGGCAAACGGGCCCACTGCAGAGGATATATTTCCACAGTTGCTGGAATAATCAATGAAGGCTGAATGTATATCTACCTGCCCAAAAGTGTATTCTACATCTGCATCCTCTCTTTTAGAGGGGTTTATAATAGCCAGCTTGCTGGTCAACGGATCAGCTCCCCCTAAACCATTAATCTGCCTGGAATCAGGACTGCCAAAAACCTTTAATATCACCTGATCTCTCACTGCAGGGTCACAGGGGAGATCATTTCCCCGGAAGAAAATTCCCTTGCTGGTTCCTCCTCTCATAATTACACATGGAATTGAGTATGTTTCTGATATATGCATATAATTTCCTTTCTTTTAATTTTCGTCAGCAGGCGGATAAGAAAAATACTGCAGCACTTTTTCGTCATGGCCCGGCAGTATCTGCCCTCCTACTGCTTTTACCTTTTCCAGGCTTTCATAATATTCCCGCAAATCTATATGAATTCCGTTTACAATCATGGGGTCACTTTCATAACATTCATATAAAGCGATTAAATCCCCAGTAATCACGTAAGGTCCCTTTTCTGTATCTACGATTACTGACTGGGAGCCGAGAGAATGGCCGGGGGTTGTAATGACACGAATCCCGTCCATCAGGCAGCATTCTCCTTCTAAGCTGACTACAGAGCTTGGGAAAGATGTATTTTTGTCGTAAGAGCCTGAAAAAATCGGAAGAGAAGGATGAGCCAGCTCCTGTAATTCTGCCTCCTGGGCATAAAATTTTGCGTTGTTAAATAAATGGTTATTACCTGCATGATCCCAGTGAAGGTGCGTAAAAATCACATCAGTAATTTCCTCTGCCTTAACGCCTAACTGCTTCAGCTGATGTTCAAGAGTTTGTTCCAGCCTGCGGGTATAAGGCTGCCATCTGTGATCCGGCGCAGTTCCTCCGGTATCTATCATCACTTTCCGGTCGCCGTCTGTACAATACCAGCAGATTAGGGGAAAAATAATTTCCTTTCCAGGCTCCTTCATATATGCCAAATTAGATTTCTGACGTTTTAAATCTCCTACATGTAATGGATAAATCACAAACTTTCCCACTTGTTATTTCACCTCTTCTGTCCGAAAAAAATGCTTAATACTTTATTTCCTAAAGTTTCCCCACAATGTTCATACAACTTCTCAATTACATTTTCCTGGTTTAAATATACAGGTTCTTCCTTGTAAAATACTTTCTTTTCCCCGTTGGAAAGCTCAAGCTCTACCCGAACCGGCTGTTTCTCTGGAAACTGTAATGTATATTCAGGTTCTTCTTTTAAAGACAGCAAGCCGGCCAGGCGTCTTATACCTGGGTTTTCAAAATCACAGTAATTCCCGTTAGTGATTTTTCCTTTTACTAATGCGGCTGCAAAGTTAAATTGATTGCTCATTCTGGCCTGAAGGAGTTTTTCAAATTTTTCAGAGTTATCGCAGCCTGCATATGTGGTTCCCAGTGCAAATGTATAAATGGTTCCTTTTAAAATTTCTCCCGGAACCACTCCATCCTCTGCAGCTTCTAAGCCTGCCTGAGCTGTAGTTTGTACTAAAGCACAGGCTGGAGCTGGTTTAAACAGTACTTCCATAATTGCAAAATCTTTATTTTCTTTCTGGGTCTCCAGCTTTTCTTTTGACAATCCAAATGCTCTGCATACTCCGGCTTTTCCTTCCAATATTTCTTTAGGCGCCTGAAGTCCTTGTTTCGCCAGCTGCGCTGCCAGAATTCCTGCTTTAGCGGCGTTTCCGTTTTGAATATACAAATCATCTGTGCCTTCTATAGCCCACTGATTAATACCGGATGCCAAACTGGCTGACAGAGAAAACGCCGCAAGCTGCTGCTCTAATGTTAATTTAAGAAGATGGCCGGCAGCTATACAGCTGCCGAAGGTTCCGGTAATTGACGTAGGCCGGAAGCCCCGCGTGCTAAAATCCTGAGAATTAGTTCCTCTGCCCACTTTCGCCATAATCTCATATCCTGCAACAATAGCTGTCAGCAGTTCTTCCATGGAAGCGCCTGTCTCCTCTGCTGCAGCTAAAGCTGCCGGAATAACCACTACCCCAGGATGAGCATTACTGTCTCTGTGAATATCTTCATACAAAATACTTTGAGCATAGACTGCATTTACAAAGGCAGCCTGCTCCATAGTGGTTTTTATATCAGAAAACCAGACGGAGGCCTTCCCAAAAGAACCAGATTCCTCAGCTATTGTTCTGGCTGCTTTTGACCATCTCTCCTCTATTCCTGCATATCCGCAGGATAAGCTGTGAATCACACATAATTTTGCCTTATTTATTACTTTCTCCGGCAAATCTTCATATTTTATGTTATATACAGGCGTTACTAATTTTTCCGAAAGCGTCATAATATCATCCTTTATCAGGTTTACTTAACGGTGAAAGAAATTGTTTTCTTTCCTCCTCTTTAATTGGTTCTGTAAACATACTTATGATTACACAAATAACAATATTGGCGGCTAATCCCCACATTCCTCCCATAAAGCCAAAAGGATTGTTCCAATGTACTGTTCCCAGATAAGTAATAATTAATCCGGCAATATATCCGGCGCAGGCGCCCTTTGGCGTGATCCATCTAAATACAAATATCCCAAGAACAGGAATTAAAATTTGAGTAAAACCTGCCAATGTCAGGTTAATTAAAATTTCTATTGTATTTAAAGAAATAAGAGATAAAGCCACGCCTATAATCAACATTACAATTACAGCTTTTCTGCCCCAGTTTCTGACTTTAACCGAGTCTGCCGAAGGCGCAATAATTCCACCTAAATCTACAGCCACAATAGAGGAGCATGTAACCAAAATAGAGGAAATAGTAGACATTCCCGCTGCCAAAATACCAATAGTTACAAATATTCCCCAGGCAGGAGCAAACTGCGCCATAAAAGCCACTAAGCCGTTTTCAGGATTTGCCATTTCCGGCATAAGAACATGGAAGTTTAATCCGCAAAATACTACTGGAAAACATACGCCAAAACAGAAAAACGCGCCCATATAACCTGCAAGCTTTTTTACAGCGCCTGAGGATTTAGCGGCATAGGAACGCTGCCATACATAAGGGGCGAAGAAACCTCCGCAGCCCTGAAGCACGAAAAATGATAAATACATTCTCCAGTTCCAGTACTCTGTTATGTCCTTGTAATATAATACTTCTGGCGCTGTTTCCATAAGTCTGGACCAGCTTTCATTCCAGCCGCCGTTTTTCCATGCAACAATGAAAAGAGAGCCCCATAAAATAACGATAAATGCCAATCCCTGTGCTGTATCTACCCATGCCTGAGAGTTGAAGCCTCCTAAATAAACGTAAATTCCTACAATCACAGCCGCATACAAAACTCCTATCTGAAATGGAATAAACTCATCTGTAATCCCATTAATCGCCCAGCTTACCCCTCTGATCTGCGCCATCATAGATGGAATACAAAATGCCAGCATACCTAAACCCATAATAATTTTAAATGGTTTGGATTTATAATAGTCTCCGACTAAATCTGCCGGAGTAATGTAATTACGAATCTTACTTAAAGTATAAAAACGCGGTCCTAAAATCCCCATCAGCGAGACCACCAGCAGCTGCCATGTGCTAATTCCTATCCAGCCGATTCCGTTTTTATATACAGACCCTACAACTCCCTGGTATATGCCGGTGGAAAACCATGTAGCCACTGTAGTAAAAAACAGGATAAAATTCCTTGTACCTCCGCCAATAAAATATCCGCGGGCGCTGGAAACAGTTTCCTTGTCAAAGCCAAGCCCTAAACCTACAATCAGATTAAATACAGTGTAAATTACAATTGCAATTAAAGCGGCCACTACATACGCGTTCATTCCTCCACCTCCTCCAGACTATGATCATAACTGTCCCAACAGCATTTAGAACCCCAATATACTAAAATACAGCCTGCAATAATAATTAAATGAATATACCAGACTGTAAACGGCAGATTCAAAAAAACAGGCGTTATTTGATTCAGCCCTGAAAGCATAAATGGACTGAATACAAATATTGTATAAATTGTAAAAAGAATACAGTATAACCCAATTCCATTTTTCATTATTTGCAACCCCCTTATGGTTATATTGATAAAGTCTTTAATACAATAACTGTGTCAGCTCATCCAGATTTTCCAGTTCCTCCAGACGGCTGCATAAATCAATAATTCTATTGATTTTATAAGAACCCATTTCATGTCCGGCCATAAAGCGAAACTTTTCTACAGCCTCTTCCCAGCTTACAGGATTTTCAGGATCTCCTTTGGGATATTCAATATGACATATTTCCTTAGTACCATCCTTCATAGTCACTTCTACTGTGCAGGGATAATATTTGGGGTATACTTTTTCGATTTCAGGATCTAGCACCCAACTGACTTTCTTAGCTGTTTCCAATACCTGAGGGTCCCTAATACTTTCATTTGTGTAATCATCAATATTTTCATGTCCTTTTACCAATCCACACGCAATGGCATATGGCAGTGAAAATTGAGCATCCACTACAGTTTGAGGATCTGCCTTAGTCTCAGCAGGAATAGTCAGCACTTTGATAGAGTATTTGTTTACACGTGCTAAAATAGATTCTACCTGCCTGTAATCAATGCCTCTTTTATACAGCTCCACTCCGGCATCTGCTAAAGGTGCAGAAAATCTGCAGCAGGCGTGAACTTTAATAGATGTATCTGCCATTTCCCATCGTTTTCCAAATTCTTCATATACCTTTGTCTCATTCCAAATATCTTTATAAGAATAAGCCCTCAAGAAACCGTCCTGGCCGTCCCATACTGTAGTGGGCGCTGTATATCCGTTTTTTGCCATTAAAGCGCTGATTACACCGCACATAGACGGATGTCCTGCCTGATAGCGTTTCGACCATGTGCCCTGAGCCTTCCACTCCAGCAAACCGGCTGCCTGGCTGCCTGCTAAGCCTAATGCATAAGTTATTTTTTCTTTATCTAAATTTAAAAGCTTGGCCGCGCCTCCTGCCGCCCCAAATACTCCGCAGGTTCCTGTGGGATGAAAGCCCTGATAATAGGTCTGCCCTTCAAAGGCTTCCCCTAAACGAATGGTAATCTCGGACCCATAAGCAAAGGCTGTAATCACATCTTTTCCGCTTTTTTTGTACTTTTCAGCCAAAGCTAAAATTGCAGGGAATACCACAACAGAAGAATGCTGCGTCCCGTATCTGTGATCATCATCCATATCAAAAGCATGTCCAAATGTGCCGTTAATTAACGCCGCCATCTGTGCTGACGTTTTATAATTGCATCCAATTGCCGTGCTGTCCGGGTTGCCTCCCATTTCACAGGCTGTCTCAAGGCAAATCTGGCTGGATTCCACATGGCGGGAGGCAATAATATTTCCCAAAAGGTCCATAATAAACATTTTAGAATTTTGTACTACGCGCTCAGGCAAATCCTTAAATTCTAGCTGTTCTCCTACTTCTGCAATCTGCTGAGATAATGAAATATTCTTTTCCATAAATAACTCTCCTTTTCTGTAATAGAATCATAAATTTTTTCTGAAAATAATAAGAGCTGCTCTTTAATATCATTTAGAGCAAAAGACATGCCAAACCATAAAGGGGTGAGAAATCTCCATTTATTGCCAATTTCACAAGGGAGAATATAGGAAACTGCCTATTTTATCAATTTTAATTTCCTGTAGTATTTTAGATTTACTATTTAAAACTGTTGCAGTTATTACATTATCTGTTACAATTAATGTAACAGTGTAACACTCACAACAAGACGGAGGGATTAAATTGAGACCTAAAATAGGAATGGTCTGTATTGGACCAATCGGACAGGCTTTAATTAAAGCTATAGATGATATGAATTTAGATGCTGACTTCATTCTTTCCGATTCTATTGCAAAAGATGAAACACAGCTTCCCCCAGAACTTTCTAAAGCTGATGTGCTTTTATCCAGCGGCTATTTAACTAAAGTTTTATATAAACTGACGGATAAACCAATTATTAAAATTGAACCCAGTCTTTTTGATATTCTTTTGGCCTACGACCAGGCTATTTCACTTCATACAGTGCCTGTAATTATACTGCCTGCTGAAACACGCACGCCTCAAATCACTCAGATTCAAAATATTATGTCTGTAGAAGTGGTGTCAGAATATTATGAAACCTTAGACAGCATTGATGCCATTATTTTAAAATATAAAAAATCAGGCTACAGCTGCGTAATCGGCAGCGGCCTTGTATGTGACAGAGCTTCTCATATGGGAATGACTAGTATATTTGTTTATCCCCAGGAATCTCTCCAGTCTTTTATTCATCTGGCTTATGATACAGGGCTGTCTATTTGTCAAAAAACAGAAATAAACCAGCAGCTGACTTCTGTATTTCAATACTCTAAGCAGGGAATTTTATTTACAGATGAAAATGGCAGAATTTCTATTTTCAATAATTTGGCCGAGAAAATTCTGCAGGCAGATAAAGACCAGCTTTCCCGGAGAACCATCACTGAATTTTTCCCTAGAAACCAGCTAAACCCTGTTTTTCATCACAAAGAATCTATTAAATATTTAATGTGCAGTTTTGGAAATGAACATTTTATGGCATCCGCCATACCTATTTTATCAAAAGGCGAACTGAGCAACGTTATGGTTACTATTTCCAGTATTGACGCTATTCAAAAACAGGAACAACATATCCGCAGTTCTCTGGCTTTAAAAGGATTTGTGGCAAAACATCATTTTGAAGATATTATAAGTATCAGCCCCAGGTTTCAAACTCTTCTGAGGGCTGCCCACAGATTTGCAAAAAGCGACGACTGTATCATTATTTTGGGAGAAACCGGCACTGGAAAGGAAGTATTGGCTCAATCTATTCACAACCACAGCAAACGATGTAAAAATCCATTTGTAGCAGTTAATTGCTCTGCTATTAGTGAGAATCTTCTGGAAAGCGAGCTTTTCGGTTATGACGAGGGAGCCTTTACAGGGGCAAAAAAAGGCGGAAAACAAGGATATTTTGAAATTGCTCATAAAGGAACTATTTTTTTAGATGAAATAGGAGAGCTAAGCCTTCCTCTTCAAAGTAAGCTTTTGAGAGTGATTCAGGAACAGCAGCTTGTTCACGTAGGCGGCAGTAAAGTGATTAATTTTGATGTGCGCATTATTGCAGCTACAAATAGAAATCTTTGGGAGCTTGTTCAGCAAAAGCAATTTCGCGAAGATCTGTACTATAGATTAGCTGTATTGGAATTAGAAATACCTCCCCTGCGCCAAAGAAAAGAAGATATTCTCCCTTTATTTCTGGGTTTCATTGCTAAACAGGATAGTATACTGGCTGTTGAATTAGAACAAAATCACCCCTCATTAGGTGAAACGCTTTGTTCTCATACATGGCCGGGAAATGTGCGGGAAATGGAAAATTTTGTGAAAACAATAATTGCAACCAGAGATCCTTCAGAACCAACAGATATTACATGGGAGCTTTTAAAACAAGAAATTTATTACAGAAAGAAAAGATGTGAAGCAGCAGCCACTTTTATTTCAGACAGCTCTGCCCGCCGTTTCTCCCCAGATGAAGAAATGGAAAGAATTCAGGCGGCATTAAATGAAACAAGCGGCAACTATACAAAAGCTGCCGCTCTATTAGGAATCAGCCGTGTTACGCTGTGGCGTAAACTGAAGGCATTTAAAAATCCCAACTTATAATACGTGCCCTTTGGCCTTCATTACCTGTACTACCTGGTCTACATATTTTTCGCAGGTCTCGTGGTCCGGCGCTTCCACCATCACCCGGACTACAGGCTCTGTGCCGGACTGGCGCAGCAGAATTCTGCCGTCGCTTCCCAGCTGCTTTGTTACCTTCTGCACCTGGTTCTGAACATCCGGATCATCCTGAGCCGCCTTTTTATCCTGCACCCGCACATTTGTCAGCACCTGCGGGAAAATAGTAACCTCTGAAGCCAGCTTAGAAAGGGTTTCTTTCTTCTCCAGAACTACTTCCATAACCTTTAAGGAGGTGAGGATTCCGTCTCCTGTGGTGGCGTGTTTGCTGAAAATAATATGGCCGGACTGCTCGCCGCCCAGGCAGTGTCCGTACTGAGCCATATTCTCATATACATATTTGTCGCCTACCGCAGTTTTTTCATAAGCAATATGTGCCTTGTCTAAAGCCTTGTAAAGGCCGAAATTAGACATAACTGTTGTAACAACAGTGTTATTTACAAGAGTGCCCTGCTCCTTCATGTATTTGCCGCAGATGTACATAATCAGGTCCCCGTCTACAACGTTTCCCTTTTCGTCTACAGCGATGCATCTGTCTGCATCTCCGTCATATGCAAAACCAATATCACATTTTTCTGCCTTTACAAATTCCTGAAGATACTGAATGTGAGTAGAGCCGCAGTTTGTATTAATATTTAAACCATTTGGCTCATTATTAATCACATGAGTTTCTGCTCCCAAAGCATCAAACACATTTTTAGCAATGGCGGAAGCGCTTCCGTTGGCGCAGTCTAAAGCTACTTTCTTATTTTTAAAGGAACGTGTAGCAATAGAAATCAAATATCCAATATAGCGGTTTCTTCCTGCTGCAAAGTCTACAGTGCGGCCAATTTGATCCCTGCGGGCCATTGGAATTTCTTCCATCTCCCCGTCCAGATATTTTTCGATTTCCTGGATTACACTTTCCTCCAGCTTTTCTCCCCTCTCGTTAATCACTTTAATTCCGTTGTCATAATAAGGATTGTGGCTGGCTGAAATCATAATGCCGCAGGCAAAGCCTTCTGTGCGCACCACATAGGAAACGCTTGGGGTGGTAGTTACATGAAGCAGAAATACGTCTGCGCCTGAGGCAGTCAATCCTGCCACTAAAGAATACTCAAACATATAGCTGCTGCGTCTTGTATCCTTGCCGATTACCACCTGGCACTTTTCCTCTGGATTCTTCTTTCCATAGTACCATCCTAAAAATCTTCCTACTTTGTATGCATGTTCTACTGTTAAATCTACATTGGCTTCTCCCCGGAAACCGTCTGTTCCAAAATACTTACCCATTGTCTCTCCTTTTGCCGCTACTGCTGTACTTCCAGTGTTTTCAGATATCTGCCTAAAGCGTCCTGCCATGACGGCAGTCTTTCAAAGCCTTCTTCCGTCAGCTTTTCTTTGCTCATACGGCTGTTCATAGGCCTTTTAGCCTTTGCCTGAAACTGGCCGCTGCTTACTGGAGTTACCTTTACTTCTGTCATGCCTGCCTGGCGGAAAATCTCGCAGGCAAATTCATACCAGCTGCAGATCCCCTCATTTGTAGCATGATAACGTCCGTACTTTTCTGTCTGAATCATGTCAACCAACAGTCTGGCCAGATCGTATGTGTAGGTAGGAGAACCGATCTGATCATTTACTACGTTTACAGCTCCATTTTCCCTGCCCAGTCTCAGCATGGTTTTAATAAAATTCTTTCCCCTGCCGAATACCCAGGCGATTCTTACAGTAAAGAAGTTTTCCACCAGCTCCTCCACTGCCAGCTCCCCTTCATACTTTGTCTGACCGTACACATTTAAAGGTTCCCTGTAATCGTCCGGCTCCCAGGGGCGCTCTCCCTGTCCATTAAACACATAATCTGTGCTGATATACATCATTTTAATATTCAGGTCGCGGCACACCCTGGCAATATTTCTGGTGCCCTCTCCGTTTACCTTTCTGCACAGCTCTACATTGTCTTCTGCGGCGTCTACTGCAGTATATGCGGCACAGTGGATAACTGCGTCAGGTTTTGCTTCTGTAATTACTTTTCTGCAGGCTTCAGGGTCAGTAATGTCCATCTCCTCCACGTCCACTCCGATTCCAGTAAGGCCCTGCTTCTCCAGCTGATCCATTACATCATTTCCCAGCTGTCCCTTTACTCCTGTCACAAAAACTCTCATTTTAATCTGTCTCCATACATTTTGTCAAAATACTGACTGTACTCTCCGCTTAAAATATGCTTCCACCAGTCTTCGTTGTCCAGATACCACTGAATTGTCTGTACAATTCCTGTGTCAAAGGTATATTGGGGCTTCCATCCCAGCTCTGTCTCCAGCTTTTTGGGATCTATGGCGTATCTTCTGTCATGTCCCGGTCTGTCTGTAACAAACTTAATCAGACTTTCCGGCTTGTTAAGAGCTTTGAGAATGGTTTTTACAACCTCCAGGTTTGTCCTTTCGTTGTGGCCGCCAATATTGTAAACTTCTCCTTCTCTGCCCTTGTGAATAATTAAATCTATGGCCTGACAGTGGTCTGATACATGAAGCCAGTCTCTGACATTTTCTCCAGTGCCATAAACAGGCAGCTCCTCGTCAGCTAAAGCCCTGCTGATAATCAGGGGAATCAGCTTTTCAGGAAAATGGTAAGGGCCGTAATTGTTGGAGCATCTGGAAATTGTTACAGGCAGCCCGTATGTTCTGTGATATGCCAAAACAAATAAATCTGCGCTGGCCTTTGCAGAGGAATATGGGCTGGATGTATGGAGAGGAGTTTCTTCTGTGAAGAACAAATCAGGCCTGTCTAAAGGCAGATCTCCATATACCTCGTCTGTAGATACCTGATGGTATCTTTTAATTCTGTATGTTCTGCAGGCGTCCAGCAATGTAGTAGTTCCCATTACATTGGTGCGCACAAAAATCTCCGGGTCTGTAATAGAGCGGTCTACGTGACTTTCTGCAGCAAAATTTACTACCATGTCCGGCTTTTCTTTTTCAAACAGATCAAAAATAAACTTTCTGTCTGCAATATCGCCTTTTACAAACTTATAATTAGGCTTATTTTCTACTGGCTTTAATGTCTCCAGATTACCTGCGTATGTAAGCAGGTCCAGATTAATGATTTCGTAGTCAGGATATTTATTTACCATATGATGAACGAAGTTGCCGCCGATAAACCCGGCTCCTCCTGTTACAATTATTTTCATAGCCTGTTTCCTCCGTATTCAGCTGTCTGTATTAGTTATCTTTATTGTGAAGCTTGTCCACATATTTTCCGTCCAGCACATCTTTTAAATACTTGCCGTACTGATTCTTTTTCAGCACTTCATATGTTTCCATTACCTGCTCCTTAGAAATCCATCCGTTCAGATAGGCAATTTCCTCCAGACAGGCAATTTTTCTGTGCTGATGCGTCTCAATGGTCTTTACAAAATTTGTAGCTTCTACTAAAGATTCATGGGTTCCTGTATCCAGCCATGTAAAGCCCTGGCCTAAAAGAGTTACGTCCAGCTCCCCATTTTCCAAATAAATTCTGTTTAAGTCTGTAATCTCCAACTCTCCTCTGGCAGACGGCTTTAAATTCTTTGCATACTCCACGACCTTATTGTCATAAAAATACAGACCTGTCACACAGTAATTAGACTTTGGACGCTCCGGCTTTTCCTCTATAGAGACAGCTTTTCCGTCCTTGTCAAACTCCACAATGCCAAAACGTTCCGGGTCGTCTACATAATATCCAAACACAGTGGCCCCTGTCTGCTTTGCCGCAGCTGCTCTCAGACGCTTCTTTAAGCCCTGTCCGTGAAAAATATTGTCTCCCAGCACCATAGCCACATTTTCACTGCCAATAAAATCAGCGCCTATAATAAACGCCTGAGCCAGTCCGTCCGGGCTTGGCTGCACAGCATATGTGAGATTTACGCCAAACTGAGCCCCGTCTCCCAGCAAAGCCTCAAATCTAGGCGTGTCATCTGGGGTGGAAATAATTAAAATATCTCTGATGCCTGCATTCATTAAAACAGACAGGGGATAATAAATCATTGGCTTATCATAAATGGGAAGCAACTGTTTAGAAGTTACTTTTGTCAGCGGATAAAGTCTGGTGCCGGATCCTCCGGCCAGAATAATACCTTTCATGGCGTTCCTCCTCTACATCTCCTGCTCCTGCAGCTTAGAAAGCTTAGCCGCCTGGTCGGCTGCAATCAGACTGTCGATGATTTCCTCTATATCTCCATTCATAATAGAATCTATTTTGTATAATGTCAATTTAATTCTGTGCTCTGTCACACGGCCCTGAGGGAAGTTATAGGTGCGGATTTTCTCTGAACGGTCTCCAGTGCCGATCTGGCTTCTTCTCTCCTCCGCCTCAGAATTCTGTCTTTTTTCCAGCTCTATATCATACAGCTTAGAGCGCAGAAGGCGGAACGCCTTTTCCTTATTCTGCAGCTGTGACTTTTCTGTCTGGCTGTAAATCACAATTCCAGTAGGAATATGTGTTAAACGCACTGCAGAGTCTGTAGTATTGACGCACTGACCGCCGTTTCCGGAAGCGCGCATAACGTCAATTCTAATGTCCTTGTCATCAATTACAACGTCTACATCCTCCGCCTCAGGCATAACGGCCACTGTTGCAGTGGAGGTGTGAATACGGCCTCCTGATTCTGTCTCCGGCACTCTCTGTACCCTGTGAACGCCGCTTTCATATTTCAGCTTAGAGTAAGCTCCCTGGCCGTTTATCATAAAAATAACTTCCTTAAAACCGCCGATGCCGTTTTCGTTTACACTTACTAACTCAGTTTTCCATCTGTGGCTTTCCGCATAATTTACATACATGCGGTATAATTCAGAAGCAAATAAAGCAGCCTCGTCCCCGCCTGCTCCGGCGCGGATTTCCATAATAATATTTTTGTCGTCGTTAGGGTCCTTTGGAAGAAGGAGAATTTTTAACTGCTGCTCCAGCTCCTCGATTTTTTTCTTGGCGCCAGACAGCTCCTCCTTTGCCATCTCCCTCATTTCTTCATCTGTCTCTTCCTCTAAAAGGGCCAGACTATCCTCTATATCCTGTTTTGCTTGTTTATACTCTTTATAAGCTTCCACAATAGGAGCCAGATCCGCCTGCTCCTTCATCAGCTTTCTGAATCTTCTCTGATCCTCAGCCACAGAAGGATTATTCAATTCCTGCATAAGCTCTTCATAATGGATGAGTATATCATCTAATCTGTCAAACATGGTAACCTCCTGATTATCATTTTACGCCTCCGGGGCCTCTGCCCAAACTACTCTGCTGTTTCCGGCTGCATCCTTTTCTGTGTGTATATTTTTATATTTATGTTCTGAAAGAATTTGGCTGACAGCTTCCCCCTGGTCATATCCAATCTCCAGAAATATTTTTCCCTTTTCCTTTAAATATCCTTTGGCCTCAGCTGCAATTCTGCGGTAGAAAAACAGCCCGTCCTCCATTCCGTCTAAGGCATTAATAGGCTCATAGTCCCGCACCTCCGGCTCCAGACCTTCTATTACCTTTGTGGCAATATAGGGAGGATTTGACACAATCACGTCAAACTTTACTTCTTTATCCAGATTCTTAAATAAATCGCTTTCTATAAGAATCAGCGTCCGGGACTGCAGGGAGCCGTCCTTTCCCTCCCCGGTTACGCAGGCCTGCCATTTATTATCATCTAAAGTATTCGGCCTGTTTTTCACAAAACAAGCTTTTACATTTTCCCAGGCAACGTCCAAGGCTTTCTTAGATATATCAGCCCCATATACTTTTTTGTATTGCCCCAGCACAGAAAGGCTTACAGCCAGACACCCTGAGCCGGTGCACATATCCAGAAGGCAGATTTCCTTTTCTTTGCAGTGCTTTAATACCAACTCTGCCAGGGTTTCCGTATCCTGCCTGGGAATCAGAACATGGCAATTTACATGAAACTCCAGTCCCATAAATTCCTGGGTCCCCGTTAAATGCTGAAGGGGGATTCTGTTTTTTCTTAAATCCAGCCACTTTTCATATTGTTCCCTTTTTTCTAAAATTACCGGATCATTTTCATTTAATTTATCATTTCTTTTTAAAAAAAACTCTGAAAGAGACAGGCCAAACGCCTCCAGCAGAAGCAGTCTGGAATCCAGCTCTCCATCCGGCACTTGGGCCTCCATAAGCTTCTGCCGCCCGTCAGCCCATAATTGCTGCAGCGTCAACACTTTTATTCCTTTCTAGGTCCTTTCTGGTTTCCGGAAAATTCTCTCTTAAATATGCCTTCCAGTCAAATACTGCTTCCACAGCTGCAATAGCCACCTGAATCATGGAATCGTCAGGTTCCTTTGTGGTCAGCCCCTGCATCCAAAGTCCGGGCTTGCTTAAAAGATTGACAACAGGGGAATCGCTTCTCCCCGCCAATCTTAAAAATTCATAAGAGATTCCTGCAATCACAGGTATCAGCACAATTCTGCTTACTACCTTCAGCCAGATTGTATCTACCCTTACAATCATAAAACATAAAATACTAATCAGCATTACAATTAAAAGAAAACTGGTTCCGCAGCGTTTATGCTCCTTAGAACTGTTTCTTACATTTTCCACATTTAACTCCAGCCCATGTTCAATGCAGTTAATACATTTGTGCTCTGCGCCGTGATACATAAATGTCCGCTTTATATCTTCCATTCTGGACACAACTTTAATATATGCAATAAATATAAGGATTCTGATAACGCCTTCTAAAAAAGCCATTACTGTTTCAGACTGAATCACATTTTTTAATAAGTTTGCAAGAAACATGGGAAATATCATAAAGATACCTACTGCCAAAAAGACGGATAATACCATGACAAACCCCATCAGCACCTTTTCTAACTTTTCGCCGAATACTTTATCTAAAAATAATTCTAACCTGCCAGGTTCCCCTGCATCCTCATCGTCCTCCACAAAGCTGGCGGAAAACGTCAAGGTTCTCATTCCTAAAATCATAGAATCTGCAAAGCTGAACACTCCTCTTACAAATGGCAGAGAAAAGAATTTTACCTTTTCAGTCAGGCTGGTATAAGTATCCTTCTGCACCTGAATCTCTCCGTCCGGTTTCCTCACTGCAGTGGCATACTGGTCCCCGTTTTTCATCATAATCCCTTCAATAACAGCCTGACCGCCTATTCCTGAATATTTCAATCTGTCACCTCCCTTATTTTTCTGATTCTGCCCCCAGGGCCTTTATGTTACACAGGAAGTTAAAAATAACTTTCCTCTGTAATAAAACAAGGTTGAGTATAGTGTCGCCACTAAATCCCAACCTTTTCTCTTGCTCATACTTCTTATTTAGCAGTATTAACACCATACTTACGATTGAACTTATCAATACGTCCACGAGCTGCAGCTGCTTTCTGCTGGCCTGTGTAGAATGAATGGCACTTGGAGCAAACTTCTACGTGGATATCTGACTTTGTAGATCCTGTTACAAATTCATTGCCGCAGTTGCAGACAACCTTTGCCTGATAATAATTTGGATGGATTCCTTCCTTCATGTTCTTCACCTCTCACATTGTACTCTGCGGTTTCCGACCGCATATTTTTTATTCATCGCTGTCTTTTTCCATACTTTTTATCTGGTGAGACAGCACAATATAAACAGCTTAAACAGTATATCATAAAACAATAAGGGATGCAAGCAATTTTCCCTTCCCTAAAATAGTCTGACTTTTTTAACCATTTCCACAAACTCTCTGTTGTTTCTGGTGCGGGCAAACAGGTCCAGAATCTTCTCTACCGCCTCGTCCTGCTTCATAGAGTTTGTAGCTTTGTGAACAGTATCCACCGCTTCCATCTCTTCCCTGGACAGTAAAAGATCGTCTCTTCTGGTGCCTGATTTTAATATGTCAATAGCAGGGAAAATTCTCTTTTCTGACAGCTTTCTGTCCAGAACCAACTCCATGTTGCCGGTGCCCTTAAATTCCTCGTAAATCACGTCGTCCATACGGCTTCCAGTATCTACTAAGGCTGTAGCCAGAATAGTCAGGCTGCCTCCCTCTCTCATGTTTCTGGCAGCGCCGAAAAATCTTTTAGGCATATGCAGGGCTGTTGGGTCTAAACCGCCTGAAAGAGTTCTTCCGCTGGGAGGAACCACCAGGTTGTAAGCCCTGGCAAGTCTTGTAATGCTGTCTAACAAGATCATTACGTCCCGCCCATGCTCTACCAGCCTTTTGGCCCGCTCTATTACCATCTCGGACACTCTTTTATGCCGATCCGGCAGCTCGTCAAAGGTAGAATAAATAACCTCCACATTAGGGCCTGTAATCGCTTCTTTAATATCTGTAACCTCCTCCGGTCTTTCGTCAATCAGCAAAATAATCAGATGCATATCCGGATGATTGGTGGTAATGGCCTTTGCCACCTGCTTTAACAGTGTAGTTTTACCTGCCTTAGGCGGGGACACAATCATTCCTCTTTGTCCTTTTCCTATAGGGGAAAGCAGATCTAAAACACGCATAGCTGTAGTATTTTTCCCGCCTGAAGTCTCCATGTGAAGACGGCTGTTTGGGAATACCGGGGTCAAATCCTCAAAATTAGGCCTTTTTTCTACTACATACGCAGGGTATCCGTTAATAGACTTTACAAATAATAAGGCGGCAAACTTTTCTGTGGCGCTTTTTACTCTTCTGCTGCCCAGAATAATATCGCCTGTCTTCATATTAAAACGGCGGATTTGGGACGGGGCTACATAAACGTCGTTTTCTCCTGGCAGAAAGTTTTCACACCGGATAAAACCAAAGCCGTCAGGCATCACCTCCAAAATACCGTTGGCCTCAATACCGCTGTCCAATTCCTGCAGCTCAGGGTTCATCTGAGCCTCGCTTCTGCCCTCATGCTGTCCGTCCCCTCTTCCTCCATCATACCTTGTATGTGAACTTTGTCTGGAGGCGCGGCGCTCTGCATATTTTTCCTCAGAAGCCTTCTCTTCTGTTTTCACTGTTTCCTCCTGCTGGGCGTCCTCCTGCTTTTTTGCCTCTTTGCAAAGCAAATCTATAAGCTCTGCCTTTCTAAGGCTGCCTGCACCCTTTAACCCCTGTGTTTTAGCCAACTCACGCAGTTGGGCCAGAGGCAATGTTTCTAATTTATCGCGCATAAATTTCTCCTTTTTCATTTATATAATATCCGGGGATTGTAAGTCTCAGAAATATAACGATTTGACGGGGTTCCGGCGGCCGTTCAGCCGCCGGGTAGCTTTATATCCATATTATATACTGTGTTTTCCAAAATGAAAAGATAAATTTTTCTTAATTCAGATTTAATTCAGATTTTTAAGAAATTCCAGGTATGCTCCTGCCTGTTTTTCATATCCGTTTTCCGTGGGATGATAAAAGGAGGTTCCTTCCATCCCCTCAGGCAAATACTGCTGCTTCACATAATGGAACGGATAATCGTGGGCATATTTATAATCCAGTCCTCTTCCCAATTTGGCCGCCCCCTTATAATGTCTGTCCTGTAAATAAGGAGGAACCGGCAAGGTCCTGTTATTTTTTACATAATCCATTGCCGCCTCAATAGCCATATAGGAAGCGTTGCTTTTAGGGGCGGTTGCCACATAAGTAACTGCCTCGGCCAGAATAATCTGAGCCTCAGGCATTCCAATACGCTCTGCAGCCTGGGCTGCGCTTACTGCCACTGTAAGCGCCTGTGGGTCCGCCATTCCTACGTCCTCAGCTGCGCAGATCATAATTCTTCTGGCAATAAACTTAATGTCCTCGCCTGCATAAAGCATACGGGCCAGATAATAAACAGCGGCGTCAGGATCTGAGCCTCTCATACTTTTAATAAATGCAGAAATGGTATCATAATGGCTGTCCCCGCCTTTGTCGTACCGCACCGCTCTTTTCTGTATACATTCCTGGGCCACATCCATATCTATATAAATTTTTCCGTCCTGACTTCTCTCTGTAGTGAGAACTCCCAGCTCCACTGCATTTAAGGCCGCCCTGGCGTCCCCGTTAGATACATCTGCCAAAAACTCTGCAGCCTCATCTGTAATTTCTGCCTGGTAGCTGCCCATGCCTTTTTTCTCGTCATACACAGCCCGGCGGATCAGCTGTTTAATATCTTCCTTTTCTAAAGGCTTTAATTCAAAAATCCTGGATCTGGAGATTAAAGCTCCGTTTACCTCAAAATAGGGATTTTCCGTTGTAGCTCCAATTAGGATAATAGTGCCGTCCTCCACATAAGGCAGCAGAAAGTCCTGCTGGCCTTTGTTAAAACGGTGGATCTCGTCTACAAACAAAATTGTCTTTTTGCCGTACATGCCCAGAACCTCTTTGGCCTCCTGGACTACCTCCTCCATATCCTTTTTCCCTGCTACAGTTGCATTAATCTGCTTAAACTGAGCGCTGGTTGTATTGGCAATTACCTTTGCCAAGGTGGTTTTTCCAGTGCCCGGAGGGCCGTAAAATATAATTGAGCCCAGCTTATCCGCCTGAATGGCACGGTAAAGCAGCTTGTCCTTTCCGATAATATGTTTTTGTCCTACTACCTCATCTAAAGTATCAGGCCTGAGGCGGGAAGCCAAAGGCCCTGTTTCTTCCATCGTATTTTCTCTCATATAATCAAATAAATCCACAATTTCCCTCCAAAGGCCAGGCCTTATTTCAGTCAATAAGCATCTCGTCTACTGTAACAAAAGTATAGCCTTCACCGGACAAAGTGTCAACAACTTCCAGAGCTGCTTCTACTGAAGTTTTATAGGAATCGTGAAGTAAAATAATACTGCTGTTTTTAGTATTTTTCAATATATGATTTACAATTTTTTTCGTATTCTGGATTTTCCAGTCCAGTGGATCTACGTTCCACAGCACTACGTCCATAGGCACCATACACTCCAGCTTCTCGCTCCAGGAGCCAAATGGAGGGCGTATATATGTAGGCATTTTCCCTGTTATGGAACATATCCTTTCATTTGTCTCTGTAATTTCCCTGCAGGCCTCTGCCTCCGGCTTATCAGTGAGCAGCACATGGGTGGAGGTGTGATTTCCAATTAAATGTCCCTCCCGGTCCATTCTTCTCACCAACTCCTCATTTCCCTTAATATTATCTCCAATAAGAAAAAATGTGGCTTTTACATTTCTTTCCTTTAATCCGTCTAAAAGCATCTCCGTATATACAGAATGAGGGCCGTCGTCAAAAGTCAGGGCTACATATTTTGTCTCTGCCGCCGCTTCCCGGCTTTCTCCATCTGCAACGCAAAAAAGCGCCTTATTTCCTCCTGCAGCTATCCACAGACATACTGCCAGGGAAATAATCGCCAGACACAGCCATTTTTTTCTCCTTCCTGAGTTTATCATACGCCATCCCAAACAATCCGCCTTATTTTATATATATCAAATATTTTCCTTCCTATTCTTATAATTTTTACAGGCACATGCAAAAATAAAAGAAAGAGGGGAGCGCAAAATCATGTAAAACAATGATTTTACACTCCCCCCTGACTAGTATTTCCTAATTAAAGGGCTTTTATCATCTCCGCCGTCTGTTTCAGGCCTTGAGAAATAATATCTGTATCTGTTCCGCACATTACTAAGGTTAAATCCTGGGCAAACTTTTTAAGCATCCCTTCTCCTGCATGAAGGCCAAAATTTTTCCCCTGCTTTTTGCAGGCCCAGGCCACCTTAGAAATCGCCTCCAGTTCCATAGGATTCATCAGATCTCCAGGGATTCCCAGGGATACAGAAAGATCATTGGGGCCAATTAAAAGAGCGTCTATTCCGGGAACAGCGGCGATCTCCTCAATGTTTTCCACAGCTTTTTTCGTTTCAATCTGCGCAATGGCAATCACCTTATCATTAGCTGCCTTCATAATTTCAGCGTGCTTGCCTCCTTTGTAATTGCAGTGGGCGATTCCGCCTGAAAATCCCCTTCCTCCAACAGGCTGATACTTAGAATAAAACACCAGATTTTCTGCCTGTTCCTTTGTCTCAATCATAGGCACCATCACCCCGGAAGCGCCTTGATCCAGAACTCTGGATATCCATTCCTTAGTCCCGTTAGGCACCCTTACAAGACTTGCCAGTCCCAGGGCGTTTCCCATGAGAAATAAATCGTGAAGAGATTCCATATTATAATCGCTGTGTTCGCAGTCATACATTACAAAATCTAAGCCGCCATTTTCCGCCAAATAAGCGAGAGCCGGATTTCTTACAATGCGGATCATTACTCCAGATACCTTTTCTCCCTTTTTCAGCTTTTCTTTTACTGTCATTTTCCTCCTCCTATTTTCTCAGCCAATAGCTTAATGTTTCAAAGGAAAGCTTGGCCGCCTTTAAGCTGTCCGGCTCCTACTGCCAGTCTTTCATTTTCAGAGGCGTGGATAAATCTGGCCTTTTTTCCCGCCTTTGCCAGTTGGAAGGCAGCCTTTCTTTTTTCCCTGTCCTTGTGAGACAAGGTCAGCTTATCTTGTGTAAAAATAGGGCTGCTGCCTACTGCCGCTGCCTGTAAACCGTTATTTTCCAGCACAGTCTTTATATATTCTATATCCAGCTGTCTGCCGTCCCGCACCAAAAGCTCTGCCCCATCATATCCGATCTCTTTAATTATCTTCACATTTTCCTCAAACCTATTCTCCCCCCAAAAGGCCATTAAAGGCACATTAGAGTCTGGAGTGGCTACAGGATAACATAATTTCATTTACTTCTCCTTTTCTTCCCGGCTTCTTTTCATCATTGCCACCTTACACATCTGAGTTACAATCCCATAGGCAGTTATATATGCCCCGTTTTCAGCTTCCCCCCTGCCGACAATATCGTATGCAGTGCCGTGGGCTCCTGTGCCCACAGGATAAGGAATGCCGCCGTAAACAGTAACTACCTGGCTGAAATTAATTAATTTAAAGGCAATCTGCCCCTGGTCATGGCTCATAGTGACAGCAAGATCATATTTTCCTCCAAACAGCTGACCAAATAAAGTATCTGCCGCCAAAGGGCCTGTAATAGAAATCCCCTCTTTTTTGGCCATCTCCACTGCCGGACCAATAATCTCAATTTCCTCTGTGCCGCAGGTGCCGTTTTCTCCGCCATGAGGATTTAAAGCCGCCACCGCCACTTTAGGGTCTTTAATTCCAAAACGTTTCAGCACGTCGCAGCTCATGTGAATTGTATCCATAATTTTGTCTACAGAAAGAGCGGCGGACACATCTTTGGCTGGAATGTGGCCAGTTACCCTGGCGTTAAAGGCAGAACCGTTTATATTAATTTCTCCTTTTACTCCTGTATATTCAAATAAATCTGCCAGGAAATCTACCATTCCGTTTAAGTGAACCCCGGCCATTTTCATGGCGCTTTTATTATTAGGCGCAAAGCAGATGCCCTCAATCAGCCCCTTTTTACAGTACTCTGCCGCCCGGGCCATATTCTCCGCCTCATCTTTTCCGCACAAGGCGCTTAGCTCTCCCATTGGAACCTGATACCCGTCAAAGGCCTTTGTGTCATAAATTACAACCTTTTCCTGTTCCTTCGCATATTTAACAGCTTCTTCTATAGTGTCCTTTACCTCCACAGGAAAATTTGCGCCTGCGATTTCCATTCCTCTTTTCAGCTGCCTGTAATCCCCGATAATTACCGGCCTTGCCTGTGATGTCAGCGCGCCCTCTGCTGCAGATTTAGCTATAATTTCAGACCCTATGCCTGCTCCGTCTCCCATAATTACGCCTATTACTGGTTTGTACTCTGTAAATTTCATATATATCACTCCTTTAAGTCCTGTCTCTGTTTCTTTTTTCATCATTATACATGAATTACTTTGTACTTTCCAGAATACGTCCTACATAATCTGTGTAGATGCTTACATAATGATCTTTTGCCTGCGTTTCCCAATCAGCTCCCAAATAAATATCCTCCTCCATACACTGCTCTTCTAAATATTCCTTCCATTCAGGAGTTTTTGCAACCTTTCCTAACAGCTCTGCATAATATGACACCGCCTCCGGGCTGGCTGCACTGGACATTACAAATCCTCTGGGCTGTTCATGCTCAATATCCACTCCCGCCTCTTTAAACGTAGGCACATTTTCCATTCCTTCCATATTTACACGTTTTTCAACGCTTACTACAATAGGCGTTACATTTCCCGCGGCAATGTTGTCCCCTACCTCCGCAGGATTAAGGATTCCCAGCTGCACATGGCCTCCCATAACTGCCGCCAGCACGTCTGCCCCGCTTTCATATGTAACGTAATTCAGCTCTAAACCGCAGCTTTCCTGAAGCATGTTACATAAAATAGCGTCGTCTGAATATGCGCTGGAGCCTGCTACAGAAACGGCCCCAGGATTGTCCTTTGCATACTGAATCATACTGTCAAAATCGGAAAATCCTGCATTTGGCGCTGCAAACACCAGATTCGGGTCCTTGCACAGCATTGCCACATAAGAAAAATCTTCAAACTGGAAAGGAGAATTTCCCGAAACCGGCTGTGTGAAAAAGCTGGCTGAGGTTACATCTAAATGGTAATCATCTCCGTGGTCCAGCAAATATGTGTACCCTACTACATGAGAGGAGCCTGGTTTATTTACAACTGTTATATTTACAGAGCACATATCGTACTGGTCAATAATAGAAACTAGTTCTCTTGTAAAAAGGTCCGCCCCTCCCCCGGCGCTGTTTCCTACAATAAATTCAATATCCTCCTTTGGCGCCCAACCGGCCTCCTGACTTTCTGCCGGCGCAGAAGTATCTGAAGTTTTTGCTTCCTGAGAAGCCGTACTATTCGTCCCGCTGTTTCCTGAACAGGCGGTGATTAAAAGCGCCATAAAGGATGCTGCTGCTAAAAGTTTTTTTCTCATTATATTCCCCTCCAACTATTTTTTACTAATTTTTTTAACAACACTGTGAATCGGCTTTCCAAATGCCAGACCTACAGCCGCCAAAAGGATTACCGCCGTAATCGGCCTGCTGATAAAACTGAAAATATTTCCTCTTACTAAAGTCATTCCCTGACGGAACGTTACCTCCAGATTATTTCCCAGCACCAGGGCCAAAATCATAGGAGCTGCCGGAATCTCCAGCTTTTTAAATAAATATCCAATGCCTCCGAAGAAAATCACGATTCCCACGTCAAATAAAGAGTTGTTCATTGCGTAGGCGCCTACTAATATAAAGCCCATAACTACTGAGTTTAAAACTCCTCCCTTTACCTTTATAATCTGAATAAATAAGGGCAGGGCAAAAATAACCAGAATCAGCATGATGATATTGGCAACATATAAACTGGCACATAAGCTCCAGGCAAATTCTCCGTTTTTCTGAAACAAAAACGGCCCCGGCGTCATCTCAAACATAAGAAGCGCTCCCATCATTACTGCAGTTGCCCCGGAGCCAGGCACTCCCAAAGTCAGCATAGGAATCATGGCTCCAATACACGCCGCATTGTTGGAGCTTTCAGGAGCCGCAATTCCCTCCGGAATACCGGTTCCAAACTTATCCTTTCTTTTGCCTGTTCTCCTTGCCAAATCATAGCTTAAAAATGTGGCGATAGTCGCCCCGGCTCCCGGGAGAATTCCAACAAAGAATTCTAAAATAGAGCCTCTGAAAATGTGAGGCAGGCTAAAATGCCAGTCCTCCTTACTTGGAAGCAGCTTTCTAAAACGAATATCCTCTCTTTTTAACTGAATCTGCTGTTCCTCATCACGCACAGCTATCATCTCCGCTACCCCAAACAGTCCCATAGCCACAGGAATAAAATCAATTCCGCTGTACAAAGGCGTGATGCCAAATACAAATCTTTGAGTTCCGTTTACTGCGTCCAGCCCGATTGTACCTACAAACAGCCCCAGCATACAGGCCATAAATGCCTTAGCCACGCTTTTTCCAGTCATTCCTGCAATAGCTGTAAGTCCCATTACATAAAGAGCAGCATATTCTGTAGAGCTGAACACTAAAGCATATGTAGAAATAATTGGGGCCAGAAAAACAAAGCCGATTAAGGCTATGGTGCCTCCGATTACTGAGGCAAAGGCCGCCATTCCAAGAGCCTGAGCAGGCCTGCCATTTTTCGCCATGGGATGACCGTCAAATGCAGTAACTACAGCCGCCGAGTCCCCTGGCGTATTAATTAAAATTGAGGTAATAGATCCGCCGTACATGGCCCCGTAGTAAATGCCTGCCAGCATTACAATTCCCGCCGTAGGGTTCATGCCATAGGTTAGGGGAAGCAAAATTGCAATTCCTGTAGACGGCCCCAGACCTGGCAGAGCCCCAATAATAATCCCGCTTAACACACCTATAAAGCAGTATAAAAGCACCATAGGCTCTAAGGCTCCCTGAAAGCCTCCCGCCAAATTCATTAATGACTGCATATTCCCGCCCCCTTAAATTCCTAAAATTCCTTTAGGGAAATGGACCTTTAAAAATAATACGAAAATACAATATATAACAATCCCCATTCCCACGCCTATAATCACACTTTTCGTCCACTTTTCTCTGCTTAACAGTCTTGTATAAAATACCATGGCGGCTGTGACGCAGGGAATAAACCCTAGCATTTCGCTTAACAGCACTGCCAAAACAGCAATTCCTAAAACTACGCAAAAATTGTACAGTTCCTTACTTTTAATTACTATTTCCGTCTGATCCTGCTCTTTTAGAGACCTTCTGCTTCTAAAAATAGCTTCTGCAGCCACACTGATTCCGCAGCAAATAATTCCCCCTGCCGCAATCATAGGAAACAGCCCCTGACCCGGTCCGCCTTTTCCCCAAATGGTATAATCCTGGGTTTTAATGATTCCAATAATAATACCCCCAAAAACAGCGATCACTGTTCCCAGAATTATGTCGGCTTCTCTGGCTTTCCATTTAAATGTTCTCATGTACCTCCTCCTTCACAACCCCTTACCTTTTTTGCTTATTACCTTTGATTTTCCTTCTGATTCTTAAACTGCAGTTTTATGTGTTGTGTACATTTTAACAACAAACTTCTTTTTCGTAAAATGACATTTGGCACTTTTCACCATTCCAGGGTGGAATGGAAAAAAATAGCAGGAACCACTTTTTCATTATGGCCCTGCTATTTTTCATTTTGTCTGATCTGGATATAAAGAACTGACAAAGTCTATAAATTTTTTTATATTTGAATCCTTTAAGCTGTTGGGATGGTAAATCATCCACGTATTTCTCTTTACAGGACTGCCGTCTAAATCCTCCATTGGGATTTTAAAAAACTCCTCGTCCTCGCCAAGAGCTGTACTGTACATAATTCCATATCCCATTCCTGCTGCAATCCACTTTAAGCTTGTCTCTATATCTGAAACTGTATAAGTAATGTGAAAAGGGGTTTTAAAGTTCTCTCTCCACCAATTACTTAAAATTTTAAGAGAATAAGCGTCTCTGTGATGACAAATCATAGGTAGATTCGGCAAGTCCTCCAATTTGACAGGATCTCTGGAAATAATACAGCCATACCCTACAGAACAAAGCACCTTATCCTCCCAGTCCCTGTCCCCATTTACAAAACCAATTTTCAGCTCCTGGCGCTGCACCAGGCTGATAATCTCGCTGCTGGTCATAACCTGTACATGATAATGGATGCCATTTCCCTTGTCCGCCTCATTATACCTGCTCATCAGCTTAGGCAAAGCATATCTGGCAAAGCTGGAGGCTGAGCCAATAGAAATCACCTTTCCCCCCAGCCTTAATTCCTGATAATGCTTCATTGTCTCAGAAATCAGTTTGGAAATCTCCAAGGCCTGCACAGCCAAATATTCTCCTGTTTCTGTAAATATAATCCCCTTATTAGAACGCTCTATAATTTTTTCCCCTAGCTCCGCCTCAATGCGATTCAGATTTTTAGATAACGTAGGCTGGCTCATATACAGCATATTCGCTGCTTTTGTCACATTTTTACAGTCATACAAGGTTACAATAATTTTCCAGTCCAAATCCTTCACAAATTATACCCCCTAACTTTCCCCTTGATTTTTTCCCTATCTCCTTTTTCATCATGCCATTTTGGCATTGTCATTTTGGCATAAATAATTGTACAAAACAACACGTCTTTTATATACTTTAACCGAAAGCATTTGTTTGCACTGTTGTCACGAAAGGAGACTGGAAATGAATTATGAAAGCTTATACAAAAAATTGCCTCTGAAAAAATGTGTAGCTGTTGGAATTATCGGCACCGGGGCTTACGGCACTGCCGTTGTCACCCAGGGTCTTCTCACCCCCATTTAAAGGTGCGTGTTGTAGCTGATATTAATCTGGAGAACGCAAAGGCTGCTTATAACAAAGCCGGGATTCCAGAAGAGCTGCAGGTATACTGTTCTGAACCTTTGGAGGCAGAGGAAGCTTTAGCAAAAGGAAAATATGTGTACACAGACAACAGCAGCCTGCCCGGCCAAATTCCCTCCCTGGATATGATCTGCGACAGCACAGGCTGCCCGGAGCAGTCCGCCCAATATATTTTAGAGGCCATAGAACACAAAAAGCACGTGGCTGTAATTACAAAAGACTGCGACGCCTGCATAGGCCCTATTCTGAGGAAAAAGGCTGATGAGAACAACGTAGTTTATACTCCTGTGGACGGAGACCAGCACGGGCTTCTGATTCAAATGTACCAGTGGGCCAAATCTATTGGATTAACAGTTTTATGCGGGGGAAAGGCTACAGACGGGGAATTTATTTATAGTAGAGAAGAGGGTACAGTTTCTATAAAAACAGATAAGGTTGTTTCCTACCCGTTTCAGACAGCTGTGAAAATTTCTGAACAGGACAGAAAATATTTTGAAAAGATTCCTGAGGGCTGTGTTTCAGAGTATATCAACCGCCGGCAAAAGGCTTTAGAAGCACTTCCGCCTCCAGGGGCCTACGATTTGTGTGAAATGACTATCGCCGCCAATTACACTGGTTTGTCCCCGCAAACAGACAGGCTTCTTCACGCTCCTATGAGAATCTCTGAGATTCCACAGGTGTACGGAAATATTTCCCACGGAGGTTTATTAGAAAAAGATGAAACATTAGACCTGGTAACATGCCTCCATGAGCCTGCAGACGCCGGACTGGGAGGAGGCGTATTTTTAGTGGTGAGAAGCGATAACGAGTATTCAAATGAAATTCTGGCTACAAAGGGACAGATTACAAATCACGATAAAAGCGCCACTGTTATTTACCGGCCCTATCATTTATGCGGGGTGGAGACGCCTGTGACCCTTCTTACAGCCGGCCTTTTAGGCCTTCACACTGCCTCTGACAGCTACCTTCCCCGGTACCAGCTGGCAAAAATCGCGGCCCGTCCTATTTTCCCGGGAGAAGTTTTCGGCGGGGACCACTGCACTGCTTTGGCCGGCGCAATTAAGCCTTATGCTCTCGTAAAACCGGGCAACTATGCAGAAGGCCATCTTTTAACAGGAAACAAAGCCAAAACCTACATTCCTAAAGGAGCTGTGATTACTTATGATATGGTGGAGGAGCCAGAGCACTCTGTCTTATGGCGGCTGAGGCGGGAACAGGACGCACTTTTTGCCTCCCCCGCTGAATAATAAATCAAAACTTCATTACAAAAGGCCATGGTCCGGAATACCCGAACCATGGCCCTTAATTATGCCGTAAGACTTAAAAACTCAATTATTTCAGAGTAACTTTTGCGCCTTCTGCTTCTAATTTTGTCTTGATGTCTTCTGCTTCTTCCTTGGAAGCGCCAGCTTTTACTACCTTTGGTGCGCCGTCAACTACTTCTTTAGCTTCCTTTAAGCCTAAGCCAGTAACTTCACGAACAACCTTGATAACTTTAACCTTGTTAGCGCCAACCTCTGTCAGCTCAACATCAAACTCTGTCTTCTCTTCTTCAGCTGCTGCGCCAGCGCCTGCTGCTGCTACTACAACGCCTGCTGCTGCAGATACGCCAAACTCTTCTTCACATGCTTTTACTAATTCATTTAACTCTAATACGGATAATTCCTTGATAGCTTCGATAAACTCAGCGGTTGTTAACTTTGCCATTTTATATTCCTCCTGATTATTCATTTATTCTTTTTGTTTTAACAGTAATTATGCTTCTTTAGATTCTGCAATCTGATTAAGCACACGAGCGAAGTTGGTAATTGGGGACTGAATGCTTCCCAGCAATTTTCCAAGAAGGATCTCTCTGGATGGGATGGTTGCGATAACCTGAATTCCCTTCTCATCGTAGTATGTTCCCTCTACAACGCCTGCCTTTAATTCCAGCTTGTCAGCTGTCTTTGCAAATTCAGCCAGAATTCTTGCAGGAGCTGTTGCATCTTCCTTAGATACAGCTAAAGCTGTAGGTCCTTCCAGATGTGGCTCCAGAGCCTCGAACTCTGTTCCTTTTGCAGCAAAGCGGATCATTGTATTTTTGTAAACTTTATATACAACTCCTGCTTCTCTTAACTTTTTACGCAGAGCAGTATCCTGTTCTACAGTCAATCCACGGTAATCTACGATTACTGCTGATTTTGCACCGTTGAAAAGTTCAGAGATTTCAGCTACAATCGGCTGTTTTAATTCAACTTTTGCCATGAATGGTTTACCTCCTATTTTATTTTGAAGTATCACCTGCGAAAAAAACTCCCTGTCAAGGACAGAGAGGTCTACAATTCTCGTATGAGTTTGTATGTTCCTCGGTAGGCGTTTTCATCTTATGCCTTGCGGCGCCTACTGTCTTCGGCAGTCAATACTGGTGTAGTATATCATTTGCATTTCTTCTTGTCAAGCTGTTTCTTCTCAATTTACAGCAAATAAAAATTTATAGTAAAAAACCGCGGCCAGCTCCAGAAGAAAATAAATCTCCTGCGCTCTGCTGCGGTTTTTTACTTGTTTTCTATTTGTTTTGATGCAAATAAAAGGATTAGTTTGTCAACTTAGCAACGTTCAGTTTTACACCAGGTCCCATAGTAGATGTTAAAGCAACGCTCTTTAAGTAAGCGCCCTTAACTGTACTTGGTTTTGCCTTCATAATTGCATCAACAAGCGTCTGGAAGTTGTCCGCTAATTGTTCTTCTGTGAAAGAAGCTTTACCAACTGGCACGTGGATAATATTTGTCTTGTCAAGTCTGTACTCAATCTTACCAGCTTTGATATCGTTAATTGCCTTTGTTACATCCATAGTAACAGTACCGGCTTTTGGGTTTGGCATTAAGCCTTTTGGTCCCAGTACACGTCCCAGACGTCCAACAACGCCCATCATGTCCGGTGTAGCTACAACTACATCAAAGTCTAACCAGCCTTCGTTCTGGATTCTTGGAATTAATTCCTCTGCTCCTACGTAATCTGCGCCTGCTGCCTGAGCCTCGTCAGCCTTAGGTCCTTTTGCAAATACAAGAATTCTTACAGTTTTACCTGTTCCATGAGGCAGTACAACTGCACCACGGATCTGCTGGTCAGCGTGACGTCCGTCACATCCTGTTCTGATATGAGCTTCAATAGTCTCGTCAAATTTAGCAACGGCATTCTTCTTTACAAGAGAGATTGCCTCTGTTACGTCATAAAGAGTTGTACGGTCTACTGTTTTAGCAGCCTCAATATATCTTTTTCCTCTTTTCATTATAAATAACCTCCTAGTGGTATTGTCGGGGATTTTCCCTCCCACGTTTTTCAATTAAACTTCAAAGCCATGTCAGGCATTCACTGATATATGCAGCTTATTCAGCTACTGTGATACCCATACTTCTTGCTGTACCTGCGATCATGCTCATAGCAGCTTCCAAGCTGGCTGCATTTAAGTCTGGCATTTTCAGTTCAGCGATCTTCTGAAGTTCTTCCTTGGAAATAGTAGCTACTTTTGTTTTGTTTGGAGTTGCAGAACCAGATTTAAGCTTGCAAGCTTTCTTTAACAAAACAGCAGCTGGAGGAGTCTTTGTAATAAAGCTGAAACTTCTGTCAGCATAAACAGTAATAACAACCGGGATAACTAAGTCTCCCTGGTCTGCTGTTCTTGCATTGAATTCTTTTGTAAACTGTACAATGTTTACACCGTGCTGTCCAAGAGCAGGACCAACTGGTGGAGCTGGTGTAGCCTTTCCAGCAGGAATCTGTAATTTAATATAACCTGTTACTTTCTTTGCCATAGTTAGGCACCTCCTAAATATTGTGGTATTGTCGGGGATTTCCCTCCCACCAGCCTTTCATAAAAAGGCCGATTATTGTTACATTTTCTTCACTTCTGTGAAATTCAGTTCAACCGGGGTTTCACGGCCAAACATCTCAACACTGATTGTAATAGACTTCTTCGCCTCGTTGATGGACTTAATTGCTCCCACTGTGTCCTTCCATGCTCCGGCGATTACAACGATTACATCGCCTACCTCATAGTCTACAGACACCTCTGGCGCCTGGAAGCCCAGGCTTGCAATTTCTTCCTCAGTAAGAGGAACTGGCTTGGAACCCGGACCGACAAATCCTGTCACACCGCGGGTGTTCCTTACAACGTACCAGGTATCGTCATTCATCACCATTTTGATGAGAACATAACCTGGAAACATTTTTTTGTCTGCTTTTTTCTCCACGCCGTTTTTGATCTCAACTACAGGCTGCAGCGGAACGGAAACTTCCAGAATCTGATCCTGAAGATTTCTGTTCTCAATGGTCTTCTCAATGTCCACTTTTACTTTGTTCTCATAACCTGAATAGGTATGCACTACATACCAATGTGCGTCTGCCATATCGTCACCCTTTGCCTTATCGAACCAGGATACGGTCCAGGCCAAATTTAATAATGAAATCCAGGATTGCAATTATTAAGCCTAAAACCACAGATGAAATAAGAACTGCAATCGTCTGTTTTTTCAAAGTATCCTGATTTGGCCAGATAATTTTTTTAAACTCGGACTGCAAACCCTTTATGAAACTCTTTTTAGGAGTCTCGCTGCTTTTTGCTGTATCTCCCATAATCTCACATCCTTTACTGAGCCTGATTACTTAGTTTCCTTGTGTAAAGTATGTGTCTTACAGAATCTGCAGTACTTTTTAGTTTCCATCCTGTCTGGATGAGTCTTCTTATCCTTGGTCATGTTGTAGTTACGTTGTTTGCATTCTGTACATGCCAGTGTAATCTTTGTGCGCACGACTTCCACCTCCACTTAAATTTTCGTTGTTGTTGGGCCTTTTTTAAATTTAAGCATAAAAAAAAGACCTAAGCTCTTCCATTCGCCCGTCCACTATATCACAAATCCCGGATATCGTCAAGGTTTTTCCTATACCATCAGCTGAAAATTATCAATATCTAAATACCTTCCGAATTTTACTCCCACCTGACAAATCCTTCCGCAGAACTGAAAACCAAATCTTTCATGTAAGTGAATGCTGGCCTCATTCCCTGCTGTAATAACAGAGACCACTGTGTGAATTTTAGGATTTTCCCTGGCTTCCTTCAGCACAGCCTCCATCAGCTTTCCGGCAATCCCCTGCTTCCTGTATTCTGAGTGAATATAAACAGATAATTCCACTGTGGCCTCATATGCCTCCTTATCCCGGTAGGGAGATAAGCTGGCATAGCCTGCCACCTTCCCATCCTTTACTGCAACAAGAAGAGGATGAACAGATGAGCTGTGTTCCATAAACCAGCTTTCTCTTTCCTCCTCTGTTTTAGGATAAATGTCAAAGGTAGCCACTCCGTTTTCCACTTCATAATTATAAATATAAGTCAACTCTTTTATGTCTCTTTTTTCTGCTTTTCTGATCATTATATCCATATTTTATTTTTTCCTGCCTGTTTTTCATTTTCCTTATTTTATATTTTCCTTATTATAATTCCTTCTGTCCCTCCTGTCCACTTTTAACAGGCCTTATTTTTCCTGAACTACGGCGTTGCCCCCGTTTTTTATAAAATCAGTGGGGCTGATTCCCGTGTATTTTTTAAATACGCTGCAAAAATACTTGTACTCGCTAAACCCCAGCTGATCAGAGATTTCATATACTCTCATAGTCCCTTTATTTAACAGATGCAAAGACTTTTTAATCCTGTACTGGTTTAAAATATCTACAAATGTAGCGTTTAAGCTGTTTTTTAATCTTCTGCTGAGAAAGCTGGCGCTGATTCCCAGTTCCTCCGCCACTGAATTAATACTAAGTTTTTCTGTATAGTGCAGCTTTATAATTTCATACGTCCCCTTTACATAAGGGTCCATACTGTTTTTGGCGCTGGTAAATATTTTCCACTCCCCGTCTCCAGGCAAAGCTCTTTTATCTGAAAGCTCCTGAAGCTTTTCCATTCTGCGGCCGCTTTCAATTTTCCCTTTAATTTTTTCTATAGCAGCCTCCAACTCCTCCTCGTCTACAGGCTTTAGCAGATAATCAGAAGCCCCCACTTTAAGCGCCTGTTTGGCTAAATTAAATTCAGAATAGCTGGTCAGAATAATGCTGTAAAACTTTTCTTCCATTTGTGCTTTTTCTATCATCTCTAACCCGGACATTTTAGGCATTCTAATATCTGTAAGCACAATGTCCGGCTTTTGTTCACGAATCATCTCAAGGCCCGCTTCCCCGTCCTTTGCCACCCCTGCTATAATACAGCCGTAGTCTAACCAGTTAATAGCAAATTCCAGACCTTTTCTGATAATCTCCTCATCCTCAGCAATTAACACCTTTAATAGCATTTTATCACTCCCCCCTAATTATCATAAACTCCTCATCAGGGTCATTATTATTTACAGGAATAGTGAGAAACACTGTGGTTCCCTCCCCCTGCCTGCTTTCCAGCCTGATTCCCCAGTCCACCCCGTAGACTAAAAGAATTCTCCGGTGAACATTGTACAGTCCAATATGTTCCGACCTGTTTAATCTGGATTTCAAATTTTCCCTCAGACTATTTAACAGCCCCTCCTCAATTCCGCATCCATTATCTTTTATCCGGATTTCCAGCCTGTCCTTCAAAAGCTCTCCCTCAATTATAATTTCCAATCCGTTGTCTTCCTGGAATCCGTATTTAATAGAATTTTCCACTAAAGGCTGAAGAATCATTTTAGGCACTGTCACCAGCTGGTCCTGCTGTTCTATGCAAATCTTATATTTCAATCTGTCTCCGTAACGGTACAGCATAATCTGCAGATATCTGTCCACAAATTCCAGCTCTTCCCTTAACTCTACAGTGTCCCTTTCATGCTGAATGCTGTAGCGCAAAAGCCTGGCTAAGCTTACAATCATTTTTTCTGCCGCTTTAGGCTCAAATTTAATCATATATCGAATAGATTCTAATGTATTAAACAGAAAATGAGGATTAAACTGGGACTCCATAGCCTGAACTGTAGCCGTCATATTTTCCTGAGCCAACTGCTGGTGGCGGCTGATTAAATGGCGCAGGCTGCCTAGCATCATATTAAATGATTTACTGATTACCTCAAACTCATCATTGCTCTGAATGTCTAAGGTTACGTCCAGATCGCCTTTTTCCACCTGGCCTAAAGCCTGGGCCAGCTGGCCTATCATCTCTGTTTTATCCCTGGATATGGTTTTAGCGCTGATTTGAATGGTTATCACCATGGTGACAGAAAGCACTATTACAATGGCAAAGGATATAATAATCAGCTGCATAAACGCAGTACAATCAGAAAAAGCTATAATTTCTGTTTTTTCCTTTAACTGTGTGCTGCTTATATAATAGCAGCGCCCCTTATGCCATTTTATTCCTGAACCGTCTCTTAATTTTTCATCTAATTTGCCTCTGTCATTTTCAAAGGCAAGGCCATTTTCTGAGAAAATGCGGTAAAATCCATTGGTAATAACAATAGACAGCTCCTGATTGCCTAAATAATCGTTAAAGCTGCCGGCAGATATAACAAATCCTCCATATCCCCACTGTCCATTTTCATCTGATATTTTTCTGAAGGCAATGTAAAGAGGAGATGATGTTCTGTTTAAGTTGTAGCTGTCATACATAAAGCGCAGCTCTGTTTTATCCTCATCCCTGCAGATCATGGAAAGCCTGTTTTGTATATACTGAATAATAATAGGGTCCTGCCCTGTGGAAAAAACTACGTCCCCGTTTTGATCAAATAAATAATAATCTCCCCTTAGGCTTTGAGTATTTAAAAATTCATAGATTTCTGAAACAATATCCACTCTATAAGACACAGAGTTCTGAAATTCTCCTAAATTTATACTTTCCCCTATAGAATCAGCCTCTTTTAAATAAGCCTCAGACACTTGAGAAAAGAAATCTGAAAACTCTCTGCAGGATTTCTTATTTTTAGCTGTAATGATGCCCATGCCGATTACAGTAAACGCCAGCACCAGCACTACAATAGATAAAATACAGGGTGCAAGCGCATGAACAACCAGACTTCTTCGGATTTCTTCTTTAAAACTTGTCTGTTTATTCTTGTTCATACACTGCACCCTTAATCATTCAAATATGGTTTTTACTTCCACCTTAGTATATCACAAATTTTCTATGTGGTACATTTTATATTTATTTACATGGTTACGTCTCTGCTGCCTGATACTTTAAAGAATATGAGAAGAGAAATAACCGTGGTGGCCGTCAGCATGGTAGCCAGGGCCGCCGCTGTTCCGTAGCTGGCTCTGATTACTTCATTATAGATCGCTACTGACATGGTTCTGGTGTTGGCTGTGTAAAGCATTACAGAGGAGCTTAACTCATTAATCAGTGTAATCCAGCTTAAAATAGCTCCTGAGGCCACTCCAGGCATCATCATTTTCGCCGTTACCTTTACAAATGATCTGGCGGGAGAATCTCCTAGGCTGATAGCCGCCTCCTCCATACTTGGGCTGATCTGGTAAAGAATGGCTGAACTGGACCGCAAAGTATACGCCTGCCTTCTGATTACCAGGGATATAATGAGTATAATAGACGTACCTGCCAACATTAAAGGCTTATGATTAAACGCAATCAGCAAAGTAATACCTAAAACTGATCCTGGAACAATGTATGGGAACATTGCAATAGTGTCAATCAGGTTGGTCAGCCAGCTTTTTCTCCGCACTGCTAAATAAGCAATCAGCATACCCAGCACCACAATAATCACAATGGCAACCAGACAGTATAAATATGTATTTTTAATAGACTGAATTGCTGTGGAAAAAACCTTCTGGTAGCTTTCCAGAGAAAAGCCTTCCACAAAAACCTGAAGCTTTGTAGCCTTAAAGGAGGTATACACAACCATACACTGAGGGATAATGGAAAATCCTGCTAAAAGGTAAATGTATAAGTGGATTAAAACTCCCTTTATTCCTCCTGCAGCCTTTGGCTGAATCGGTCTGATAGAGCTCATGGAAAATGATTTTGTATTTACATACCATTTCTGGGCCAAAAATACAATAGCTGTTACCATTACCATAATGGTAGCCATGGAAGCTGCAAAGTTAGCGGAACCGCCTGACTCTCCTACAAACTCTGAGTATACCAGGGTAGGCATAACACGATAACCTTCTCCGATTAAGGCCGGTGTTCCAAAGTCTGCCATACAGTTCATAAATACCAGCAAAGCTGCGGCTACTAAAGTGGGGGTTACTAAAGGCATAATAACTGTAAATACCTTTTTCATTCCGCCGCAGCCCAGACTTTCCGCCGCCTCAGAAAGAGCCACGTCAATTTTCTTTAAAGCTCCCGACACATACATGTAAATAAAGGGATACAGCTTCAGGGCAAATACCAGAAGCATACCTCCAAACCCGTATATGGACGGCATGTGGATTCCAAAGGTGTTTTTTAAGAACTGGGTCACTGCTCCGCTTCTTCCCAGTAAAAGAATCCAGGAATAAGCTCCGATAAAGTTAGGGCTCATCATAGAAATAATAAATAAAATCTCTAAAATCCCCTTACCTTTAATTTTATAAAATGACATAAAGTATGCCAAAGGCCCGCCTAAAATGATTGCTACGGCAGTTACGCAGATTGTCAGCTTAAAAGAGTTAAGCAAAGCGCTTGTATAATACTTTTTCTGGAAGAATTTAGTATAATTGGCTATAGTCCAGGCCCCTGTCTCTGTATCTTTAAAACCGCTGAGAAACAGGCTGAGAAGGGGATATACTAAAAATACTGCAAACAGACAGATAATAGCCAGGGTTACTATTGTCCAGAAATCCCATTTAATTTTTCTATTGGTCATATCTCTTCACATCCTTTATCAGACTTTCTTCCATATCCTCAGTAAATACATTAATCTTGTTAGGATTGGGTCTGAGTCTGATAGTTTCTCCCACCTCAAATATTCTATCTACATGCCCCAGATCCTGAGAGTACTCAATACTTGGCTGATCCTCCACAACTGTTTTGTCAGGAAACTCCAGAAAATAATTTGTGTATTTTCCTAAAAATGTTCTGCTTATAATTCTGCATTCCATTCCATTTTCATTCATGGAGAATTCTTCTGGCCTGACAGAAATAATTACCTTTTGTCCATTCTGCACACGGGAATCCAGATTGTTCATAGGCACCTCATATCCGCCATTAAACTGTAAGCTTACGCTGTCTCCGGATTTCTTAACTGTGCCGTAAAATAAGTTGGAGTGCCCGATAAAGGTGGAAACAAATGCATTATAAGGACGGGCGTAAATATCCTGAGGCGTTCCGATCTGCTGAATGATTCCCAGCTTCATAACTGCAATTCTGTCAGAAATAGCCAAAGCCTCCTCCTGATCGTGAGTTACATAAACAGTTGTAATGCCTACCTGCTTCTGCACTTCACGGATGGCGCTTCTCATCTCGATTCTCAGCTTTGCATCCAGGTTAGATAACGGCTCATCCATTAAAAGTACCTGAGGATGAATAACGATCGCCCTGGCCAGAGCAACTCGCTGCTGCTGCCCGCCTGACAGCCTTTCTGGAAGTCTGTCCTGATATTCCTCAATTTTAACTACCTGAAGAATATCGTCCACACTTTTTTTCATCTCATCCTTAGGAATCTTTCTGATTTTCAGTCCGTATTCCACATTTTGACGCACTGTCAAATGAGGAAAGATGGCATAGCTTTGAAATACCATACCAATATTTCTTTTCTGGGCAGGAATCTGATTAATTACCTGGTCGTCAAAGGAAATGGTTCCTCCTTCAATACTGTTAAATCCTGCAATCATACGAAGCAAAGTGGTTTTTCCGCAGCCAGACGGCCCTAAAAGGGTGAAAAATTCCCCGTTTTTAATTTGAGCTGACAAATCTGGTATAATTGTTAAATCCCCATACTTTTTTACTACTTTCTCTATTCCTATTGAAACGCTCATACCTTATCTCTCCCCATTTATGCAGTTTATTCTGTGAAAATATCTTTAAACTGCTCCAGCCATTCTGCTTTGTGCTCTGCAGTATCTGTTTCATCATCTTCAATTACGTGAATATCTTCCATGCTGACCATAACGTCTCCTGAAGGCACGTCTTTGCGGATAGTTCTTCTGTACTGAGTATTATTCATATACTCCTGTACTTCCTGACTTGTAAGCCAATCCAGGAAAATCTGGGCATTTTTCTCATTTGGGCAGCCTTTAATGATGTAAGCGCCGTCGCCTCTGAAAATAACTCCCTCTTCCATGTAAATAGTCTTTACAGGCGCGCCTGCTCCTACGTACTGGGCAGAACCCTGCTCAAAAGTTAATCCTACTGTGTATTCTCCGTCTGCCACTCCTTTATAAACAGCTGAAGAACCGCCTAACAGCTTGCCGTCTAACTGCTGGCAGAACTGCCTTACATATTCCCATCCGTTTTCAGGATTTCCTTCTCCCATAGCGTACAGCATATTTACTAAATGCTCAAAGGATGAGGAGGAAGCCGCAGGATCAGCAAATGCAATTTTTCCCTTTAATTCCGGATTCAGCAAATCCTCGTAGCCGTTGATTTCAATATCTCCGATTAATTCTGTATTTACCATAATAACCGACGGCACTGTGTCAAATCTGGTAAGATTTCCCTCCACATTTTTGTATTCATCGTAAAATGCGTCCTCATTTACACAAGTGTAATCTGCAAAGTATTCGCTTTGATTTTTTACTGTTCCAATGGTGCCGGACCAAAGAATATCTGCCTGTGGATTATCCGCCTCTGTCTGAATCCTTTTCAGGGCGTCTCCTGTTCCCATGGCCAGACACTCTGCGTCAATTCCCGTATCTTCCTCAAACATGGATAACATGGAATCAATCATGGACTCTGTAAGCGGACTGTAAATAATCAGCTTTCCTCCATCCTCTTTGGCCTCTCCTTTATCCTCTGCCTGTGTCTGCCCTCCGTCTGCCTTAGGCGCTTCAGAGCTTCCCCCGCCTCCGCATCCGGCAAGTCCTGCTGCCGCCAAAGAAATACATAATGCTGCTAATGTTCTTTTTTTCATAGTAAAACCCTCCTATTTTTGCTTTCCTCTGAAAATTCAGTATTTCTAGCTTTATTGTACAAAAAAAGCAGGGGGGAAGCCATCCTGCTTTCTGCAAAATTATCCAAAATACTGAACCTTATTTACTTTCCGTATCCAATACAGATACAAATAATATAAACCTCCTTGGCGCCGGCCGTTTTTAAGGCCCTGGTACAGGCTTCCCCTGTGCTCCCTGTAGTATAAATATCATCTACTAAAATAATTGTTTTCACTTCCTCAGGCAATTTTTTAACGCAAAAAGCCTTTTGCAGATTTTTCAGCCTGTCCTCCGGATTTAAATCTTTTTGAGGCTGAGTTCTTTTATTTCTTTTTAATATGTGCCTGTTTACCGGTATTTTAACTCCCGTCCTTTGTTCCAGCTCCTTTGAAATTTTCTCCGCTAAGACCTCCGCCTGATTAAATCCCCTTTCCCTTTTTCTGGAGGGGTGTACAGGGACGGGCACAAAAACATCAGGTTTTATTCTTATCATTTGTTTTTCAAATTTTACCGCAATGGCCATGGCGTAAAAGTCCAAATATTCTTTTTTATTATGATACTTAATTCCGGCCATAGATTTTTTGGCAGCCTCATTATAATTTAATAAAGCCATCCCTTTTTCAAAGGTGCGTTTTCTTCTTGTACAGTCTCTGCAGTACTCTATTCTCTGGCTGATTACTTCCTTGCCGCACTTAAAACATGTTGGGGATTTTGTAAAAGATAATTTGTGAAAACAATCCTGACAAATCAGGCTGCCTCTAAAAGAAATTACGCTGTCGCAGACTGGACAGCGCCTGGGAAAAATTGTCTGGGAAAATAACTGAAGTAGAATATCCAGCCATTTTCCCCAGTATTTATAGAATTGCTTTTTCATAAAAATCACTGTTGTCTTCCTGTTCCTCCTGATACTGTTTTAACTCCCTTAACCTATTTTTTAATCCGGAATACCGCCTTTGCTCTGTTTCATTATTTACCATAGACTGAAAGGTATCTGGCAGACCTACTAAACATACGCAGGCCCTGGCCCTTGTCACTGCCGTATAGATTAAGTTTCTGGTCATTAACATTCTGGGGCCGCTGTACATGGGAATCACTACTGCAGGATACTCGCTTCCCTGGGACTTATGAATAGTAATGGCGTAAGCCAGCTCCAGCTCCTCTAATTGCTTAAAGCTGTAATCCACCATTTTCCCCTCGTCAAACTCTACTGTCAGCTGCTCCGCAAATTTATTGATTTCCCGGATAAGGCCTACGTCCCCGTTAAATACTCCCATGCCGGCCTCTGTAGGAATGCCGTACCGGCTTCTTACTTCCCACTCTATCTGGTAATTATTTTTAATCTGCATCACCTTGTCCCCTACGCGGAACACACAGCCTCCGGCTTCATGCTCTGCTTTTTCCGGGGAAGGCGGATTTAAATACTGCTGCAGAATTTCATTTAACCGCTCCACCCCCAGGGCCCCTTTACGCATTGGGGTCATAATCTGAATATCATAAGGCTGGGCGTTTACATATCCTGGCAGCTTTTCCTTTACAAGGGTTATCATGGCGGTGATAATAGCGTCCGGATGGTCTCTTTTTATAAACAAAAAGTCGTTGCTCCGTTTTCCCAAAGGAATCTGTTCCCCTCCATGGATTTTGTGGGCATTTACAATAATATCGCTTTGAGAGGCCTGGCGGAAAATCCTGGTCAGCTTTACTACGTTAAAACACCCGGAATCAATAATGTCCTTTAGCACATTTCCAGGGCCTACAGACGGCAGCTGGTTTACGTCCCCCACTAAAATCAGACGCGTTCCCACATTTACTGCTTTTAAAAGAGAATGAATGAGAAAAATGTCTACCATAGACATTTCATCAATAATAATTACGTCTGCATCCAGGGGATTTTCCTCATTTCTTTCAAATCTCATACCTGCGCTGTGGTTTTCCTCTGGCCCGCCGGTCAGCTCCAGAAGACGGTGCACCGTTTTAGCTTCCCACCCGGTAGCCTCTGTCATCCTTTTAGCGGCTCTCCCTGTAGGCGCCGCCAGAAGAATCTCCATTCCCTCTTCCTCAAAATACTGAATCATTGTATTAATAATAGTAGTTTTTCCCGTTCCCGGTCCTCCTGTAATGACTACAAGACCGCTGTTTACAGCTTCAATAACAGCCTGAATTTGCTGTTCATCCAGGGAAATCTGCTCTTCCTTCTGAATTCGCTTTAACCGTTTTCTGATTTCCTGCTCCGGCTGGCTGCCCTTAATATTTAAATCCATAAGCATTTTAGCAGAATTTAATTCCATATAATAATATTGGGCGCCGTAAACCAGCCTTTTTTCTTCCTCAGCCTTTACCACAATCTTCTTTTCTATCTGCATGTCCATCAGATGCTTGTCCATAGCCTGAGGCTCCACTCCTAAAAGCTCGGCGGCTCCTGCCAAAAGCTCCTCCTCCGGCAGATATGTATGTCCGTTGTTCACTGCCTGCAGCAATGTATATAAAAGACCGCACTTAATGCGGTAATCTGAGTCTGTGAAAATTCCTACATGTCTGGCAATTTCATCTGCCATTTTAAAGCCTACTCCCGCAATGTCGTCGGCTAACTGATAAGGATTTTCCTCTATAATTCCGTAAAGCCTGGGGCCGTACTGCTGAAAAATTTTCGCAGCCAGATTCATGGAGATTCCGTATTTCTGAAGATAGATCATGGCCTGGCGCATCTCCCTTTTTTCCTCTACCTGCTCTGAAATAGCCATGGCCATTTTTTCACTGATGCCCTTTACCTCAGATAAACGCTCCGGCTCCTCCTCCATAATTCTAAAAGTATCCGCTTTAAAATGGCGGATGATTCTGGCAGCCAAAGCCGGTCCAATCCCTTTTACCGCTCCGGAAGCCAAATATCTTTCCATGGCATAAATGTCCTCAGGCGCCTTAATTTCGTAGCTTTCTACCTGAATCTGCTCCCCATAAATAGGATGCTCTGTTAAAGCTCCTGTGGCCTCCACCATCTCCCCTTCTGCAATAAAATGGAAGGTGCCTACCAGAATGTATTCCTCTCCCTGGGCAGCCAGGCTGAGCACTGTGTACCCGTTGTCCTCGTTGCGGTATTTTATTTTTTCTACAAATCCACAGACTGTAGCCATTGCCCTTCCTCCATTTTATTTTATACTGGTTCTATGGCTGAAATAAAGGAGGGAACCCTGCAAAACGCCGTTTTTTTGCATACAGCGCTTTGCAGCATTCCCTGTCCATTAATATTCCTGCTGTTTTCCGTCTCCGCCGTGAGTGAACTCAATGAACTTGCCTGTCCCAATAGCCACGGCCGTTAAAGGCTCCTCTGCAATCATTGTTGTGATGCCTGTCTTTTCTTCAATCAGAGAATCTAAACCGCTTAAAAGAGCACCGCCGCCTGTAAGCACAATTCCTCTGTCAAAAATATCGGCAGCCAGCTCTGGTGGAGTTCTCTCCAATACATTGTGAACAGCGTCCACAATCTGTAAAGCCGGTTCTCTTAAAGCTTCCAAGGTTTCATCAGATGTAACTACTATGGTTTTTGGTAAACCTGTTACCAGGTTTCGCCCTCTTACCTCCATAGTGAGAACTTCCGGCCTTTTATACGCAGCTCCAATATTAATCTTAATCTCCTCAGCTGTTCTTTCACCGATCAGCAGATTATGTTTTTTTCTCATGTGGCGGACAATCGCCTCGTCAAAATCGTCTCCCGCTACCTTAATGGAAGTGCTGACAACAGTTCCTCCCAGGGAAATTACGGCTATATCTGCTGTACCGCCTCCAATATCCACGATCATGTTTCCGCAGGCCTTGGAAATATCAATGCCAGCTCCAATAGCAGCCGCTACCGGCTCCTCAATAATTGTAACCTCTCTGGCTCCAGCCTGATATGTGGCGTCCTCCACTGCCTTTCTCTCTACCTCTGTAGCCCCGCTGGGGATACAAACGCTGATTCTGGGCTTGCGGAGAGTCCTTTTTCCCACTGCCTTTGTAATAAAATACTTCAGCATCTTTTCTGTCACTGTATAATCTGAAATAACACCCTGACGCAGCGGTCTGACTGCCACAATATTTCCCGGTGTTCTTCCTATCATAAGTCTGGCTTCTTCTCCAATAGCCATAATTTTATTAGTATCGCGGTCTATTGCCACTACGGAAGGTTCCTTTAACACAACGCCTTTTCCTTTAATATAGACAAGGATACTGGCTGTTCCCAAATCAATTCCAATGTCGTTGGACATCATCATATTTCCTATTTCCTCCTGTCTGTTGCTGCTTCTTATTATATACAATCTCAATCTCTTTTTAAAGGGTTTTTTTATTTTTTATTATGTTTATGATTTTTTTATGAATGTGACACATTCCTGTCACAATTTCCCTATATACTCTAAATATGTTATCCAAGAGGATAACAAGCCTTTGTTTCAAGTAATAACTTGAAATCAGAAAGCTTTTTCATACTCATACCGGACGGGTGACCGTCCGGCCCCCCTATAACATTTTCTTATTTATATACCTACCATTCCCAATAACAGAAAGACACTCGCGTCTCCCCCAGACAGCGGGTGTTTTTCTGTTTAAAAATCCAGAAATCCAGTCCGGTTACAGCTTTAAGCTCCACTGGCTGCAGTCCCACACCTCAGTTGCAATATCCTCATAAAACTCCGGCTCATGGCAGATCAAAAGAATACTTCCCTTATACGCTTTTAAAGCTCTTTTCAGTTCTTCTTTAGCGTCCACGTCCAAATGGTTGGTAGGCTCGTCTAAAAGCAGCACATTTGTCTCCCTGTTAATCAATTTGCACAGGCGCACCTTTGCCTGCTCGCCTCCGCTGAGAACCCTTACCTGGCTTTCAATATGCTTTGTTGTCAGACCGCACTTGGCCAGGGCGGACCGCACCTGATATTGAGTATACGAAGGGAACTCCTTCCATATTTCTTCTATACATGTGGTAGTATTTCCCGGAGCCATTTCCTGCTCAAAATATCCTGGATATAAGTAATCTCCCAGCTCTGCTTTTCCATCCAGGGGAGGAATCAGGCCTAAAATGCTTTTCAGCAAAGTGGTTTTTCCAATTCCGTTGGCTCCCCGAAGCACAATCTTGCTCCCCCGCTCCATAGAAAGATTTAAGGGCTTTGACAAAGGCTCGTCATATCCAATAACAAGATCTTTTGTCTCAAATATATATTTTCCCGCCGCCCTGGCCTCCATAAAATGAAACTCCGGCTTTGGCTTTTCTCTGGCCAGCTCAATAACCTCCATTTTATCCAGCTTTTTCTGGCGGGACATAGCCATGTTCCTGGTAGATACCCGGGCTTTATTTCTGGCTACAAAATCCTCCAGCTGCGCAATTTCCTGCTGCTGTCTGCGGTAAGCCGCCTCCAGCTGAGTTTTCTTTACCTCATATACCTCCTGGAACTTATAATAATCTCCCACATAACGGTCCAGCTTCTGATTTTCCATGTGATAAATCAAATTGACCACACTGTTTAAAAACGGGATATCATGGGAAATAAGAATAAATGCATTTTCATATTCCTGAAGATATCTTTTCAGCCACTCAATATGCTCTGCGTCCAAATAGTTGGTAGGCTCGTCTAAAAGAAGAATATCCGGTTTTTCCAAAAGCAGCTTGCCCATAAGCACCTTTGTCCTCTGCCCTCCAGACAGCTGGGAAACATCCTTGTCCAGGCCGATGTCGTTTAACCCTAAGGCTCTGGCTACCTCCTCCACCTTAGAATCTATAATATAAAAATCATGGGCCATAAGCAGATCCTGAATAGTTCCCAGCTCTTCCATCATGGAGGTCATTTCTTCTTCTGAGGCCTCCCCCATTTTGTCACAGATTTCATTCATCTGCGCTTCCATTTCAAACAAAAATTCAAATGCGTTTTTTAGTACGTCTCTGATAGTCATTCCCTTTTCCAGCGCTGCGTGCTGGTCCAGATAACCTACACGTACATTTTTAGACCATTCTACTTTTCCCTCGTCAGGCATCAGCTTATCTGTAATAATGCTCATAAAAGTAGATTTTCCCTCTCCGTTTGCTCCAACAAGCCCAATGTGCTCTCCCTTTAACAGTCTAAAAGACACATCCTGAAAAATAGCCCTGTCGCCAAACCCATGGCTCAGGTGCTCTACATTTAAAATACTCATATATAAACTCCTTTATTTTCCAGCTAATTATACTGTCAGTGTAAAAGGGACACTGATGGTAATCATTCTACATGACAATGAGAATTAAAGCAAGTAAATGTAAAATATGTGGTATAATAGGAATACTTGGCCAGATTTCCCACCAGCCTTGTAAGAATACTATAGATAACGACTTACAGAAAGGACTTGCTTATGTATCATTATTCTTTTCTCCAATGGCTTGCATTTTTTTACATTTATTCATTTTTCGGCTGGATATTTGAATCTTCTTATGTGTCTGTCAAAAACCGCCGTCTGGTAAACAGAGGCTTTCTCAGACTGCCTCTTCTGCCCCTTTACGGCACAGGCGCCGTTATGATGCTGTGGGTTTCCCTGCCTGTGCAGAACCATCTTTTTCTGGTGTATATTTCCGGAGTTATTGCAGCTACAATTTTAGAGTATATTACAGGCTGTGTGATGGAACATTTATTTAAAATTAAATATTGGGATTACAGTGACCAGCGCTTTCAATATAAAGGCTATATATGCCTAAGCTCCTCTATTGCCTGGGGTTTTTTAACAATTCTGCTTACAGAAATCCTGCATCGTCCTGTTTCAGACCTGGTGCTTCACCTGACTCTTCCGGAGCTGACTGCCGGAGTATGTATAATCAGTGTTTTCTTTGTCTGCGATACCTTCCAGTCAGTCCGGGAGGCCTTAAAGCTGGGACAGACTTTGGAGTCTTTAACGCAGCTTAAAACAGAGCTGGAAGAGCTTCAGGTTCAGTTAGCTCTCCTCAAGGCTGAAACAACCGCCAAATTATCTCAGGCCAAGGAAGACCGTATGGAAGATTTGAATCTGCGCATTCAGCATCTTACAAATAAGCGAAGGGAATTTACGTCTCATATCAGCTTTTATCACCGCGGTCTTTTAAAAGGAAATCCTTCTGCCGTGTCCAAACGTTTTAATGCGGCATTGTTGGAGCTAAAAGATTTTGCAGCAAAGCGCAGAACCCCTAAATAGGGGAACTGCGCTTTACGTTTTGTTATTCTCCGGCCTTCAGCCGCTCTTTTACGTGCTCTGTACTATCCAGTTTATACGAAGCCTTTACCATTTCCTCCTGCTCTGTATACCTGGTATCTGATTTTACTATTTCTATCTGAAGATTTCCGTTTCCGTCATTGTAAGCCTTCAGACATTCATATTCTTTCGCAGAGTAGGGATCTTTGCTGAAAATCACCGTTTCATTTCCCTCCTCCAATCTGGCGTATCTGATTTCTGGCTCTGTGCTCATAAAGTAAAAGGTGCCGTCGTAAACAGTCAGCAGACTTCCGTCAATATCTCCGATTTTCTCTATTGTTCTTAAATCCGGGGTGGCCCTGTAAATGGGGCGCGGGAATTCTCCTGCGTTTGTCCATCCCTCAAAATATACATATCCATTGTCTGTACACAGCTGGTGGAACACACCATAAGGCATTCTGTCCTCCCCTGCTGTCTGGCGGTCGCTGCCGTCCAGGTTAATGCTAATTAGTCTGGAGTCTTTCATAGCCTGAGCGCTGTCGTCCTTCATTCCAGGATAAATCAGCCGTCCCCCGGCTAAAGCCACCCGAAAGGTCTGATCTGAAGCTTCTGGCCCTTGTGTGCTGCCTGCCACTAAGGTATCTAACACCTCCACACTTCCATTACCTGTTGTTCTTATTATTTCTTTTCTTAAAGGCCCCCCGCCATCTCCTGTTTTTTCTTCATGGATTCTCAGGAAATAATCATATCCCTGATAGGTAAATAAAAACTCTCTTACATCTTCCTGATACTCTGTCTCCTGTCCGTCTCCGTGAAACAAATAGGCCTGAGTCATACTGTGGGTTTCTAGGTCTACATCTGAGAACCACAAATCCAGCGCCCTGTTTCCATATGCCGCCAGCACTCCCAAATGCTCTCCTTCCATTAAATACACTCCGTAATCATAAGGCATCCCCTTTTCCTTTGTCTCTTCATTTTCCAGGATCTGAAACCGTTTGTCCGGACCTACTGACTCAGGCTCAGGCAGCGCATTCATCAAATCTATAAAGTCCTCTCCCTGCCAAAGCTGTTTTGTATCGTAATCATAGTAGTAGGGCTCCCCTTCCCAGCCAGTATCTGTTTTATTTCCTATAAAGATTCCTGTGCTGCCGGCGATTACCCTGGTACTTTTTCCGTCCCCCATATAGTCAGAATCCACCTTCTTCATATCTATAGAATGGGCTTCCTGCCATTTTCCGTTTTGCTTCTCATACACAAAAATTCCCCATGGACCGTGAAATACCATTTGTCCCTGAACCTGGGAAACATAATCTAAGGAAACGTCTCTTTCTGTTTGATTCATTGTCACATTAGCCAGGTCAGCTCTGTCTACAGGGCTGTATTCTACAGACTGATCATCATCTGAAATTTTTCCTGCCAAAAATATAGAAGTTGGGCCGTCGGCTCCTCCTATAATGGAAATAGCCTGGGAATTTTCTTCTGCTGCAGTGCCTTCTGGATTTGTCAGCAATGTGCACCCTGCCAGGCCTAAAAGTATAAAAGCTCCTGACGTAATTCCCGCAGCCGGTTTTTTATATTTCAGAATATTTTTAATTCTGGATTTTGTATGGCTTTCCCCAAAAGCCAGGGATAAAAGCCCGCTGCTTTTCTCCGCAAACCGCAGCAATGTTTCCGAATATTCCTTTTTTCTGTCTTTCCCCAATTCTTTTACCACCCTTTCATCGCATGACATTTCCATGTCCTTACACATGAAATAGTAAGATACCCATATTACCGGATTAAACCAATGTATTGTCAGGGCTATAAATCCTGCTATCTTAAATAAATAATCTTTTCTTCTGATATGCACCCTTTCATGGGCCAGCACATATATTTTTTCTTCTTCCTCCAGTCCCTCAGGAAGGTAAATCCTGGGCTTAAATATACCTGCCACCAAAGGGGAGGCTATATAAGGAGAAATATAAACATTTTCATCTTCCCCTGAAACCTTCACTGCTGTAGACAGCTTTTTCATTAATCTTCTGTAGCTGATAAACTGGCCTCCGAAAAATAAGATTACTCCCACGGCCCAAATTACTTTTCCTACCTCCAGCCATATCTGCAAAGGGGAAGCCGAAGTTTCCGGTTTTATTGAGGCAGTTTGCTCCAGCATGTGATTTACAGGCTGATCCAGAAAGAAAATTCCGGATTTCACCTCAGGCACCGCCTCATATATCATCTCCTGCTTTACCGGCTCCGGATTTACAGGAAGCAGGCTGAAGGGCGATTCTAAAGTAAAGGGGCAGAACAAGCGAAACAGCACAAGGCTCCACAGGGCATACGCATATATTTTAGGCATCCCTTTCATAACCAGTCTGAGAAGCCATACAGCCAGGGCCACGCAGCCTCCTGTAAAGCTAAGATTTAAAAGGACGATCATCCAGTTCCCCTCAAATATCCAAGTCATTCCTCCACCTCCTCTATCATTTTTTTAATTTCCTCCGCCTCTTTTTTAGACAGCTTTCTGTCCTTGAGAAATAAAGTAAGGAACGCAGGCAGTGAACCTCCAAAGCTTTTATCCAACAAAACCTGACTTTCGTATCTTTGTACCTGCTCCCTGGCAATTAAAGCCTGAACTACTGCGTGATCATTTTCCACAAAACCTCTTTCCACCAATTTTTTAAGCACTGTATAGCATGTAGACTTTTTCCATCCTAGCTCCTGGAAAGCTTTTTTGGCAAGATCCATAGACCGCACCGGCTCCATATCCCAAATTAATTCCATAAAACGATACTCTGCATCAAATAATCTTAATTCTTCCATATTATCACTCCCCCGTGAAAGGATATTGGTCTATTAAAATAGTCCTACTTTTATTATCAGTCTATCACAGTAGTCCTGAAAAAGCAATAGCTTCGCCCTCTCAAACTTTAAAATTTCTGTTGACAAATATGTTTTTCTTGCATATTATATTTTTATAATAGTTATAATAATTATAAAAATAATAAATTTTATAAAATCAGATTGGAGAAATTTATGAAAGATACATCTGAAATTAAAAGAAGTAATCAGCAGCTGGTGCGCCGCACCTTACACACCCTGGGCCAGGGCACAAAGCTGGATGTTTCTAATGCTTCCGGTCTCAGCGTTGCCACATGCAATACAATTCTCAACCAGCTGGAGGCTGACGGAGCCGTTTACACCCAGGATATCCGCTCCCCTCAGGTAGGAAGAAAAGCCAAGGTATACACATTAAATTATAATTACCGCTATTATCTGTGCATGTATTTTACTATCAGCGGCAATGACCAGCACATATGCTGGTCCGTAGTAAATATGGCCGGGTCAACAGTAGAAGAAGAAAAAAAACAATATGAGCAGATTACTTTGGACTTGATTACTTCCCACATAAGGGACCTGACTGACCGCTTCTCCTCTATCTGCTGTATTAGCCTTGGCATCCCCGGCTTTGCAAAGGACGGCCATATTCTCCACTGCGATATTACATCCTTAACAGGAGTATCTATCACCTCCTGTTTGGAAAATATTTTTCAAATACCGGTTTCTGTGGAAAATGACCTGCACATGATGACCTACGGCTGCTATCAAACAGAATATGTGAAACAGACCGACCCTTCCGGTCAAATTCTGGCTATGATGTTATTTCAAAAGCACATATGTCCTGGAGCCGGTGTTGTAGCCGGAGGGAAAATATTAAAAGGAATGAGTAATTTTTCCGGAGAAATCAGCTTTCTTCCTTATGATGAATCCAGGAAACAGCAGGAACAGGCTATGACAGAAGAGCTATATCTTCCCTGGGCAGCCAAGGCTGCGGCTGCTGTGATCACAGTTTTAAATCCAAGTATTATTGTGCTTACAGGCAGCATCACAAAAGAAGCTGACTGCCGGAGTTTAAAGGAGCTTTGCAGAAAATATATTCCAGAAGAGCATCTGCCGGAATTTGTTTACGTTAAAAATCACCATCAGTACTATGTATACGGCCTGTTTTCAATGGCCAGGGAATTATCAGAACGAAAGGAAGTTTAAATTATGAATCCTAAATATAAACGGACCTTGTACGCCTGCTATATAGGCTACATTACACAGGCAGTTGTAAATAATATTGCTTTGCTTTTATTTGTTACCTTTCAAAACGAATTTCAGCTGTCCCTGGAACAAATAGGTTTTTTAGTTACCTACAACTTTTCTGTCCAAATGGCCATTGACTTTATATCAGCCAAGTATGTAGACGCATGGGGATATAAGGCCTCTGCAGTAGCTGCTCATATATTTGCTGCAATCGGGCTTGTGGCCCTGGGCACATTTCCCTATTTGTTCCCAAGCCCTTACATAGGACTTTTAGCCGCCTTCACTCTTTCTGGTCTAGGCGGAGGATTAATTGAAGTATTAATCAGCCCTATTGTAGAAGCCCTGCCTACAGATAATAAGTCTTCCGAAATGAGCCTTCTCCACTCCTTTTACTGTTGGGGATATGTAGGCGTGGTTCTCCTTGCCACCTTGTATTTTAAAATAGCGGGAATAGAAAACTGGCGCTACCTTTTGTTTCTTATGGCTCTCATCCCTGTTTTTAATACCTTTTATTTTATAAAAGCGCCTGTGCGGGTATTAGTAAAAGCAGAGCATTCTCTGTCTGTAAGAAAGCTGGCTTCTATGAAATTATTCTGGCTGTTCTTTCTTTTAATGATCTGCTCAGGAGCTGCGGAGCAGGCTATGAATCAGTGGTCCTCTTACTTTGCAGAAAGCGGCCTGCAGGTTTCTAAAACTGCAGGCGATCTATTAGGCCCATGTATGTTTGCTGTTTTAATGGGAATATCCAGAACCTTTTACGGCAAATACGGAGATAAAATAGATTTGAAATTATTTATTACAGGCAGCAGCGCCTTATGTGTAACCAGCTATCTTTTGGCTGTATTCTCCCCAAATCCTTTATTATCCCTGGCCGGCTGCGGTTTATGCGGCCTGTCTGTAGGTATTATGTGGCCCGGAGTTTTCAGCCTGGCGGCCTCCCACTGTCCTCAGGGCGGCACTGCTATGTTTGCCTTTTTAGCCCTGGCCGGGGATATTGGCTGCGGAAGCGGCCCTGCAGTCGTAGGCAGTATTGCCGACCAGTTTGGGGGAAATATAAAAGCCGGTTTAGCTGCAGCCATTCTATTTCCGGCCTTACTTATGATTTGCGTAAACTTCCTCAGAAGAAAAGAGTAAAAGGAAAAGAATCAAAAAAGCCTTCTGGCATCTATGTGAAAAAATGTATACACATAATACCGGAAGGCTTTCTTAATTAATTATTTTTTCAATTACTGAATTCCCATAAGATCGCAAAGGGATAAAACGTAAATCTGGCTTGCGTTTACTGCGTCCTCAATATCTACATTTTCATTGTAGGAATGGATCCCCTCTGTGTTGGACGGGCCGTACTGAATTGTGGGGATTCCTAATGCCCTGTATTCTCTGGCATCGCTGGAGGCCCACTGATATGCAGGAATTACTTCAAATCCCCACAGCTTTTCTGCGTTTTTCTTAATCGCCTGCACAATCGCTTCTGTTTCCTCTGTATAGTTTCCTTCGCTCTTCCAGTGGAATTCACATTCAATTCCCTCTGTGCCTTCCAGACAACTATTTACAGTGTCAATAATTTCCTGATGATCTACTCCAATTGGAAGTCTTACGTCTACAATTGCCTCGCAGTAATCAGGCACCATATTAGGCCTTGTGCCGCCGTTAATAATTCCCACATTTGCAGATACGTGGCTGATTACCTCTCCGATTCCCGGCTCCCCGATTTCCTGCTCTGCAATCAATTTAGAGTTTTTCAAGGCATTGGCCTGGCTGTCCTTATAATGGCCCTGGATTTTTGTAAGAGCCTGCAGCTTATCTAACACTCTGCTTAATTTTATAATGGCATTGTCGCCTTTAAAGCCGCCTAAACTGCCGTGAGCAGATTTTCCTTTAGACTTCAGCACCAGATGCAGGCCGCCTTTCTGACCGATTTCAATTGTATTGTTAGAGGTAGGCTCTGCAATTAAGCAGGCGTTTCCGCCATCTGCGTAACCATTTTCGCACAGCCAGCGGGAACCGTACTCTCCGCCGCTTTCCTCATCAGATACAATGTGAAGGCGGATATTTCCATTTAACTCTGCCTTAGACTCTGCCAGGATTTTCATTGCAAATAAAAGTCCTGCTACGCCGGCCTTCATATCAGAAGTTCCTCGGCCTAAAATCAGCTTATCTGTCACTTCCCCGGAAAACGGGTCAAAATCCCACTGATCTCTGTCCCCTGCAGGCACTACATCTACATGGCCGTTTAAAATCACGCTGAAGCCTTCGTCTGAACCGATTTTCGCCAGCACGCAGGGATATTCTGGATTACAGGATACCTCCTCACATGGAATTCCCGCCTCAGTCAGATAATTTTTTACAAAATCCACAACCTCTCTCTGAGTTCCTGTTGGATTTTCGCTGGGAATTCTGATTAAATCAGACACCAGCTTTATAAGCTCCCCGCTTTTACTTTTTGCCAGCTCATATATTTCTTCTCTAGTCACCTTACTCATGTCAATCCTTCTTTCCTTCATTGTCATATAAGAAACATGCCACCTGATGTCCGCCTCCAATATCCTTTAACGCAGGAGTCTCTTTACAGCAGCGCTCCATACAGTTAGGACATCTGCCTGCCAAGGCGCAGCCCACCTGCTCTCCAATAGGACTTGGAATATCGCCCTTTAAAACAATTCTCTCTTTTTTCTCAAAAGGAGACTCTGTAGGAATCGCAGAAAGAAGGGCTTTTGTATACGGATGCAGCGGATCTTCATAAATCTTTTCTGCCGCGCACAGCTCTACAATCCTGCCTAAATACATAATTGCAATTCTGTCGCTTACATGTTTAATTACTCCCAAATCGTGAGAAATGAAAATATAGGTCAGACCGTACTCTTTTTGAAGCCGATTAAACAGGTTTAAAACCTGGGCCTGCACTGACACGTCCAGGGCGGAAACCGGCTCGTCGCAGACAATCACCTTAGGATTCATGGAAAGAGCTCTGGCCACGTTAATTCTCTGTCTCTGACCTCCTGAAAACTCATGGGGAAAACGCTGGGCATGGTGAATATCCAGACCTACCTCTCTTAAAAGCTCCAATACTCTTTCTTCCCTTTTCTTCTTATCCGGAATCAGACCGTGAACAATAATAGGCTCTTCTATTAATTTAGAAGCTGTCATTCGAGGGTCCAGGGAAGAGTAAGGGTCCTGAAAAACCATCTGAATATCCTTTTTTAAGGATTTCAGCTGGTCCTTTTTCAGCTGAAAAATATTTACTCCATTGTACTCTACTGTTCCTCTTGTAGCCTGATGAAGCTGAATCAAGGTTTTTCCGAAAGTAGATTTCCCGCAGCCAGACTCTCCGATTACGCCTAATGTTTCTCCCTCATAAACATCTACGGAAACATCATTGAGGGCGTGGAGAATCTGTGGCTTCTCGCCGAACTTTGTACCTTTTAACTTAAATTCCTTTGTCAGATTTCTAACCTTTAAAAGTACTTTCCTTTCCTCACTCATCCTTGTTCACCTCCCCTCTTACCAGCTTATTCTCTTTATTCTGTCTGTGGCAGGCCACAAAATGTCCTTCCTCCACTTCCACCAAAGGCGGCACCTGGTTGCAGCACTTTTCTGTTACATAAGGGCAGCGGTTATAAAAATTGCAACACTTTCCTGTAAGCCGCAGATCAGGGGGCGCTCCCGGAATCGTAGTTAATTCTCCTTTGCTTTCATCAGACAGCTTAGGCATAGAATCTAGCAGCCCCCATGTGTAAGGGTGAAGAGGCTTTGCGTAAAGCTCCTTAGTAGTTGCGTACTCTACTGTATTTCCCGCATACAGCACCATGACTGTATCGCACATTTCCCAAACTACCCCAAGATTGTGGGTAATCAGCAAAATGGAAGTATCATATTCCTTCTGAAGATCCTTTAACAAATCCAGAACCTGAGCCTGCACTGTTACGTCCAAAGCCGTAGTTGGCTCGTCGGCAATTACCATTTTAGGTCTGCAACACACTGCCATGGCAATAATTACACGCTGGCACATACCTCCTGAAAGCTCATAAGGATATGCCTCCATTCTCTTCTCCGGCTGAGGAATCCCCACTTTTTTTAAGGCCTCCACAGCCATGTCCCAGGCTTCTTTTTTTGTAACCTTCTGGTGGGCGCATATCATTTCCACCATCTGACTGCCGATTTTAAATACCGGGTCAAGGCTTGTCATAGGGTCCTGAAAAATAACCGCAATATCCTTTCCCCTAAAATCCAGCAGCTCCTTTTTATTTAATTTTAAAACATCTTTTCCGTCAAATTCAATCTGCCCGCCAACGATTTTTCCTGTACGAGGAGGCAGAAGGCGGATAATCGACGAAGATGTTACGCTTTTTCCTGATCCGGACTCTCCTACAATGCCCATTGTCTCGCCTCGCTTCAGTGTGAAGCTAACGCCGTCAACAGCCTTTGATACGCCGCTTGCAAGGAAAAAGTAGGTTTTTAAATCTTTTACCGTAAGTAATGTATCGCTCATAAATACTCCTTGTTTACTCGTATTTTTCCTTCATCTCCTGAAACGCTTTCCTAATCCGGCTAAGAAGATCAGGGTCCGTAAGCACGTCCACAGCTGTCATGGCCATTGCTTTAGAGCCTACTGCAATGGTGCGGTGGCCAGCCGGGCTTTTACATGCCTCCTGAAACTCCGGAGTGTGTCCCCGAAGCTCTGGCACCACTAAAACATAAGACTGCAGCCCTGGTATTTCGTGGGTTACATTGCCCATATCTGTACAGCCGATTCCCAAAGCTCTTTCCCTGGGTTTTACTGTTTCTCCTAAGTCTGTAAAGTTTTTCTCCAGCGCCTCTTCCAAAGCCTGATTATTTCTGATATCTTCATAAGCCAGACCGTCGTATTCCCACTTCATACTTGTGTTAGTAATATCTGCCACATGCTGACAAATGTCTAAAAATCTGTTCAGCAGCTCCAACTTATACTTCATGCTGAAGGAACGAATAGTAAACTTTGCCTGGCAGTGATCCGGAATATAAATAGGGTCTTCCCCGCCTTTAGAAATAATTCCCAGTATTTTCCCCTTATCTGCCAGCTCCAGCCGCATGGAATTTACAATCTGAAATAAATCTAATATAGGATTTAAGGCGCTTATACCTTCCTCAGGCCAGGTAGCCCCATGGGAGGTTTTGCCGTAATAATTTACAATAAGATCTGTTCTGGAGTATGAAATATCATTTACTACTGTATCATTGGCAGAATGGAGAATCATCGCTATATCAAGGCCTTCAAACGCGCCGTTTTTCAGCATGATAATCTTTCCCCCTCCGCCTTCTTCAGCCGGAGTTCCAAATACTGAAATTTTTCCTCCTGTCTGGTCAATCACAGACTTTAAGCCTGCTCCGGCGCCTACGGCCATAGCGCACATTAAATTGTGGCCGCAGGAATGTCCCATTCCCGGAACAGCGTCAAACTCTCCGAAAATTCCAATATTAGGTCCTGCTTTTTTGCTGTCATAAACTGCCTTTACAGAAGTCTCTATTCCTCCTACTCCTGTAGTCACCTGAAAACCAAATTTTTCTAAAAGCTGCGCCATGGAACGACAGGCATGAAACTCCTGAAAATTATATTCTGGGTGATCCCATATAGTGTCGGAAAGTGCAACCAGCTCCGGCAGAATTTCATCTACTCTTTTTTGTACCTGTTCTTTTAACAATGATACATCCACTGCTGTTTCCTCCTTATTTTCCAGTTGGTTTCCCTGAATTATTTTTTCATCTTAGGGTCCAGCACATCCCGGATTCCGTCTCCTAACAGGTTAAATCCAAGTACTGTTACCAAAATAAACAATCCGGAGATTGTAGCCACATGAGGAGCTGTATTTAAGCACTCCTTGCCCTGGCGGAGAATACTTCCCCAGGAAGACATAGGAGTTGCAATTCCCAGTCCTAAAAAGCTTAAAGCTGCCTCGGAAATAATAGCTCCTGCAATATTTAATGTGGAATATACAATAATAGGAGAAATTGTGTTAGGAAGAATGTGGCGGAACAGCATTCTGCCGTTGGAAATGCCAATTACCTTTCCTGCGTTGCAGTACTCTTCATTTTTTACAATATGAACCTCGCCGCGGACTACACGGGCAAAGCTGGGGATATTTCCTATTCCTATGGCAATAATCACATTTACAATGCCGGAGCCCAGTACTGTCATTAAAATAATAGAAAGCAGCACAAAAGGAAATGCCAGCAGTCCGTCCATAATACGCATAATCACAGTATCTACAAAGCCGCCTAAATATCCTGCAATTAGTCCTAAAAGAATTCCTATAATTCCGGCCACAATGGTGCCGCCTACTGCTACAATCATAGAAACCCTGGCTCCATATAAAATACGGGCAAATAAATCTCTGCCAAACTCATCTGTTCCAAATAAATGTCCGTCTTCTCCCGGCAGCAAATATGCGTTCAGAGGACTGATAGCGTCTGGGTCTACAGAGGTTAACAGCGGAGCAAAGACGGCGATAAATACCATAAATGCCACAATCACCAGGCCGACCATAGCCGTCTTATTTCTCTTCAGTTTATTCCACACATTGTTGGCACGGCGTTCTTTTTTTAACATTTCCTCCTGAGCGCTTACACCCAGGACTCCTGTTTTTTCCTGTGATCCCATTTATCTTCCTCCTCCCCCTGCTTCGTAGCTTACTCTTGGGTTAATCATCATATATACTACGTCTACTAAAAGATTAACCACTACAAATATTACTGCAATAAATAAAACTGTTCCCTGGATCAGCTGGTAATCCCGGTTGTTAATAGCGTTAACAATCATCGTTCCCATACCTGGCCATGAGAAAATGCTTTCTGTCAGAATAGCTCCGGTAAATGCCTGGGCAATCTGAAGTCCCAGCACAGTTACAATTGGAGGAAGGGCATTTTTTAACGCGTGCTTCCAGATAACGCTGCTTTCCTTAATTCCTCTTGCCCGCAGGGATTTTACAGATTCTTTATTAATTACTTCCAGCATACTGGAACGTGAAATTCTGGCAAATGTAGCCATTGGAATTGTGGCCAGACAGAAGCACGGCAAAACCATATGGGATACTACGTCCCCTATTCCTTTTTCCATACTTCCCATACCTAAAGCAGGCAGCCATCCTAAATTTACGCTGAACTGCATAACCAGCATCATACCCAGCCAGAAAATAGGCATAGACACGCCGACTAAGGCCAGAACCATAAAAATATAATCTAATATGGAGTACTGATGTAAGGAAGAAAATACTCCTACAAAAACTCCCAGTATCAGAGCAATCACAAGGCTGGGAACAGCGATTGCCAAAGTATTTGGAATACGCTCTGCTATCAGCTCTGTCACCGGTCTTTTATCTACATATGAATAGCCAAAATCTCCATGAAGAATGTCCACTACATAGTCTACATACTGCTCTACCTTGCTTTTATTCAGTCCCATTTCAATTTCCAGCTCAGCAATCGCATCAGGGGAGGCCTGAGGACCTAATACTGTCCGCGCCGGATTTCCCGGAATCATTCTGGTCAGGATAAATGTCAGTGTAACTACAATAAATAGAGTGGGAATACTTTGAAGAATTCTTTTTAATATTGTCTTTAACACGAATTCGCACCACCGTTTCCTTTTTTGCTTTTATTCCTGAACAGGGAGTGCCGCTGTTTTGCAGCACTCCCTGAACAATCTTAGTTTCTATGTTTCCAATCCAGCTTTATAATTACTGTACCTTCCATACGTTGAATTCTGGAGTTACAAAGAACATCTGGTTATCTGCTCTCTGGTTGAATTCCTGTACAGCTGGATTTAATGCGTGAATTACTTTTTCGTTTGCATAGTAGATTCCTGGAAGCTCTTCTGTAATAATCTTCAGAGCCTGTTTGTAATAGTCAGCGCGCTCGTTCTGGTCTGTAGCCTGTAAGCCCTTAGACAGCAGATCGTCTACTTCTGCGTTGGAGAAGCCCTGTCCGTTTCCAAGAGCGCCGATTTCGCTGCTGGAGAACAGTTTATTCAGGAAGAAGTATGGGTCCGGATACCATGTCCAGGACATTCCGTACATATCTGCACTTCCGGAGGAAGCTGCCTCGCTGAAGGTTCCCCACTCGCTCTTTTTAATGTTAACAGTTACATTCAGGTTAGTCTTTAAGTATGCCTGTACTAAGGTTGCCATTTTCTCACGAAGAGCTGTGTTGGAAATGTACAGATCGCAAGTAAATCCATCTGGGTATCCTGCTTCAGCTAAAAGCTGTTTTGCGCCTTCTGGATCATAGTCAGGCACCAGGCTTTCCAGGCTTGCATCATATCCCCAGGAGTTTGGAGGCAGAGCTAATTTTGCAGGTGTAGCCTCGCCATACTGGTAAATACTTGCTGTCATCTCTTCTACGTTAATTGCCTTAATTAAAGCTTCTCTTACTTTTTTGTCCTTAGTAGGTCCATTAACCTGGTTAAAGTAAATATATGCCACGTGAAGTCCTGGCATCTCTAAAACCTGCAGCTTGGAGTCCTGACGTGCGGCTTCTACAGACTCGCCTGTAATACTGGAAGCAATGTCAATTTCCCCTGTTTTTAATGCGTTTACTGCCTGGTTAGAATCTGTAATTGGCTTAAACACCAGCTTGTCCAGGTTTGGCTCTGCTACGAAATAATCAGGATTCTTTACAAGTACAGCTTCCTGATCCAGTTTAAAGGATTCCATTGCAAAAGGACCTGTACCTACTAAATGAGCTCCAAACTCATCTCCCCAGCCTTCTACTTCTTCCTTAGGAACAATAGAGTTTCCGGCGTCTGTAAGTGCTGTCAGGAAGGAAGCATTTGGTCCTGTTAAAGTACATGTTACTTCCCAGTCCCCTGTTACTTCTGCATTTGCCAGCATGTCCAGACGGTTCATAGAGGATTCCTTAGCAGAACGATTTAAGGAATATGCAACGTCCTCTGCTGTCATTTCTCTTCCATCCTGGTACTGGCCTTTCTGGAAATGAACGCCCTGGCGAATCTTAAACACATATGTTACTCCGTCCTCGCTGATTGTCCACTCCTCTGCCAGGGATGGAACAATTTCTGTCAGATCCTTGTCATACTCTACTATACGGTCACAGACATTCTGAATAATCTGTCCCTCATAAGAACCTGTGTACAGAATAGGATCTAAGTTTCTCGGAGAGGAAGATAAAGAAACTGTAATAGTTCCTCCCTTAGTTACCTCGTCCGGAACAGCAATCGTTTCTTTTTCTACTGGCTGTGTTGCCTCAGTTGATGATCCGGTATCGCTTTTTTTAGAACCGCCACATGCAGTCAGGGATACCGCCATAGCAAGGGCAAGCATCAGGGCTACGCTTCTCTTTTTCATAGTTGCCTCCTTAAATAAATCTTCTTAAATTTAATTTTATATCTTAAACACTTTCCTGCCGCAGCCTGAAAAATGTCAGATTATCTTTTGTTTATCAGTATATTGATTACTGATTCTCATGTTTCTTTAGCCAGCGGACCGCCGCCTCCGCGTAAACAGCCGCCATTTTGTGAATAGAGTTTTCATTAAAAGTAACTCTGGGATCGTGAACCCCGTACAAATATCCCTCATTCTCATCTCCAGTGCCAAACCAGAACAATGCAGACGGAATTTCCTGGGAAATAACAGAAAAGTCTTCTGAGCCGGTCATAGGCTCCATTTCATAGGCTGTGCCCTCTCCCAATAAATCGTCAATATAACCGGCGATTTCACTTGTCAGACCTTCATCATTTACCATTGGGGGGATTCCCTTATTTTCAAATGTTACCTGACAGTCTGCACGAAATGCAGCCGCCACTCCCTTTGCAATTTCCTCTAAACGTTTCTTTGCAAAGCTTCGCACCTCATTATCCATAGTGCGGATAGAGCCTTCCAAAACTACTTCCCCAGGCATAATATTGGGAGCTGTTCCTCCGTGAATCATACACACAGTCATTACTAACATACTGGCAGGATGTACTTCCCGGCTGTTGATCCCCTCCAGGGCAATCACAATATGGCAGGCCGCATGAATAGGATCTACATTCATATGAGGCGCCGCTCCGTGTCCGCCTTTTCCTATTACCTTAATGCGGAACAAATCGCTGGAGCCGCAGGCATTGCCTTTGGCATACCCTGCCGTGCCTGAAGGACCGTGAACAACGTGAAGGGCTAATGCTGCGTCCGGCTTTGGATTATTTAAAATCCCTGCCTCCACCATATCCTGGGCACCAGTCATTCTTTCCTCTGCCGGCTGGAAAATTAGTTTTACCTGGCCCTTTAGCTCTGCTTCTCTTTCCTTTAGAATTTGAGCGGCTCCTAAAAGAGCGGTTGTATGTATATCATGGCCGCAGGCGTGCATATATCCGTTTTCAGAAGCAAAGGGAAGCTTTGTTTCTTCTTTCATAGGAAGGGCGTCCATATCTGCACGAAGCAGAATTGTCTTTCCTCCCTGCTTTCCTATATTTACCGCAATGCCGGCCTGGCCCACAGCCTCTGGCTTTAAGCCCATTGCTTCCAGTTTCTCCCACACAAAATGCAGAGTTCTTGGCAATTCAAAGCCTATCTCCGGGTTTTGATGAATTTCCCTTCTAACAGATATCAGCTCCGGAGCCAGTTCCTCCGCCCGCTTTAATGTTTTATTCATCTTTATATTCCTCGTTTCTGTCTATCCCTATTCTGTCTTTGTCTGTCCACCATTCGTCTTTTTACGGCGGATATACCTATTTATTTTATCTTTTTAAGCCCTAAATTACAAGTCAAATCTATATTCGACACCTTTTTTGTGAATTCACTGTATTTTACACTTATATTCTTTACATTTTTTGTGTATAATTACCCACTTTTCCAGGAAACTTTTTTACAAATAAAATCCATTTAAAGCTATTGACCGTTATGTCCATATGTTATAGACTAATCTTCAATGGACTTTAAATTCATTATTAATTTAGGAGGTTATTTTATTATGTTATTGAGACAGGTTCTTGAACTTTTTGATCTGCTGGATACACCGGCAGCAAACGGAAAGCAGATTACTGATCTGTTAAAAAGCAGAGGCGCCCATGAGGTTTCAGTGGAAACTGTAACAGGAGATGAGGGCAGCACTGACTGCGTTACTATTTTAATTAAAGGAAGCGACGGAAAAAGCAGCGGCGGCAGCACTCCTACCTTAGGTATTATCGGACGTCTTGGCGGACTAGGCGCACGCCCATCTGTAACCGGCTTTGTGTCAGACGGAGACGGAGCTTTAGCTGCCTTATCAGCCGGCTTAAAACTGGCAGAAATGAATGCTAACGGCGACGTTTTAAAGGGCGATATTATTATTGCAACACATATTTGTCCTGACGCGCCTACACAGGAGCATTATCCGGTGCCTTTTATGGGTTCACCTATTGACATGGAAACAAATAATGAAAAAGAAGTAGATCCAAGAATGGACGCTATTCTTTCTATTGACACAACTAAAGGCAATAAGGTTATTAATGTAAACGGTTTTGCCATTTCCCCTACAATTAAATCAGGATACATACTGGAAGTCAGCGATTCTCTTCTGGATGTAATGTCCAGAGTTACAGGCAAGCTTCCTGCAGTATTCCCTGTGGCTCAGCAGGATATTACTCCTTACGGAAATGATCTTCATCATTTAAACAGCATTCTTCAGCCTGCCACAGCTACAGATGCTCCTGTTGTAGGCGTGGCTATTACAACTGAGCAGCCTGTTGCCGGCTGCGCTACAGGCGCAAGCCATCCTTTAGACGTAGAATCAGCCGCCCGCTTTGCCGTTGAGGTTGCGAAAGGCTACAGCGAAGGCACTATTTCTTTCTACAGCGAAAAGGAATATAACCACCTGTTAAAGCTGTACGGAGAAATGAAACATTTTCAGACATTTGGAAAGAACTAAGGTTAAAAATTATTATGGCTGACACATCAGTAAATGCAATGAAAAAAACAATCATTGCTGCAATTACTATTGGACAGGCTCCCAGAACAGATATTACGGCAGATATTCGCCCTATGCTGTCTCCTTCTATTGAATTAAGAGAATATGGAGCTTTAGATTTATATTCCAAGGCAGAGTGTGAAAAACAATTTGGCCCCAGATCTGGGGACGCTGTGCTGGTTTCCAGAATGAGGGACGGCAGTCAGGTAAAAATGGCGGAATCAGCTGTGATTCCCCTGGTTCAGGACTGTATATGCCGGGCGGAAAAGGAAGGGGCTAAGGCCACGGTTTTACTGTGTACAGGTCATTTTCCTTCCTTTCGCCACGAAAGGTTTCTCCTGATTCCCCAGCCTGTTATTCATTCTATGGTAAAGGCTTTGGCTCAAGACAGTACTGTAGGCGTAATTGTCCCTGACCAGGACCAGCAAATGCAAGTAGAACAGCTTTTTTCTTCTAATGGAGTTTCTGTTATAACTGCAGCTGCTTCTCCTTATTTAGAGTCTGATAAAATGAAGGAAGCTGCAACTGCCGCCGCTAAGGGAAAGCCTGCCTTTATTTATCTGGATTGTATGGGCTACAGCGCTAATATGAAGCAGGCTGTTCATCAGGCCTCCGGGCTTCCGGTAGTACTGCCCAGAACTATGATAGCCAGAATGATTAACGAGCTTTTCGCCTGATGATACATCATTGATACATTACAGAAGGGATCTGAGAAACATGATATGCATTAAAAACGGACTTCTTCACACCATGGAGGAGGAAACTCCCTGGGTTGGAGATATTCTGACAGATAACGGCAAGATTATAAAAATTCAGGAGAATATAGAGGCAGGGGAGGCTGATCAGGTTATAGACGCCTCTGGATTACATGTTTATCCAGGCTTTGTGGAGGCTCACTGTCACATTGGCTTAGATGGATACGCCGTAGGTTACGAGGGCCATGATTACTGTGAGTTAAACGACTATTCCACACCACAGCTGAGAGCTATAGACGGAATAAATCCTATGGATGAATGCTTTCTACATGCTGCAAATGCAGGAGTTACCTGTGTAGGCACAGGTCCAGGAAGCGCCGACGCTTTAGGGGGCACCTTTGTGGCTGTAAAAACCTGGGGTAAACGAGTGGAATCTATGATCGTCAAAGATCCTGTAGCTATGAAGTGTGCTTTTGGCGAGAATCCTAAGAATTGTTATCAGACAAAGGGCATTACCTCCCGCATGACTACTGCCGCAGTTATCCGCCAGGCTTTATTTAAGGCAAAGCAGTATAAGGAGAAATTGGAGGCTGCCGGCGGCGATCCTTTAAAGAAGCCGGAATTTGATTTAAAAAGCCAGTCGCTGATTCCTGTGCTGGAAAGAACTATTCCGTTAAAGGCTCACGCACATCAGGCAAACGATATTTTTACTGCTCTGCGCATTGCCAGAGAATTTCATGTGGATATTACTTTAGAACATGTTACTGAAGGACATCTGATTGCAGATGAGCTTATTAAGGAACATGTTCCTATGGCCGTAGGACCTACTTTAACCCACGCCACTAAGTTTGAGCTGCAGAATAAGTCCTTTACTACTCCCGGCATACTTTCAAAAGCAGGAGGACAGGTTTCTATTATCACAGACGCTCCTGTAATTCCTATTGAGTACCTGCCTCTTTGTGCCGGCCTGGCTGCTAAAGCAGGAATGGAGCCTTATGAAGCTTTAAAGGCTATTACAATTAATCCGGCTAAGCATTTAGGCATTGCAGACCGTGTAGGCAGTCTGGCTCAGGGAAAGGATGCAGATATCGTTATTACTGACGGCAATCCTTTATCTGTGGAAACCCAGGTAAAATATGTATTTATTAATGGAGATCTGATTCACAGAGCATAACCATTATTAATCCAAAAATAGTAATGCTTATAACAATCAAAAGCCGCCCCGCTTATGTCCCTGTTCCCACAAGGTATAAACGCGGCGGTTTTTAATATTTCATATAAATTGTTACATCAATTCTTACATCATTTTATCTGCCATAGCCATCACAGCTGCTCCCAGCTCCTCTGACTTCTTCTCTCCATCCTCTAAAGAGGTTCCTTTTACTCCATAATAGAACTTGATCTTTGGCTCTGTACCAGAAGGTCTTACGCAAACCCATGCGCCGCCTTCTAAGTCATAATAAAGTACATTGGAAGATGGAAGGCCTGTTGGAACCACATTTCCTGTAGCCATATCCTTAATTGTATCTTCTTTGTAATCTCTTGCGGAAACTACTTTGTATCCGCCGATTTCTGAAGGAGTATCCTTGCGCAGGCTTTCCATAATAGACTGAATCTTAGCCAGCCCCTCAATACCAGATAAGCCAATGGATTTTACTGAATCTATACAGTATCCATATTTCTCATACATAGCAATCATGGCATCCCACAAGGTCATATTTTTTGTTTTATAGTAGGCTGCAGCCTCGCATAAAGCTACTGTAGCGGAAATGGCGTCCTTATCCCTCGCATATGTGCCTATGAGGCAGCCATAGCTTTCTTCCATTCCGAAAAGGTAAGTGCCTTTGCCTGTGTTTTCATTTTTCAAAATCTGCTGGCCAATCCATTTAAAGCCAGTAAGCACTTCTATTAACTCCAAGCCGTAACCTTTGGCGATCTCATCAATAAGGTTTGTGGACACAATAGATTTTACAACCTGTCCGTCCTCAGGAATCAAGCCTCTCTCCTTTTTCTGGCTTAACACATACTCGCACAGCAGAGAGCCTGACATATTGCCTGTAAGAGGAATATACTGCCCTGATTTTGTATCTTTTACATACACGCCCAAACGGTCTGCATCCGGGTCCGTTGCCAGAACCAGGTCTGCATCCAGCTCCCCAGCCATTTTAAGTCCCAGCTCAAAAGCCTCTTTGGACTCAGGGTTAGGATAGCTTACAGTTGGGAAATTGCCGTCAGGAAGCTCCTGCTCCGGCACTACGTACACATGGGTAAAGCCAATTTCTTTTAAAGCTCTTCTGGCAGGTATATTGCCTGTGCCGTGAAGAGGTGAATAAACGATTTTAATACTGTCCTGCATCTGGTCAATGGCATCCTGGTTCACTACTTGAGCCTTTACCTGGGCAATATATTTATCATCAATCTCAGCGCCGATAATCTGATACTTTCCGGCAGCCACAGCCTCCTCTACAGTGGTTGTCTTTACTGTAGACAAATCTTCAATAGCCAGAACCTCTTCTGTAACTCCTTTATCGTGAGGCGGTGTAAACTGAGCGCCGTCCTCCCAATAAACCTTATATCCGTTATATTCAGGCGGGTTATGGCTGGCTGTAATGTTAATTCCCGCAATACAGCCCAGCTCACGTACAGCAAAGGAAAGCTCTGGAGTAGGACGCAGGGACTCAAACTTATATGCTTTGATTCCGTTGGCCGCCAGTGTCAGCGCAGCCTCCTGTGCAAATTCAGGGGACATATGTCTGGAGTCATAGGCAATAGCCACTCCCTTGTCGGCTCCACCCTGTTTAATAATATAGTTAGCCAGGCCCTGTGTTGCTCTGCGTACTACATAAATATTCATTCTATTAATGCCGGCGCCGATAATTCCTCTTAAACCTGCCGTGCCGAATTCTAAGTCCATGTAAAAACGCTCTTTAATTTCATTTTCATCATTTGCTATTGCCTTCAGCTCTTCTTTTGTCTTCTCATCAAAGTATGGATTAGAAAGCCATTCTTCGTAAATTTTCATATAATCTTTCATTATCCTGCTTCCTCCTTTTTAGTGCTATTATACCGCAATCTCTACAAAAAATAAAGAATAATGTCACCTTATTTTGTTCAAAAATGCATTTTTATTCTCTTCCTGTTCCTCTAAATTTTTCAATTTTGTTATATTTCTCTCCGGAATCCAAGCTTTATTAGCGTTATAATAAAAATTAATTTGTTTCCAGTACTTCTCCGGATACAGCATTAAATAATATAAACAATTTTTTTCCCATTTTGTCATAGGCAGCACACTTTCATATTCCTCCATAATAGATTGACCTAAATCAGTATCCCAGTCATGCTTTTCCATTACCTTTCTCATAAAATGATATAAGTCCTCTGTCTGCAGTCCAAAATGCATCTTGCTGAATTCAATAATTGCGATTCCCTGCTCCCCCATAAGAATGTGATGGTGGTTTAAATCTCCATGACACAAATAACTGCCTGTCTCTTCCTGGCTGCACAGCCTTCCCATGCCTTCTGTAGCCTCCAGTGCCTGCTGATAAAATCTGTCAAAGTTTCCTATTACGCATAATTCAAATTCAGATTTTTTTCTTTTTCCTCTTATAAAATTTCTGGCGCGCCTAAGCTCCTTATTATGCCTTTCCATTTCCTTTTCAGGGGACTCTGACAAAATAGACCCTAAATTCCACTCCTGGTGAAATTCTATGGGTCTCAGCACCTTATGCAGCACTGCCATCTGTTTCACTGCTCTTAAAATTTCACCAGAATCTTTTAAATTACATTCTCTGTCTGAAAACCAATTTTTCACAAAATATCTGGTTCCATCCTCAGCTGCAGCGGACAGAAGCCCTTCTTTGCTTCGTACATAGCGGTCTACCAAAGGGTATCCGCTGTTTTGGACAATTTCCAGCACCTGATCTTCAAATTCCAGACGTTTCATTGTGCCCTTATATTCCCGCACCAGCTTCAGCCCCTGGTTTGTCTCGCAAAGCCAGGCTCCTCTTCCCTTTCTGGCAGATATAAGCTCCAGATCATACTGCTGCAGTACCTCTATATATTTCTCATTCACAGCTACCCCTCCATATCCGATTCTATATTCCGGTCTTTACAAGCCCTTTCGGCTACTTCTAGGGTATGAGAAAGAGTTGCCTTTTAGAATCAGATACTTTATAATGAATAAAAAATATTAAGCTAAGCTGAGTCATACAATATCAGCTTGGCAGAAATCACATAACAGGAGGATTTATAATGAAAAAAGTTGTTTCAACAGAAAAAGCACCTGCAGCATTAGGCCCATATTCTCAGGCCAATATTGTAGGAAATTTTGTATTCACTTCCGGTATGGTTCCCATTAACCCGGCAGACAATTCTATTCCTGCTGACGTCAAGACCCAGGCAGCTCAGTCCTTAAATAACATTAAGGCTGTTTTGGAGGCCGCCGGCTCTTCTATGGACAAAGTATTTAAGACTACTGTTTTTATTAAAAACATGAATGATTTTGCCCAGATTAATGAAGTATATGCAACCTTCTTTGACGGAAATTACCCATCCAGATCCTGTGTTGAGGTTGCCAGACTTCCCAAAGACGTATTAGTAGAAATTGAGGCTATCGCTACATTAGATTAAAATGACAATCCGCTGGAGGCTTGTTATGATGATTTACCTTTTTGTAAACATCTTACTGGCATACCAGCGGATTTCACTTAATACGGCCCTTGCCACAAAACGACAAAATTCTTCAAAAAATGACAAAATTTTACATTTTTCTCCAAAATTCAACAACAATCTACATTTTCAAACGTATTATAAAGTAAAGACATTCATATGCACATCATCAGGAGGATCACTGTCGTGAAAGAATTATCTGTATACTATTGTCCCCATTGTGGCCATTATGCTTACTATCAATTATCCAGAAACGCTGTCTGTCCCAAATGTCATATACAAATGGCCATTTTAGCCATGCGTTTCCAGGATTTTATGAATCTTTCCCTGGAGGAAAGAGATGAGCTGTTATCCAGAAAAATTCTTTTTACGGGGCCGTCTATTGTACAACGACTTATGGAAGCACATAAAAATGCAAACAACAGAGAAACTATTGCGGCCTTGACGCAAAAAATCCAGGAACTGGAAACAGAAAATAAACATCTGAACGAAACAGTCTCCTGGATGCACAAAACGATCTGGGAATTAATTCAAAGAAATAAAATGCTGAAACGGGATTAACCACCATATCCCGTTTCTTCAATTAAAACATATCTGTCCAACAAACGATTTAATGTAACTGTCATTTGACTCAATGCTTTTACTAAATATTCTTTTTCCTCCCTCAATTTATTCACCTCCATTAATAATGCGTCAATCTGCGCCTCCCTTTCCATTACTATACCTCTCCTTTCTCAACCCGTACATGCCGCCGGCATTAATAAATATACGGCTTTTTCTATGATTTGCAAAGTAATTTAGGTCGCATAATTCGACACAGTTGTGAATAAAATCTTTACTCTTTCTTAACTTTTCCCTACTTATCCACAACATATGCAATACCCGCCATTTCCGTCCACAAGACCTGTGTCTTTATCAAAAGGCGATAATAAAATTAAAGTCGAAATATTTTTTTCAGATTCTCTGTTTTCTGTCTGTTTTCTCTGATATTCTAACCGCTCAGTCCGAAAATAAAAGGTAAGATATCCCATTTTATTTTTAATCTTTTGAGAGAAAAACGTAATAAATTCGTAACGTTTAAACGCTGGAAAATACTGTATAGCAATGGTATAATATCTTTAGAAAAGAAAGGAGTTGATACTATAATATGAGAAGAAAAACTTTATGCACATTCCTTTTTTCTTGCTTTTTATTAGTTGTATGTTCTTTTCCTGCACTGGCTGGTTCCTGGAAGGAAGATAACGGTCAATGGAAGTACTATGGTGAGGATGGTTCTCCTGTCGCCGGCTGGATAGAAGATGATGATGAAGTGTACTATACAGATAAAGATGGCACTATGAAAACCGGTTGGATCAAATATGAACGCGGATGGTACTATTTTACAGAGGACGGCCCCTTAGCCACAGATACATGGATCGACAACTATTACGTTAATGAGGATGGACGCTGGACAAAAACAAGATAATATATTTCTCTTTTACTTAACTTATAATCCTTTTTGAATCAAAAAAACCATTGAAAACTGATTTCCAAAAATCGGCTTTCAATGGTTTTTTTGTGTGGATAAATATTAAACAAACCAGAATATTCCACCTGCTCATGTCGCATTTTGCGTATTCTTTTTCAAATTATTGCTGAAAAAAAACTTTTAACACCTTTTATTTTAATTTTATGTCAACTAATTATACTTCCTATATGGGAAATCATCGCTACTTGACCTGGTTATAGAGAAAAAATAAGTATAACTTTACAAGATTTTTGTGAAAATCTATTGTTTTCTCAGACATTTAATGATATAGTTTGAAGCATTATCACAAAAGGAGGTATTATCTATGGATTGTCACATTAATTTTCCTGATACTGAAAACGACTTATCTTCAGAATTACTGCATGGTTTCAGAGAACATTTAATATTTCAAAACATGGCGCCCAGTACAGTGCAGGTCTACACATATGCAGTGCATCAGTTCTTCCAATTATACCGCACACTTTCCATAAACCACCTTCAATTATATAAAGTCTATCTTTTAGAACATTACAGGCCTCAGACTGTGAATCTGAGAATTCGGGCACTTAATTGCTTCCTGGAATTTATTCAGTATCCAGACGGCAGAATTTCTATGATAAAAATTCAGCAAAAAACATATTTAGATCATGTAATCAGCGAGGGGGATTATGAGTATTTAAAAAAATGCCTTCTTCAAGATGAAAAATACCTGTACTATTTTATTATCCGTTATATGGCGGCCACCGGCGCACGGGTCAGCGAGCTGGTGCAGATACAGGTACATGATGTGCGCAGCGGATACAGGGATATTTACTCTAAGGACAATAAAGCCCGGCGGCTGTACATCCCAAAATCTTTAAAAGAAGCTTCTTTAATTTGGCTGGATTCTTTAAACAGAAAAAAAGGAGATATTTTTCTCAACCGCTTTGGAAGCAGAATTACTCCGGGAGGCATAAGGACACAGCTGAAAAAAATCGCCTTCCAATATCACTTAAATCCTCAAGTAGTTTATCCTCATTCCTTTCGCCACCGCTTTGCAAAAAGCTTTATTGAACGATGTTCTGATATTTCTCTTCTGTCTGATCTTTTAGGTCACGAAAGTATTGAAACTACCAGAATTTATCTTCGCCGTACAAGTACAGAACAACAAAATATTATTAACAATATCGTTGATTGGTGAACCTATGAATAAAAATGAACAGGATTTTATGGAATTCAGAGTATTTCTAAAAAAGCAAAACGCCGCCCAGAGTACAATACTGTCTTATGTATCTGCAGTTCGACAGTACTTCTCTTTCTATGATAAATTAAGTATAGAAAATCTGCAATCTTACCGTCAGTATTTGTTAGATAATTATAAAATAAATACAGTGAATTCTCGTATTCGGGGAATGAACCGCTATCTTTCCAGCCTTTCTCCTGACTCCCTGCCTGAGGCTTTGCAAAAAATTGATACTTACAAACTTCCATCTGTTAAAAAACAGCAAAAATCCTTTTTAGATACAATTATTACAAATGAGGATTAGGTCAGTTTACAAGGAACTACACGCAGACCACGAAACGGGCTGCTGACAACAAATAAAGGCTGAGTATCAAGCACCGAAAAAGTGCGAGATATTCAGCCTGTTTTGTTGTCCGGGGTTTCCAAAGGGGCTTGCCCCTTGGCACACGACTTTGCTTGCAAAGTGTAGTGTGTTATACGCTCTGTCGGCGTTGCTGCGAAAATGAGGTTGCCGCCGGGTCGGGCAAGGGCATTTGAAGCAGCAGGAAAACAGGGCTGTGATTGCGTGTCGTGGAGCCGCAAGCGCAGGGCTGGTTTCGTCAGCAGACAGGGCGTATATGAAAGCCCCCGTTCCTCGTCCCACGCCGGACTTCGGGACAAAATGTCCCGAACTTGTGGACACACTCACAAAAAGCAAACAGATTTTTCTCTCAAAATTGGAATGGGCGGGGAAGCCATTTTAGGGCTTTGCTATCTCCCTGATAAATGAGAAGTTAAGTTTCGTCCATATATATTTTTATCTCGATGTATTCATGATTTCTTGCATAAGCAAACGACGCTGATTTTCTGATATAGTCAAATATATTTTCGTCTAAATCTTCGTCCCATGTTGTTTCGCTGAAAATTTTATTTTCAGCGGTTGGCTTATACAAGATGACTACATGGATTTGATAAAACTCTTCATCATCATCATTTGAAAACTGTCGAACTAATGAAATTTGAAAAAATGGTTCTTTTGAAAAAGCAGTAAATGTTCCGGTTTCAAATAAAACCATATCTTCTTCAAGCGGTGTGCTGCACATCTGCTCAAAAACATCAACTATTTCTTCCACAGACATTTTATCCGTTATCTTATCTTCTAAAAACTTAATCAAGTTCTCCATTGATTTTCCTCCTGTAAATTCTTATTTATTGTTCTCTACTTCCGTCCCCGCTGTGGATTTGGATTTTTCAGCAAATCTGACTTATCAGTTCTTAGAAATGGGCGGGAAGCCATTTTAGGGCTTTCCCGCCTTGATTGCCCATTAGCAAAGACGGGCGGGGCTGTCAACGGCGGCGCATGAAATGCGCCGTTCATCTTGACCGTTGACTGGCTCGACTGGCTTTGCTATCTCCCCAACAAGTTATTGTTTGTTGTTTTTCCAATTATCTAAACGGGCTTGCATAGTTTCTCGCCATTCTTCACTTGGACAAGCAGTAATCAATTTTCGATACTCTTCACTTGATGGCGCTTCTATCAAATAAGACTCTACCAATTTTAGCAAATCCCACTCTACTCCATACATTCCACCTTCGGGGAAAATGTCAATCAATACGCCTACCTCTTCTCTTGTCAGTGGCGTTTTTACATTGGAGAGCAATTCATCATACATATTGATGGTTTCTACTGTAGGGTCATCTTTCACTGCGTCTGGCATTTGACCGAGAAGTCTCAATTTTATAATTGCCTCCTGCACCTTTACTCCCTCCAATTTCTCGTTCTCTACTTTCTCCCCCGCTGGGGATTTGGATTTTTGAGCAAGTCCGACTTTTCCGAAATCTTTTTCAGCCACTTCTTTTCTTCCCCGGACAGCTTCTTAAAGTTCAGCCGCAGCCGTTTGCAGATAAACGCCAAAGACGCTTGCTCCGGGTCGCTGTCTGGGCTGGCGTTTTCGGTAGCGGCTTCCAATAATCCTTTCAGCGGGTTGTCCTCCGGGACACTGAAAAAATCGTCCTTATGTGCTTCCCGCAGGTCAAGAGCTATCTTGTTTATGTCCTGCTGTATCACATAGCGGCAAAAACTGTCATCATCAATATGGGCGGCGATAAGCTGTCTTAACTGCGGGTCGGACAAGCTGGGATTGTGCTGCTTCATAATGGTTGCGCTCACAGCGTCTATAATGGCATTTGCACTCTGCACCTGTTTGCCAGCGATACCGTTTACATAGATTTCGAGGTCAGCCATCAGCCGGGGGAAATCCGGGTGTACCGCCAGTTCACACAAGAGGGAATTATCCACCAACCCGCTTTTCAAGAGTTCAATCATATCATCACTCAAACGCAGGTCTGCAAGATCGGCGTTTGGGTGATTTTTTGTTTGAGAACGCCCCAGCAGATAATCAACAGTCACTTCATAAAACTTTGCCAACTCAATAAGGGCATAATGGCTGATGTCCTTGAAATTATCCCCCTCATAACTGCCCAACGCAGACTTGGAGAGGTGCGTCTGCTCCGCAAGCTGTTCCAGCGTCAGCCCACGCTCCACACGCAGGTCTTTCAATCGTTCTTGTATGGATAGTTCCATGCTCTCCCTCCTTGTCTGCTCGATAAATTGGAAGTTGTTAATCTTCTAACTCAAAATCATCTTCGTTTACAAGACCACGAATAAAATCCTCAAAACTATCTGCTAAAGGAGTGATTTCGTAATTTCCTTCTTGGTCAATATGCACTACTTTAGGCTCCCCGTGTGGGCCACACTCCCGGTAATCTAAAAAAATCATATCATGTCCAGCACTGGGACAGTCACAAATAGCTACCCCAATAGCAGGGTACTCCCATTCATCAATCATAAATTGGCTTCCCAACTCTCCACACAAAGAGTTGGGTTTCTCTCTCCCGATACCAAAAATTCCTGTAATAGCTACATGGTCATCTGCCCAACTGGTAGGTTTATCCGTAGGGAAACAAGTATTGAAAGGAATGCCTCCGTTATGTTGTTTCATCAACCAAATATAAGAAGCTGGTAACTTATAGCCTAATTCCTGCTCAACACTGGCAATCAGTTCATCAGAAGGCGATTCACTGACATATTCTTTCAAGGCATACGCACTGTCCTTCCAAAAGTTTGTAAAATCAAAGTTATCAAACATATTTAGTTCCTCCTCCAAAATCCCGATTTATCACTTTCCACTTATCATTCTACCACAATTCCGAGAGCGTGGAAATAGGCAGTTTTTTTGGCGGATTTCCTACCTTTCGGATATACGGGACGGGCTGTCTTTTAGGTGTAGACTTAGGGTAGTTCATCGATGAGCTGCACCTTGAAAAACGAATGACCGTCCGAAAGGGAATACCCCGGCAGGGGAAGCACCGCAAGGAGCCAACTTCTGGACACTTTGTCCAGAGGTCACTTCGGGACAACTTGTCCCGAAGCTGTGGGGAGCGTGCCAACGCCGGAACACGCCGCAGAAATGGGGCAGGAAGCCTTTTCGGAGAGAGCGGCAACGGAAAGCAAAATGGAGGAAACACATGAGAGAGAACCCATATAAACGACTGCCGCCCATAGAGCGCAAGCAAGACGGTTCCCTTTACCGCATGACCCCAGCGCAGCGGAAACAGGCAAACGCCCTGATCCGCCGGGAGTGCTGCTGTTATGAGGACGGGAACTGTATGTTCCTTGACGATGGGGACACCTGCACCTGTCCGCAGACGGTTTCTTTCTCGGTCTGCTGTAAGTGGTTCCGCTGGTCGGTTTTGCCGCAAGTCGGAACGCTGGAAGCGGAGATTTTCCGGGATAAGGAGCTAAAACGCTGTGCGGTCTGCGGCAGAGTGTTCGTCCCAAAGTCCAACCGAGCGAAATACTGTCCCGGCTGTGCCGCCAGAGTTCACAGGCGACAGAAAACAGAAAGTGAACGGAAAAGGAGGTCTACTGTGGACAGTTAGGGGCTGAAAAGCCCTTGATTTTCAAGGCTTTGCAAGCACAGAACAGGGGCAGGCAATAGAAACTACCGTCTGCCTCCGAAAACGGACTTCTAACCGTCCACAAAACACAATATGACAAACACCATTTATATCCATCAGCCGGAAAAAGCGGTCAGCTTTACCCGGCTTCCCAATTTCCTTTTTGAAGCCCCCACATTCATGCCCCTGTCCAACGAAGCAAAGGTACTGTATGCCTTTATCCTGCGCCGGACAGACCTGTCCCGAAAAAACGGGTGGGTGGACGAATACGGGCGGATTTACCTCTACTATCCCATCAACGAGGTAGTGGAGCTGCTCCACTGCGGGCGGCAGAAAGCGGTCAACACCCTGCGGGAACTGCAATACGCCGGACTGGTGGAAATCCAGAAGCAGGGCTGTGGAAAACCCAATCGCATTTACCCAAAATCCTACGAAGCGGTTCCAAACACCGACTTCAAGAAATACGGTTATGGAACGCCGGAGGACTGAAAACCGCACTCCACAAGTACGATAATCAATCCTCTTGAAGTACGAAAATCGGACGGTATATAGAAATACAGAGATTAAAACGATTTTATTTATATCTTATCCATTCCTATCCGATCCGAGATATTTTCTGCGGGATTTTCCTGTGGAAAAGTCCCGGAAAGGAACGGAACGGGGAAAGGAGTTTCATGGCACAACACGCAATTTTGCGATTTGAAAAACACAAGGGCAATCCGGCAAGACCGCTGGAAGCCCATCACGAACGGCAAAAGGAACAGTACGCCAGCAATCCCGACATTGACACCAGCCGGAGCAAGTACAACTTCCATATCGTTAAGCCAGAGGGCAGGTACTACCACTTCATTAAAAGCCGCATTGAACAAGCTGGCTGCCGCACCCGCAGGGACAGCACCCGGTTTGTGGATACGCTGATTACCGCCAGCCCGGAATTTTTTAAGAAGAAGTCCCCAAAGGAGATACAGGAATTTTTCCAGAGGGCGGCTGATTTCTTAATCGGGCGTGTAGGGAAAGAAAATATCGTGTCGGCGGTGGTACACATGGACGAGAAAACGCCCCACCTGCATTTGGTCTTTGTCCCTCTGACAGAGGACAACCGCCTGTGTGCAAAGGAGATTATAGGGAATAGAGCCAACCTCACAAAATGGCAGGACGATTTTCACGCCTATATGGTGGAGAAATATCCCGACTTGGAGCGTGGGGAAAGTGCCAGCAAGACAGGCAGGAAGCATATCCCCACCCGTCTGTTCAAGCAGGCGGTCAATCTCTCCAAACAGGCAAGAGCCATTGAAGCCACGCTGGGCGATATTACCCCGTTCAACGCCGGAAAGAAAAAAGAGGAAGCCCTCTCCCTGCTGAAAAAATGGTTTCCGCAGATGGAGAACTTCTCCGGTCAGCTCAAAAAATACAAGGTTACAATAAACGACCTTTTAGCAGAAAATGAACAGTTGGAAGCCAGAGCCAAAGCCAGCGAAAAGGGCAAGATGAAAGATACGATGGAACGGGCAAAGCTGGAAAGCGAGCTGAAAGACATTCAGCGGCTGGTAGACCGTATCCCGCCGGAGGTGCTGGCAGAACTGAAACGGCAACAGCGGCACACAAGGGAACGGTGATTGATGGCAGAAAACATTTCACGCCGCAGCATGGCGGCACTGCACTTTGAAAATTAAATACGGAGGTACTATGGAGCATATCAGATACAAGAAAGAAACCGAAGTCGTGACTTTTCAGGGAAAGGAAATCACGCTGGAAAATCTCTCTCCGGTGTTCACGCCGGAGCAGGAAGCGGCAAAACGCCGGGAGCTGGAACAGCAGCTTTATGAGGTGTTCCGCAAGTATGCCGACAAACGGCAGAGTGAGGAAGCCGGGGCATAAGGTTTTCCGAAGCCATCGTTGATTTGCGGGGCTGCTGGCGGTATAATAAAGCTGTCAGCAGCTCCGTTTCTTTTTTAAGAAAAGGAGCGACAATATGAATAATCGAATAGACGCAATCTATGCAAGACAATCGGTGGACAAAAAGGACAGCATTTCCATTGAAAGCCAGATTGAATTTTGCAAATACGAGTTGAAAGGCGGTAACTGCAAGGAATACACAGACAAGGGGTACAGCGGCAAGAACACAGACCGTCCGAAGTTTCAAGAACTGGTGCGGGACATCAAGCGGGGCTTGATTGCAAAGGTCGTGGTTTACAAGCTCGACCGTATCAGCCGTTCCATTCTGGACTTTGCCAATATGATGGAGCTGTTCCAACAGTACAATGTAGAGTTTGTGTCCTCTACGGAAAAGTTTGATACCTCCACCCCGATGGGGCGGGCGATGCTGAATATCTGTATCGTGTTCGCCCAGCTTGAACGGGAAACGATACAGAAGCGGGTGACGGACGCTTATTATTCCCGCAGCCAGCGAGGCTTCAAGATGGGTGGGAAAGCCCCTTACGGCTTCCATACAGAGCCGATTAAGATGGACGGTATCAACACAAAGAAGCTGGTGGTAAACCCGGAGGAAGCGGCAAATATCCGGCTGATGTTTGAGATGTACGCCCAGCCCACAACCTCCTACGGGGACATTACCCGGTACTTTGCCGAACAGGGAATTTTATTCAACGGCAAGGAACTAATACGCCCCACGCTGGCGCAGATGTTACGCAATCCTGTCTATGTGCAGGCAGACCTTGATGTGTACGAATTTTTCAAAAGTCAAGGGACAATCATTGTCAATGACGCTGCCGATTTTACCGGCATGAATGGCTGCTATCTGTATCAAGGGCGGGATGTGAAGCCCAGCAAAAAGAACGACTTGAAAGACCAAATGCTGGTGCTGGCTCCCCATGAGGGCATTGTCCCCTCCGACATCTGGCTGACCTGCCGCAAGAAGCTGATGAACAACATGAAAATCCAGTCTGCCCGAAAAGCCACCCATACATGGCTGGCGGGAAAAATCAAGTGCGGAAACTGCGGGTATGCCCTTATGAGCATTAACAATCCTGTGGGAAAGCAATATCTCCGCTGCACAAAGCGGCTGGACAATAAAAGCTGTGCCGGGTGCGGGAAAATCATCACTTCGGAGCTGGAAGCGGTTGTTTATCAGCAGATGGTGAAGAAGCTGGCAAGCTACAAAACGCTGACGGGCAGAAAAAAAGCGGCAAAGGCAAACCCGAAAATCGCCGCCCTGCAAGTGGAACTTCTCCATGTGGACAGCGAGATTGAAAAGCTGGTGGACAGTCTGACGGGTGCAAACAATGTTCTGCTCTCCTATGTGAATGTGAAGATAGCGGAACTGGACGGACGCAAGCAGGAACTTCTGGCGAGGATAGCGGAGTTGACGGTGGAAGCCATCAGCCCGGAACAGGTCAGCCAGATTTCCGGCTACCTCGACACATGGGACAATGTATCCTTTGATGACAAGCGGCGTGTGGTGGATTTGATGATTACCACCGTTGCCGCTACAAGTGACAGCTTGAACATCACATGGAAAATCTGACGGGCGGCACACCTCCCGTCAGACCGTTACCCTGTGTAGTCCCTTGTAAACTGTACTTTATAGCAGACTAAAACACGAACTGAAATGTGAAAATGAAATGTTCTGGTATTTTATTATTCGCTTTTTGGCAGCTACAGGGGCCCGCATCAGCGAATTAACGCAAATAAAATTTGAATATTTGTCTTTAGGTTATATGGACCTATGTTCAAAAGGAGGGAAAGTGCGAAGAATTTATTTTCCTGAATCCCTTTGTGCAGAGGCCCTTTCCTGGTTTTCCACTAATGGCGCTTCAAAAGGGTTTTTATTTGTCAATCACCGGGGAATCCCCATGACGCCCAGGGGAATCAGCAATCACTTAAAGCTTCTGGCCAAACAATATAATATTGAACCTGAAAGGGTTTATCCCCATTCCTTCCGCCACTTGTTTGCTAAGAACTTTTTAAAGAAGTTTAATGATATTTCACTGCTGGCAGATTTAATGGGACATGAAAGCATTGAAACCACAAGGATTTATTTGACCAGCACCAGCCAGGAGCAGCAATCCCTTATTGATGAAATTGTCACGTGGTAAATTCCTTATTTTCATAGGCCTCTATAATATCTTCAATTAAAATCAGCCCAATAGGCCCTAAAATAAATCCCAGCAGGCCGAACAACTGCCATCCTACATACAGGGAAACCAGGGATTCTAAAGGCGTAAGCCCCATTTGGTTTCCCATTATTTTTGCTTCTAAAAATTCTCTCATAAAATAGCATATTAAATAAAGAGCAATCAGCACTGCCCCGCTTGCAAAATTCCCTCTGACAAAATCTATGATTGCCCAGGGAATCAGAATAGTTCCTGTTCCAAAAACAGGGAGGGCATCTAAAAGACCAATAAAAATCCCCAATATAATATAATAAGGATTTTTTAAAATCCACAGCCCTAAAGCGCATAAAAACATTGTAAGCAGCAAAATGGTGCCCTGAGTTTTTACAAAAGCCCTGCCGGCCTGCATAAGCCTGCAGCCTATCATATCATATTCCTTCCAAAAAATAGAATTCTGCCGCCTTTGCTTTAAGCTTTCCATCTCCTGAAGGGAGAGAATGGTTCCCAGGAATATAATCACGCCTACTATCATAACCTTGACAGTATAGCTGACAACTGTCATAGAATTTATCATTAAAAAAGGCATGGCGGTTTCTTTTATTTTAACTTTCAAACCTGCCAAAATCTCCCTTACTAGTCTTACCAGGCAGTTTGGCTCTAAACCAAACGCATTTTCCAGGCTGTGACACTGACCTGTCATCCAATAATCCAGATTTTCTATCCAAACAGGCAGATTATCGGATAACAAAGTAATTTCCCGGCATATTTTTTCAACGCCAAAGTAAACTCCAACTCCTGCTAAGATTAATATGACTAAAAACTCCAGGCCTCCAATAATGCCAATGGGAAGATATCGTTTTTTTCCTTTTAAATTAATATAAAGATTTTTTTGAATCCACGCTGCAGATGGCTTTAAACATATTGCAAATAAATAAGCAGCTAAAAAAGGAATTACGAGAGGCAGCAGATATTTAAATCCTACATACACAACTCCCGTAATTCCCACTATTAATAAAATTTTCTTCTGTTTCTTACTTGGTTTGCCCATGGACCTCACCCGTTTCTGTTTTGTACTTCTTCTGTACAAAATCTAGTATGGCTCATAAAGCAAAAAATATTCTAATTAATCAAAAAATGAAAATGCTTTTCCCTCTGGCTTTTCCTGGAACTCCATTTTCTTTCCAGAGACAGGGTGATAGAAAGATAAGCCTGTGGAGCACAGAGCTACTGTTTCTTTTAAGCCTCTTTTCTGGTTCCCTATTATATAGGAAGATTCTCCTCCATTATTTTCCATTTTTCCATATTTTTGATCCCCTGCCAAGGGCAGACCGCGGGAAGCAAATTGAACTCTAATCTGATGATGACGCCCTGTAAGCAGCTGTATTCTCACTAAAGAGTAGACTTGTCCCTGGATCTCTTTACTGCCTAGAACCTGATAGCTAAGTTCTGCTCTCTTGCAGCCTTCCACCGACTTATCCACAACTTGTGTATAATTAGTTTTTCCATCCTTCAACAAATAATCCACATACTTACCCACATTATCCACAGGTTTTCCACATATCACTGCTTCATATGTTTTTGTAAAAGTTCTCTGCTGTACCTGTTTACTTAAAGCTGCCGCTGCTTTTTTCGTTTTGGCATACACCATCATGCCCTGAACGGGCTTGTCAAGTCTGTGGATAACTCCCACATAAAGCTCCCTATTTGAGGGGGATAATTTGTGGATATGTTTTTTAATTTCACTTACCATATCCGCTCCAAATCCCTTTGCTGACTGAGATTCTATACCTGCAGGTTTTTCCACAACTATTATACTTTGATCTTCAAAATAAACTTTTAATTTCATTGGTTTTTCCTTGACTTTCTCAACTCAAAATGTTATAGTGTAATAAATTATTTGATATAGTTTTTAAAACTACATATGATAGTAATATATATTTATCAATAGGAGGTTTTTTATGAATTTTAAGCTAAAAGATCCTGGAAGCGCCATCACACATTTTATAGGTATGCTGCTGGCTTTATTTGCCGCCTTCCCTTTACTGTACAAAGCGTCGGCTGAACATGGTTCTATGCACCTTACCACCTTGGCCATATTTATTATCAGCATGATTCTGCTTTACGCTGCCAGCACAGTTTATCATACTTTAGATATTTCTCCAGGTTTTAACAAAATTCTTAGGAAAATTGATCATATGATGATTTTTGTCCTTATAGCCGGGACATACACCCCGGTATGCCTTATTGTGCTGGACAATCAAACAGGCTGGTTTCTCCTAGGACTTGTTTGGTCCATTGCCGCAGCCGGAATTTTGATCATGGCCTTCTGGATTACCTGCCCCAAATGGTTTTCTTCCGTTGTGTACATTTCAATGGGCTGGGTATGTATTCTGGCTATTACAAAGATTTTTAAGGCCCTTTCTCCGTCGGCTTTTCTATGGCTTTTAGCCGGGGGAATTATCTACACAGCGGGAGGTGTTATTTACGCCTTAAAACTGCCGATTTTTAACTCCCGCCATAAAAACTTTGGCTCCCATGAAATTTTCCACTTGTTTGTTATGGGAGGAAGCTTCTGTCATTATATCATGATGTATCAGTTTGTGGCATAAACTTTTATTTCTCCACACCGCAAAAACGCCGGGAAGTCCTTTTTATATTAAGGACTTATCCCGGCATTTATTATTTATTACAGAAAAATCACTGGATTTATTAACCATCTCTTTTTTAGAGCAGATTAAAAGCTCCTTCTGCCGGCGGCTCATTTTTTTAATTGCCGCCTCCCGCTTCATGGCCTCTTCCTTTGTCTCATACATTTCATAATAAACTAAGGCTACTGGTCTTCTGCTTTTTGTATATTTGGCTCCCTTTCCGCTGTTATGGGCCTTCATTCTCTTCTCCAGATGGTTTGTCCAGCCGCAATAAAAGGTTTTATCAGCGCACTCCACCATGTATGTATAATTCATTTTCTCCATATCCTGTTCCAGCTGTTATGTAAACGGCAACAACGCCTTGCAACTGCGTTATCACCGTCCAGGTTGCCCTGTCATCTATGTGAAGCACCAGCTGGATGCATTGTTGTTTCCTGCTGATACTATATCATATGACCGGACTCCTATTTTGTGCAGCGTTTTTTCTGCTGCCCTAAACTATTTCAGCCTTGAGCAATCTCTTTTACTAGCAGCAATTTATCTCCCGGCTGTATTTTATCACTTGTAAGTCCATTTGTCTCCATAATATTATCCACAGTAGTGTGAAATTTCTTAGCGATTTTCCACAAGCTATCCCCCGGCTGCACTACATAGCCTACAATTCCCGGCAGCTTCTGAAGCTTCTGCACATCCATTGGCTGTGTTGCTGCGCTGGAAATTACCTGGTGGCAAACCGGCTGCAGCACCAGCAGATCTAAATTTACAACTGCCTTTACTTCCACCACGTCTCCGCCCATCATTACAGCTGTAAGCTGATCTATGCTGGAGTTCAGCTGATAAATACTATTTTCTGTCAGACCCTTGGCATCTGCCATATAATGAAATGGAATCATTTCTGTTCTGGATCTAATAGGCTCATTGTCGTCTGAAGTCATATAAAGCAGCTGGACCTCCAAAACGCCTTCAATATGAAGAGCATCCTCTTTTATCTCTGTCTCATCAATTTTTACATTGCCTTCACTGTGGCAGATCTGAAGAATTCTCTCCCCATTATCCAGCTGTATTTTCTCAACAATTTTACACTTACATGCATTTTTTGCCAGAATCTTGTCAAAGCAGGCTTCCTCTATCTCCATAGTCACTTCTCTGTTGGTGGAGTAGAGATCGCTGAGAATTTCTACTTCTTCCTCTTCATACAGCTTAATATTCAATTCCACCACTGCGTCCAGCTCCAGCTCCCGCATCTCCCCGTCGTAATCTGGTTTTGCCTCCAGCTCCTTGTGAACTAATTTCATGGAAATCTGAGGAATCATCTCCTCCAAAGCTTCCGGCAGCTCTAATTCTCCGGAAAATGGCACGCTTTCCTCTAAATACTGTACCGGGCCGTCCTCCCCTTCTCCTGTGTAGATGACAAACACCATCAGTTCGCCTTCCATCACCAGCTTGCCGTCTAACGGTCTGGCGCTTTCTGCTCTTAAACGGATCTCACTCCACAAAATATGTTCCATATCCGGCTTATTTCCTGACAGAGAAATCAGTTCTTTTACCCTATATGTATCTTTTCTCCTGACAGCAATCGCCGCTGCTTCCACCTTCTGTTTCTGCAGCTCCAGTTCCGCTCCGTCTTCGCTTCCTGCGCCTTCAATATCTACCGCCGCTTCCACATCTCTTAAAGTCTCTGTCTGAACTGTTAAAGTCACAAGAGCTTTTACACTCAGCTTTCTGGAATTAATCATACCTACGCTTAAATCATCCAGCTCCCATGCTGTCTCTGTATAATCTCTTTCCTCCAGCCCCGGCACATTTACGCTTTCTTCAAAAGGAATAGAGCCGGCCAAGGTCTGCAGCCCACCGTCCGCCTTTCTGTACAATATACGGAAATCCAGCTTTCCTCTTACATTTACTTTTTCTCCCTGAGCTCTGGCTGATTCAATTTGTATTTCTCCGGCGTCCAAAAGAACCCTATCCACATCATCCATGGTATCCGGAACAATAAAATCATCATCTAAAGTCAGCTGGGTGGAAGCCTTGTTTTTCCACTGATTCATATGAATATATTTTTTCAGCAGTTCCATTCATACACACACCTTTCTTACCTGAACTTATAAGAAAATGTATGCCAGCGCTTTTCTATTTATGCTCATACTCATCCATAAAGTGACGGCGCTCTCCGTTTTTTACATAACCAAGGCACGCATCCAGATTTACGTTCTCTGTGCTTTTAAAAATATTGTTTTCTATATTGGGATTATGTCTGCGGAAATACTGAATCAGCTCTTTCATCTCCTGCCTTTTTGAGGTTTTCACTTCCTCCTCCAGCACCTGCTCTTCCCTGATCTTCTCTGTAAATCTGCAGGCGCACTGCAGAAATCTAAGGTGATTAAATTCCTTCCAGGCCAGAATATCTGCTTCTTTTACATAATACAGGGGACGGATTAATTCCATCCCCTGAAAATTCGTACTGTGCAGCTTAGGCATCATAGTATTAATCTGACCTCCATAAAGCATACTCATAAGCACAGTTTCTATAACATCGTCAAAATGGTGGCCTAAAGCAATTTTATTACAACCTAATTTCCTGGCGCTGTCATAAAGACAGCCTCTTCTCATTCTGGCGCAAAGATAGCACGGGGACTTCTCCTCATCAGCCACAACATGAAAAATTTGGGATTCCACAATAGTTACAGGGATTTCCATTAATCTGGCATTTTCCTCTATCATCTTTCTGTTGGCAGGATGATATCCTGGGTCCATGACCAAATACTCTGCCTGAAATTCTACATTGCCGTGGCGTAAAATCTCCTGTATACATTTGGCAAGAAGCATAGAATCCTTGCCTCCTGATATGCACACGGCAACTCTGTCTCCCTGTTCAATCATTTTATAATCCTGTAAAGCCTTTACAAAAGGTCTCCAAATCTCTTTGCGGAATTGTTTAATAATACTGCTTTCAATTTTCTGACAAGGGGTTTTCATCTTTTCTCCAGCTCTTTCTCCAGTCTTGCCACGGCAGCCTCCAGCTCCTTCATTCTTTCCTTCATCTGGCAGTAATGTTCCACTGTCACTGTCTGAGGCTCCTGGCTGGGAATCCTGACGCCGTCCTTTTTAATCGGCTTTGCAGGAATTCCTGCCGCCGTCATATTATCCTCCAGCGGTTTTAAAAGCACTGCATTGGCCGCAATATTACAGTTATCTCCCACCTCAAAGGCTCCCAGAATTTTGGCTCCCGCCCCTACCATTACGTTATTGCCTAAAGTAGGATGGCGTTTTCCTTTCTGCGTGCCTACGCCTCCTAAGGTCACGCCCTGGTATATCGTGCAGTTATCCCCCACCACGGCAGTTTCTCCAATTACCACTCCCGCGCCGTGATCAATCAGAATTCCCCGGCCCAGCTGGGCTCCCGGGTGAATTTCAATCAAGGTAAAAAAGCGGGCGATCTGAGAAATCAGACGGGCAATAAATAACATTTTGTGGTTATAAAACCAATGGGCAAACCTGTGCCATATTAATGCGTGAATGCCTTGATATAAAAGTAATACCTCTAACGCGCTGCGGGCCGCAGGATCTCTTTCCTGTACAGCCTTAATATCCAACCATATATCTTTAAAAATCATATGCTCTCCTTCTTTCTTTTTTCTATAATATCATATGATTTTAAATTTAAAAAGAGATTTCGTGGTATTTACCATGTAAGGCTGCCGCATTTTTGAAAATCTTGCCCTGTAAAAGCCTGAATTTCCCTTCTTCCTGTTACATAAAAGTAATCTCCTATATAAAGGCCTCTTACAAATTGAATATTTTCTCCCTGACTGCATGGCAGCTCTGCCTTTTTATAAAAGCCGTTATTTTTATCATAGCCATAGATTACATACTCATTGCTCCAGGTTCTGTCAGGCAGATATTTGTTAACTGCAAATCCAATTAAGTTTTTTTCAGGGCTGATTAATATGGCTTTATGAGAATACCAGGCCGGCGTGTTTTCGTATTCCTTTACCACCAGCTTATCTATTTCCTTTACATCAGCCGGTTTGGAAATATCAAACATAGACATTTTTAGTCCCTTAAAATTCCCTCCCTCTTCCGGCAGCCCATACTCCTGGCCTAAGCCGAATAAAAGATCCTGACTCCAAAAATGAAGGTATTGAGAAAATCCGGGGATTTTTAACTGTCCTAAAATCACAGGGTTTTGAGGATCTGACAAATCTGCTGAAAATAAGGGATCTGTTTCCCGGTATGTGACAAAATAGCCTGTATTCCCCATAAATCTGGCGGAATAAATCCTTTCTCCAGGAGCCAGATTCTCGATTTTTCCTACAACCTCAAGCTGCGGATCCAGGATATACAAGGAATTTGTAGATTCTCCCTTAGAATAATGTAAGGTTGCCACAAGGCGGAGAAATCCGTCCTTTTCATCCATAGAAAACTGATTCAGCATTGTTCCGTCTATTAACCCGTGAGCCTGATAAACAATTTTCCCGTCATTATAGGAAAATCTTATTAGCTCTGTGTAATTGTACTGGGAAGCTTGATAATCATATTTTTCAGCAGAAATGTAAATATTGTCAGTACTTACATAAAGATTATCTCCCCTTGCCATAACTGCTTTTTGATCTGTGGTCTCTGAAGGCGCATTTAAATCTATAGAAGAACATATTAAAAATGAAGTATGATCTACATGATCCGGCAAATAAATGTCCTGGTATGCCATTATTTCCCCGTTTATTTCCGGAATATATTCCTTCATTTTTCTGGGCTTTTCATAAGTCCAGCGCTCAGTAAACACATATAAATAATCTCCTGATCTGCGGGAGCTTAAATACTGGCCCTCCTGTATCACCTTCCCGATTTTTACAGGCCTGGCCTTGTCAGAAATATCGTAAGTTACTGCAGCTGTAGTTTCTCCATTAGTGGCCAGCACAGAAAGCTTATTTTCCCAGATATAAAATTCCTGAACAATTCCAAATTCACTGCTTCCATTCTCCTCCAGAATTCCCTGAATCTGGCTTTCCTTCTTTAATTTTTCCTTGTCTGCCGCCACAATAGTAAGACACCCCTCTCCAGGATCTAAGCTATAAATATACGAGCCGTCTGTTTTTACAATATCTCCCTCGTCAACGCCCTGCACCTGAATATTTGTCTGAGAGTAGTCTCCTGTGCCTTTACTTATTTCAGTCTCTACGCATGTCTCTGCGCCTGTCTCCGCACCTGCTGCAGTTTCCTCTACCATTTCTCCGCCCGCTGCGGCAAGTTCTTCCTTCCTTTGCTTCTCAATCTTTCTAATTTCTTTATAAATATCCTCGTAGCTTTCTGCCGCATAGGAGCTTCTGCTCTCTCTGCTTATATTCCTGGAACTCTGTCCAGAAAGAATTCCCAACGTCACAAATAAAGCCAGGCCTGCTGCAGCTGCAACTCCTCCGTACCTTAGCCAATACGGCCTTTTTTTAGATTTTTTCTCCTTAGCCACATCCTCTAAACCGTCCAGAATATGATCAGGACTCAGCTTATGAGGAACAGGAATATTGTCTGCTGATTTTCTGATTTTCTCCAACAGTTCATTCTGTTTCATATGCATTCTCCTTTCTATCCTTCCAGCTCTCTCTCCATTTTATTAAGCGCTCTGGCAAGCTTTGACCGGACTGTGGCAGACTTTAAAAATAAGATTTTTCCAATCTCCTGGCTGTTGTAACCGCCAAAAACAGATAGGGAAATAATCATTCTTTCCTGACCGCCTAACTTTGAAAATGCATTTCTTACATCCTGTTGTTCTTCTACATTCCAGGCTTCTTCCTTATTCTGACTAAAAATCTCCTCATTTAATTCTACTGTCTGATCTGTGTATTCCTTCAGCTTTCTCTTGCATTTTATTGTGAGAATAGAAAAAATCCAGGGTTTAAAAGACTCTTCCCTTCTTAATTTTTCCTTATTCTGCCATGCATCTGCTACTGCCTCGCTTACAGCGTCCTCTGCATCCAGCCTTCTTCCCAAAGTATATAATGCAAAATAAAACATTTCTCTGTATACACTTTTATAAGCCTCCTCAAATGCACATTTATCCATTTCCATCCCTTCCCTTCAGCAGACTCAGAAATGCTTTTCACTTAAACAGTGTCATTTTTTGCCTCTACTGTTGCATGGAAATAGAAAAAAATTCATTTATTCTGTTTTTCCTTCCAAAAATGTTATTATAAAGGAAATTTTCATAAGGCTTCCACCACTGTTCATACTCCTCTTTTTCCTTCCATCCGTCCCATGTAAACCAGGAACCGTCTGATTTATAATATCCTAAGGGATGTACTACAGGAAGCTTTTGATACATTTCATCTAAAAATACCTGGTAAGAGGTGGGCAGAAGATTCGCTCTTTCCACAATTATATTAGATAAATACATGGCGCTTATTTTATCTATTTTTTCTGAAGGCGTCTCATAATTTGTCCACACTAAAAACGGCGTCACATACCGCCTTAAATAATCCTCCTTCTCCACCTCTCCCATAGAACAGCCATAAAGCATTTCGTAAAAGGACTCCTCTATACTTGGCTGGTGATCCCCAAACATAATAATCATTGTCGGCTCTTCTACATTTTCATAATACTCCAGCAGCTCCTTTAATGCCTGGTCTGACTCCCTAATCAAGGACAAATACTGTTCAGCCATAGGGAAATCTCCTCCCTCTACATGAATCTGAGCCTGGTACTCCTCCCAATATCCACCGTGATTCTGCATAGTAACATCAAATATAAACAGCTTGTCCCCTTTTTCCTTTTCCTCTGTCAGTTCCATAATTTTCTTATAAGTTCCCCTGTCACTGACATATCCCCTAATTCTTTCAGAATCCAGAAAATATTCCTCAGCCAGAAATTCATCAAAGCCCATAGCTTTATAAGCGCTGTTTCTGTTCCAGTTAGAGGCCGGATATGGATGCATCCCAATAGTTTTATAACCCTGGGCTTTTAAGGTTAAAGGCAGTCCATAAACAGGAGCTTCCATGTAAATCTGAAAGGGCACTGCACCTGCAGAAATAAAAGAAATAGAGTTTCCCGTAAGAAATTCGTACTCTGAATTGCTTGTCATAGACCCCCATACAGGCATATATAAATTGCCTTTTACACAATTTTCCTCTAATTCATTGTAAAAAGAAAGATAAGGCTGATCTGTTTTAAAATCTCCTACCTGACTTAGATCAGAAAAGCTTTCATTCATAATACAGATAATATTTTCCAGTATAATTTCTGTATCTGTCTGCCAGTAATATGCTGCATTTTCCCGGTTCTGCTCCACTGTCTCCATATCCTGTCTGACAGCCTCCACAGAATATCCATCTGGCGCCTTTTCAAATAAATAGGCAAAGCTGCGGAAGGTACACACCGCATATCCGTTGCTTTCGTAAGAGCTTCTGGGATTCCACATATTAATTTCAATTCCCCACTGCTTTATAAGAACCTGGTAAAAACCAGTGAGAAATAAAGTAAATGCAGCCACAGAAACAGGAACCACAAGCCATCTTGCTCTTTTTTCCCGCATTTTAACTGGAAATTTCACCGCCAGCACACTCAGGGCCACTACTACAGCCGCCGCCAAAATGATTTTTATATTAATTTCATAAGAATAATTGCCAGAAACGCTGGCAGCTGTTTTAACAGCCAGAAAATCTCCCAGCATAATGGGACGGTCCCTGAATTGAAGTACATAATACTCAGCAAGAGCTAAAATAAAAAAAGCTGTGTTCCAGAAAGGATATACGATTTTTTCATTGTTAAAAACCGCATAAGTAACCAGATACAGCATATAAAAAAACACCATATTTAAAAACAGCATTTTTATCTGAGGCAGACCGCCATGGCCTAAAATTTCCACCAGCAGACAGGCTGCTGCCGGAGTGAACCAAAATACAATTTTCCCTGTTAATCTCCTTTTATTTTCCATATTTCTTCTAAAGCAAAAAGAGGGCACTCATTCCTGATCACGAACGAACACCCTCATTTTCCCATCTCCTCATAAATAATATGAGTTTATTTTACGGTAATCCAATTTCTTTGTCAACTGCCAGTTTCTACTGGAAAACTACAGGTGTTTCCAGGAATTCTGTCTGCACAACAATATATGGGTAGGACTTCTCCGTCCCTGCTTCCTCTTCTTTTCCCGGCCCTAACAGCTCTGTATCAAACACAATAGAATTTTCAGTGAGAAACAGCTGATTCACAGATATACTATATCCGCCTGTAGGCTGTTCCCCGTATCCGGTCACTATGTACAGGTTCTGGTCATCACTGTAAGTCAATTTAAACGGCGCCGATTGTTTCTCTACAATAATATCCTTCAGTTCCTGGGGAACCTCTCCGTCTCCCACTACTGTAAATTCCAGATCCCGCACCTTTTCCTCCTGCCCCTGCTTTAAAGCACAGCCTGTAAGGAACCGCACCACAAATACCCAAAGCAAAAGCATACCCAGCAATATGATTTTTCCATTTATGACTCTTTTCATTATAACCTCCCCCCATATTCGATTAATAGTATTGTATGAGGGCAGCAAAATAAATATGACAGAATCATTGTCACCTTACATTATTTTTTACTGCATATCTGCAGCCTGTGCTGGTATTTCTCCTTTGTAGCCATGCCGCCTCTAATATGACGCTCTGATTTGTTAATATCCAGAACTACCCTGGCCCGGGCAGCTAAAGACGGGTTGATGTGCTCTAAACGGTCTGTCACATCTTTATGTACCGTGCTTTTACTGATGCCAAATTTTTTTGCTGTCTGCCTTACTGTAGCATTATAGTCAATAATATAATTGGCGATGGCCTCTGCCCGTTCTGCAATATATTCTTTCATGGGTTTCTCCCCTAAGAAGCTTTTTTACATCTTATTACATCCATGAAAAGATTATGCCAAGACAGGTTATTCTTTCTTATTTAAAAGTCAAAGCCCAGGTGAAAACTACATGGCAGGTTTTAAAAACCGTCTCCATCTGAAAATAGCTGCTTCACAAAGTCGTCTGCAGGCTGTTTGATTATTTTTTCCGGGGTATCCAGCTGGGCAATGCGGCCGTTTTCCATCACCAGCACTCTGGTTCCCAGACGAACAGCTTCCCTGATGTCATGGGTTACAAACATAACAGTTATTTTAAGCTCCTTCTGCAGCCTTAAAAGCTCATCCTGAAGCGCTCTGCGGGTAATGGCATCCACCGCCCCAAAAGGTTCATCCATCAAAAGAATTTCCGGATTTCCTGCCAGGGCCCTGGCAATTCCCACTCTCTGTTTTTGGCCTCCTGACAGCTCAGACGGATATCTTTCTCCGATTTCAGGCTTCAAACCTACGGTTTCCAGAAGACGGGCTACTTCCCTTTTTTCCGTCTCCTTATCCCACTGTCTAGACAGTGAGGGCACGTAAGCAATATTCTTGCTTACAGACATATGAGGAAATAAACCAATACTTTGAATTACATAGCCTATTTTTCTTCTCAAAGCAATCTGGTCTGCCTTTGAAACATTCTGCCCTGCCACAATCACCTCTCCCAAATCCGGTTTAAGCAAAGCATTTACCATTTTAAGAGCTGTAGTCTTTCCGCAGCCCGACCTTCCAATAACTGTTAAAAACTCTCCCTGATTTACTGAAAGGCAGAAATCCTCCAGCACTGTAAGATCGCCATATTTTTTTGTTACATGCCTAAAACAAATGGCCTCTCCTGCCATAAATCTACTCCTCTACTACGCCCTTTTCCACTAAGAACTGGTGAGCCACTTCCTGCTCGTCCCTGCCTTCTACCTCAACCTGATAATTCAGTTCAGCCATTTCCTTATCTGAAAACAAGCCGTCCATTTTCATTAAAGCTTCTTCCAGGCCTGGATATTTTTCTAAGGCGTCCTGTCTTACAACTGTAGAGCACAAATAATTTACTTGAACATTTTTATCATCTTTTAAAGCCTTTACAGCGCCGCTTCCAATCTGAGCGTCTGTAGTATATCCGTTTGTTACGTCAATGTCCCCGTTTGTCAAAGCCTGATATTTTAAGCCTATATCAATGTCCATCACCTTCTTAAATTCCAGCCCATAAGCATCGCATACCATTTTAAATCCGTCTTCTCTTTCCAGGTAATCTGGATTTCCGCCAAATATCAGCTCACCTGCCGCTGCCTCTAAATCAGAGGTATTCTCCAGTCCATATTTATCAGCAGCCTCCTTGCTGGCTACCATGGTGTAGGTATTATTAAAACCGTAAAGCCCCAGCCAGGTCATGTTAAACTTTTCTTCATACTCCTGTTTCAGCTGCTGAAACATTTCTTCATCTGAAGGTTTATCCTGGCTGTGTCCTAGTACCATTACCCAGCCGCTAGAGGTATATTCCGGATAAAGGTCAAACTCCCCTTTTTCCATGGCTGGCTGTATATTAGAAGTTCCGCCGCCGATTCCCTTTGTCACCTCCACCGTATAATCTGTAGAAGATTCAATAACCTCTTTTAATATTTCCCCTAAAATATACTGCTCTGTCATAGGCTTTGTGGCGATGCGCACTGGATCCATATTTTCCCCATTTTCCGCCTCTTCTGTCTTTTCGGCTGTCTCCTGCGCCTCCTGCCTGCTGCCTGCCGCAGTCTCCTGACTTTGCTCTGTGCTTGTCTCACCTTTTCCTCCGCAGGCTACAACAGAAACAGTGACTGCGGCCAGCATCATAAGTCCTATTATTTTCTTTCTCATATATTTAGTCTCCTTTTCTTTTTATAAATATATTCTAATATGCCAAGCAGGGAATCTGAAATCAAAGCCAACGCTGCAATTAACAGTCCCCCTGCAAAGGTCATAGCCGGATTATAAATAGTAATTCCCCGGTAAATGGCTACTCCCAGTCCTCCTGCTCCAATAAAAGAAGCAATACCTCCCACAGAAATGGCCATTACGACCATACTGCGCAGGCCGGTGAGAATGACGCTGACCGCCAGAGGCAGTTTAATCTTCCACAGAATCTGAAATCTGGTGCTTCCCATTCCCTTGGCTGCCTCAATCACATCCTTATCTATAGTTGTCATTCCTGTATATGTGTTCCTCACCATAGGCATAATTGCATAAATTGAAAGGGCTGTCACTGCAGTTTTATTTCCCACGCCCAGAAATGGAATCAGAATTCCCAAAAGTGAAATAGCCGGTATTGTATAACATATATTACAGATTCCTATGACTGCAGGGGCAAATTTCTGAAATTCTGAAATCAGAACTCCCAGAAAAAGCCCTGCGGTTCCCGCTATTAAAATGGCGGTAAAGGACAGCATCAAATGTTCTCCCAGAAGACCTAAAAACCAGTCTCCCCTGTCAATATACAGCTGTATAATTGTTTTGATCAATTCCATTACCTTAAACCTGTCCTTTAAACCATAGTATATTCCAACATTTCATAATCCAGCCGGCTTCCCTCAGAAATATCTTCCGGCAGCAAGGCTCTGGCCACGCATTTTAACTCTGCCTCCTGATGGTTAATATTTTTCAGGAACGCATAATCTCCGTCAATTCTTTCCACTGTATACTCTATTTTTTCAAACATACAAGTTCCTCTCTTTTGTCTGTAAATTTCCTTTTTATGTGCTTTTAATTAAAAAGAAAAACAGGCCCAGGCCGTATAAATCTATACAGTCTGGACGCCCTATTTTCCACGATTTCAGCAGTCAGGCTGTTTCGTCTGCTGCACAAGCTGTTTTCCATTTTCTGTTATGAAATAATTCCCAGCTTTTTCATAGCATAGGCCACTCCGTCCTCCTCCACAGTTTTTGTAACAAAAGCTGCGTACGGTTCAAGTCCTTTATCATGGGCACCCATTAACACATTATTGATCCCATACTGAAACATAGGTAAATCATTCATGCTGTCCCCGAAAACATACGCGTTTTCCAGAGAAATGTGAAACATCTCTAAAACCTGCTTCATTGCCGTAGCTTTAGAATGGCCGTTGGGCACGCACTCCATAAATTGAACATCTCTGAAAATCACCTGAAAGTCAGGAAGCAGATCTGTAAACCTTTTTAAATCGCTGTCATCATTCCACACAGCGCAGAACTTGTTAAACTGGTAGCAGTCCTCAGCCCAGGTATAAGGAGATACCCCATTTAAAACTGCTAAATTTCTTCTTGTCTGCTCTACTGCCTCAAAAGGCGAACTCTGGCTTTGGAAATAACAGGCTTCTGTTCCCTCCAGCCAGCCGTCCATCCGGCATTCTGCAAAGCTTTCCTTTAATCTTCTTGCCCTATCTTTAGGAATTCTATACTCATACACATTTTTTCCCTGCACAAAAATACTGGTGCCGCAGCCGCAGAGAAAACCATCCACCTCCACCAGCTGATTGAGAAAATCCAGAATGCAATACATTCTGCCTGAATTAATAAAAACTAAGTGTCCCTCAGCTCTGGCCTGGTTAAGCGCCTTAACGGCGCTTTCCGGAACCTGGTCTGTGATCTCACTGAGCAATGTTCCATCTACATCGAAAAATAATGCTTTTCTATCCAACTTTATTCATCTCCACGAAATACAATAGTGCCTTTTTCATCATCCATGCTGTCCACAATGGCCAAAGACTCTACTCTGATTCCTGCCTCTCTTAAACGATCTCCGCCTCCCTGGAAGCCCTTTTCTATAATAATTCCAGCGCCCACCAGCTCTGCTCCAGAATCCTTTACCAGATCAATCAGGCCCTCCAAGGCAGCTCCGTTGGCCAGAAAATCATCAATGAGAAGTACCTTATCCCCCTTTCCCAAGAATTCTTTGGCCACAATAATATCGTAAATTCTGCCGTGAGTAAAGGATTCTACTCTGCTGGTGTAAACTTCCCCTGCAATAT